>CAJMOB010000012.1:0-97525 GCA_905214925.1 uncultured bacterium | reverse complement strand
AATGACCCTTATAGGGTCAAATCAAGCCACCGGCTAAGCCGGTGGTCTTGACTATGTTATAGGAATTCTCGCAAAGAGAGTAATGCACACTTTATTCTTTAGATAACATGATAGGAGGAAGTAAAAAAATGAAAGTATCTTTTAAAAATGGTTCTGTTCGTGAATTTGAACAGCCAATGTCTATTATTGAAATTGCAAAATCACTAGGTGGAAGTATTGCTTCCAATGCTTGTGTAGCAAAAATAAATGGAGAGGAAGCAGATCTTCGTACTGTTGTTTTGGAAGATTGTGAATTAGAAATTTTTGATTTTAATTCAGAGGAAGGAAGACATGCGTTTCGCCATACAGCATCTCATATTATGGCACAAGCAATAAAACGTCTTTATCCAGAAACAAAATTAGCAATTGGACCTTCCATTGCCGATGGTTTTTATTATGACTTCGATCGGGAAACACCTTTTACACCAGATGATTTAGAAAAAATCGAAGCAGAAATGAAAAAAATTGTAAAAGAAAATCTTCCTTTAGAACGTTTTGAGCTTCCAAGAGAAGAAGCCATTGCGTTTATGAAAGAAAAAGAAGAGCCATATAAAGTGGAATTAATTGAAGAATTGCCAGAAGGAGAAACCATTAGTTTTTATAAACAAGGGGAATATGTAGACTTATGTGCAGGACCTCATTTAATGTCTACAAAATATGTAAAGGCATTTAAATTAACTTCTATTGCAGGTGCTTATTGGCGTGGAAGTGAAAAAAATAAAATGCTTACAAGAATTTATGGTACTGCTTTTCCAAAGGCATCAGAATTAGATGCTTATTTGACAATGATGGAAGAAGCAAAAAAACGTGACCATAGAAAGTTAGGAAAAGAGTTAGGATTATTTGCACTTTTAGATGAAGGTCCTGGATTCCCATTTTTCTTACCAAAGGGAATGATCTTAAAAAATACATTAATTGATTATTGGAGAGAACTTCATAGAAGAGAAGGATATGTAGAAGTTTCTACACCAATTATGTTAAATCGCCAATTATGGGAAACATCTGGTCACTGGGATCATTATAAAGAAAATATGTACACAACAGTAATCGATGATACGGATTTTGCTGTAAAACCAATGAACTGTCCAGGTGGAATGTTAGTATACAAAATGGAACCTCATTCTTATCGAGATCTTCCAATGCGTGTTGGGGAATTAGGATTAGTTCATCGTCATGAAAAATCTGGTGCATTACATGGTTTGTTCCGTGTTCGTTGTTTTACACAAGATGATGCGCATATCTTTATGACACCAGATCAGATCACAGACGAAATCAAAGGGGTTGCTCGTCTTATTGATGAGGTATACAGTTTATTTGGATTTAAATATCATGTAGAACTTTCCACAAGACCAGAAGATAGTATGGGAAGCGATGAAGATTGGGAATTAGCAACAGAAGGGTTAAGAAAGGCTCTTGATGAACTCGGACTTCCTTATGTTATAAACGAAGGAGATGGAGCGTTCTATGGACCAAAGATCGATTTCCACTTAGAAGATTCCATTGGAAGAACATGGCAGTGTGGAACAATTCAGTTAGATTTCCAATTACCACTTCGTTTTAATGCAGAATATATTGGTGCGGATGGAGAAAAACATCGTCCAATTATGATTCACCGTGTTGCTTTTGGTTCTATTGAACGTTTCATTGGTATTTTAATCGAGCACTTTGCAGGTAAATTCCCTGTATGGTTAGCTCCAGTACAAGCTAAAGTTCTTCCAATTTCTGATAAGAACAGCGAATACGCAGATAAAATCTATAAAGCATTAGAAACAGCTGGAATCCGTGCGGAAAAAGATATAAGATCAGAAAAAATTGGTTACAAGATTAGAGAAGCTCAGCTTGAAAAAGTTCCTTATATGGTAATTGTAGGTGCAAAAGAAGAAGAGCAAGGAACGGTTGCTGTTCGTTACCGTGATTCTGGTGAAAATGTGACAATGACATTAGAAGAGTTTATTGCCAAAGTGCAAGAAGAAGTGAAAGAAAAGAAATAGTCTTTTTTATAAAAAAGGAGCTATCTTAAGAGAAGAGATAGCTCCTTTTCATTTATATGAAAGATATAAGATAAGTAGGAATAGTATAGTTCTATTTGAATATTTCCTATGAATGTGATAAGTTCCTGCAATGTTTTTCTTGTTAATGTTTTTTATTAGGTAGAGCAATAACAGAGTCTCTTTCCACAATAATGACGTCGGTTTTTTGTTTGGAAGATGTTGATAAAGTTCCAGTTTGAATTTTTTCTAACAATAGTTTCGCGGCTAATGATGCTTTTTGTGAAATGTTCTGAGAGAGGAATGAAGGTAACTTTAAATGTGCATCCAGCGGATGGTGTGCGAGGTCATGAAGAAATGTATGAAGAGATGGCAAAGGCGATGGACGTTGCTTATGAACAAGAAGATCCAGTCGTATGTGATTTAGCAGATCCAAAGTTTATAGAAGCATACTTTCGATATTTACATCATCCAAGAGAGGAAGAAGGTGTGGATTTTTGGTGGATCGATTGGCAACAAGGAAGTACTACAAAAATAGAAGGGCTTGATCCATTGTGGATTTTAAATCATTTTCATTTTTTAGATAGCAAACGAAATGGAAAGCGTCCAATGACATTTTCAAGATATGCAGGAGTAGGCAGTCATCGCTATCCAGTTGGATTTTCAGGGGATACGATTACAACATGGGATTCCTTGCAGTTCCAGCCATATTTTACAGCAACCGCTTCGAATATTGGATATGGTTGGTGGAGCCATGATATTGGTGGACATATGATGGGCTATAAGGATGATGAAATGATGGCAAGGTGGACACAGCTTGGAATCTACTCACCAATTATGCGTTTGCATAGTTCTTGTAGTGAATTTAATGGAAAAGAGCCTTGGAGATTTAAAAAGGAAACAGAAGTTGTGATGGGAGAGGCATTAAGACAACGTCATAAAATGTTACCATATTTGTATACGATGAATTATCGAAACTATCAAGAGGGAATGCCTCTTATTATGCCAATGTACTATGAATATCCAGAAAAAGAAGAGGCATATCAAGTAAAAAATCAATATTTCTTTGGCAGTGAAATGATCGTAGCTCCGATTACAACAAAAAGGATAGAAGGATTAAATGTTGCAAAAGTTACGGTTTGGTTACCAGAAGGAATATGGTATGATCTCGATACAGGAATGGTCTATGACGGCGATCGAACATTGGATATGTATCGAACACTAAAAAGTATTCCGGTGTTGGCAAAGGCAGGAGGAATTCTTCCATTTACAGAAGAGATTTCAGCTACACAAGTTGGAAGAAATCCAGACTCCTTGCATATAAAAATATTTGCAGGGAAGGATGGGCAGTTTACCTTATATGAAGATGACAATGAAACTTGTAGGTATGAACAAGGGATTTGTGCTATGACGACAATGGAATATAGGGAAAATGATGAGAAAAGTTTTAAAATTGCCTCTGTTCAAGGAGAGCAATGTCTGATTCCAAAACAAAGAAGTTATATGATAGAACTTTATGGATATGAGATCGGAGAAGAAGAGGTTCGAGTAAAAGTAGGGGAAGATACAATCGTTGTAAAAGCAACTTATGATCAAGAGAAAAGAACAGTTCTCATAAAATTACCAAAGATAGATACCAATCAAACGATACAAATTTGTTTGGAAAACCTTATAGAGGTACAGAATAATCAAGTAATAGAACGAGTATTTCATTTCTTAAATCAAGCCGAGATTGCATTTCGTTTAAAAGACAGTTTATATACAATGATAAAAAAAGAACAAGCAGTTGCAACAACGATTTCACAGCTTCATACAATGGATTTGGATAAAGATTTAAGTGGAGCGTTATTAGAAATTTTAACTGCAAGATTATTATAAGATATGGAGAAACAGGCATTATGTAAGAAAAGTTATCGAAAAATCAAGAACATAAAGCAATCTTTCAGAAAGAAAAGAGAAGAGTTCTCATAGGGAATCAATGGATTTGAAGATTGCATTTAGATACATATAAATATAAGAGTTTAAAGTTTGAATTGCAATATATATAAATGGTGAAGAAAGAGTTTATATATCATAAAATGTTGAAAATCAATAAAAACTGGAGAATTCAATAGAAAATACATAAGAAATAGTGTGCAAAATAGAAAGAGATATCACTTTGCAAGATAAATATATGAGGTCAAATTGCAATTTTTAAAAACCGTTTTACAATGTCCTTTCTGTAAAAATGTGATAGAATAATACATGTAAAGAAGATAAGCAAATACGAAAGAAAAATTGTTGAAATATAAAATAAATAAAAAGATTGTCAAGTAAGAAAGGAAGATTGTTATGGTAGAATTAAACTCAATTGAAATGTTAGGATTTGTATTATATAGAAAAAATGTATCAGTGAAAAGATTTTTAGAAGTTCTTGATAGAATTCGTTAATTGAACGAGAGCATATGAAAAGCACTACGTGCGAAGGATGCGCAGGTCGCAATGGGGAAAATTTTACTTCGTAAACTGCGACCGCGCGGCAAAGTGTACGTTGCTAGAAGTTATCGAAAGTCGCGAGGAGTGTGAAAGGTACACTTTGTTCTGTAGATAAAGGAGTTATCCTAAGTGTGGGGATAGCTCCTTTGCATACAAGGGAATAGAACAAGAAGGAAGAATAAATAAAAAAATAATCTTATTTTTAAAAAAAATTAGTTAATATTATAACAAAATAGGAATAAAAAAAATATGAAAAATAAAGATTGACAAAAGAATAAACTATTACTATAATAATATTAGTTATATAGTTGGATTGTTACTGGTTAGGCAGGCTATACCACTTGTTACTAAAAGGCTCATTCAAAGTGAACTTATGTTACAAGAGGATAGTCTTTTTTTGTATGATAAAAAAGATATAAGACAAATATTTAAATAGTTGGAGAACTTCCTTTAAAAACATAAGAAGAAGCGAGGAATGGGAGTGAAACTTGGTATGAAAGTTATAAAAGTAATTAATAATAATTTAGTACAATCACAAGATGAAAGTGGACAAGAAGTGCTTGTTATGGGCTGTGGTCTTGGATTTAAGAAAAAATCAGGCGACGCAATCGAAGAGAGTAAGATTGAAAAAATTTATAAATATGATGAAAAAGATTATTTAGAACAGTTAAAACTATTACTTTCTAAAACTCCTCTCGAGCATGTTCAAGTTGCAAATGAAATTATTCATTATGCAAAATTTTCTCTTGGAAAAAAATTAAGTGATAATATTTATATCACATTAACCGATCACATTAGTTTTTCCATTCAAAGAGCAAAGCAAGGGATTGAGGTGAGCAATGCTTTACTTTGGGAGATTAAGAGATTTTATAACCACGAATATCTTGTAGGAAAAGAAGCCCTTTCCATTATTGAAAGAAGGCTTGGTATTGTGTTACCAGAAGATGAGGCTGGTTTTATAGCCCTTCATCTTGTTAATGCGTCTATGGACTGTATGGAAATGCGTCAAACAACAGAAATGACAAAAATGATACAAAATATTGTGAATATTGTAAAATATCATTTTCAAAAAGAGTTAGATGAATATTCCATACATTATGAGCGATTTCTCACTCATTTAAAGTTTTTAGTAAATCGCATTTTAACAGGAATGGAGATAGAAGGAGACGATACAGAGTTTTTACAAGTGTTAAAAGAGCAGTATAAAACCGAGTATCAATGTGCTTTAAAGGTAAGAGAATATGTAAAAAAAGAATATCATCGAGAAATGACAGAAGATGAGCTTGTTTATTTAACCGTTCATATAAAAAGAATTACAATGTAAAGGATTGTTACGAAAGGCAACACCTAAATGAAGAAAAAGAGATTTCTTTGTTTAGGTGTTTTTTATGTTATAGAGTGTTGGGCGCACACTTTGTTCTAATAAAAAGGAGGAATTTTATGAATTACAAGGATTTAGCTAAGAGTATTTTAGAACTTGTTGGTAGCGAAAAGAACATTGATGGTTTGACTCATTGTGCTACGAGATTACGCTTTAACTTAAAAGATGAGAAAAAAGCAAAAACAGAAGAAATCAAAAAATTAAAAGGCGTTATGGGCGTTGTTAGCAGTGGAGGCCAATATCAGATTATTATTGGAAGTGATGTTGGAAGTGTCTATAAACCATTAGTCGAAATGGCAAATATTCAAGAAGGAAAGGGAGAAAAGCAAAAAGAGGAAGAGAAAAAAAGTCTTGGTGCAAGAGCTATCGATACTTTATCAGGAATTTTTACACCAATTTTGCCAGCATTAACGGCAGCGGGTATGTTAAAAGCCGTGCTTTCTTTGCTTGTGGCACTAAAACTGGTAAGTTCTGATCAACAAAGTTATCAGATTTTAAATTTTATGGGTGATGCTACTTTTTATTTCTTGCCTATTTTACTTGCCAATTCGGCTGCAAAGAAATTTAAATGTAATCCATATCTAGCAATGATGTTAGGTGGTATGTTATTGCATCCAAATTTTATTAACATGGTAACGACAGCGAAAGAAGCAGGAGAATCGATTCATTTATTTGCGATTCCTATTTATAATGCAAGTTATTCTTCTTCTGTTATTCCAATTATTTTAACTGTTTGGTTTATGTCATTAGTAGAGCCGATTGCGGATAGAGTATCTCCAAAAGCAGTTAAATTTTTTACAAAACCATTAATTACTGCGCTAGTATGTGGTATTGTTATGCTTTCTGTACTAGGCCCAGTTGGATATATTATCAGTAACTTTATCGCAGATGGATTGCGTGCAATGGAAAGTTATGGATGGATTGTCACAACATTATTAGGAGCATTATTCCCACTTCTTGTTATGACAGGAACGCATTATGCTATTATTCCAGTTGGTATTAACAATCGTATGACGCTAGGATATGATACAATGGTGTATCCAAGTAACTTAGCTTCCAATATTGCGCAGGGAGGAGCAACACTTGCTGTTGGAGTAAAAAGTAAGGTATCTGAGATCAAACAGCTAGCTTTTTCATCAGGAATTACCGCAGTATGTGGAATTACAGAACCAGCATTATATGGTATTAACTTACGATTCAGAACTCCACTTTATGCGTCTATGATAGGTGGTGGTGTCGGCGGATTTTTTGTAGGGCTTATGGGAGTTCGTAACTATGCAGGAGGTTCCCCTGGATTATTAACTCTTCCAAGTTATATTGGGGAAGATAGTTTAAGAAGTTTTTATATGGCGATTATAGGAACTGCCATTGCTTTTGTAGTAGCGTTTGTTATTTCATTTATTTTATATAAAGATCCAGTGGAAGAGGTTGAAACACAACAAGAAAATAAGGAAGTGGAAAAAGAAACAGCGGAGAAAAAAGAAAGACAAAATGTTCCAAAAATGGAAGGTGGAATGACAGTCTATGCACCAGTGACAGGAAAGGCAGTGCCATTAAAAGAAGTGAATGATCCAACTTTTGCAGAAGAAATTTTAGGAAAAGGAGTTGCTATTATTCCAGAAGAGGGGCTTGCCGTTTCTCCAATCAATGGTACTGTTGTAAATATTTTTGATACATTACATGCGATTGGATTAAAGTCTGATGATGGAGTAGAAGTGTTAATTCATATTGGGCTTGATACGGTAAAGCTTGGTGGAAAACATTTTAAAGCCATTGCAAAATCAGGAGATCGAGTGGAAGTAGGTGCACCACTTGTTGAGTTTGATATTGATAAAATAAAAGAAGAAGGGTACGATGTTATTACCCCTGTTATTATTAGTAATTCTTTTGAATATGGGACAGTATTAAGCATTGATGGACGCGATATAGTAGCAGGAGATGAATTAATAAAAGTAATTAAATAAAAGAAATGTAATAAACTTAAAAAATGATTTTTATGTACGAAAAAGTAATAATAAGAAAATTTGAGTATGAGAAAGGGTGATATTATGAGTGGTTTAAGAAAGGATTTTTTATGGGGAGGAGCGACAGCTGCAAACCAATGTGAAGGTGGTTATTTGGAAGGAAATAAGGGGCTTGGTACTGTGGATGTGATTCCATGGGGAGAAAATAGAAGAGCTGTAATGGAAGGAAAGTTTGACTATCATAAGTTGCCAAAAGATTCTTATTATCCTTCTCATGAAGCAATTGATTTTTATCATCATTGGAAAGAAGATATTGCTTTTATGGCAGAGATGGGATTTAAGTGTTATCGTTTTTCTATTGCATGGTCAAGAATTTTTCCAACAGGGGAAGAAAAAGAGCCAAATGAAGAAGGGCTTGCCTTTTATGAAAATGTGATTGATGAATTATTGAAATACCATATAGAGCCTGTTATTACAATTTGTCATTTTGATGTACCATTGGCATTAGAGGAAAAGTATGGTTCTTGGAGAAGTCGAGAGTTAATTGATTGCTATTTGAATTACTGCAAAGTTTTGTTCACAAGATTCAAAGGAAGAGTAAAATACTGGATGACATTTAATGAGATCAATATGTTAATGCATCTTCCTTTTATGGGTGCAGGAATTCGTTTTAAAGAAGGAGAAAACCAAGAGGAAATCAAATATCAAGCGGCTCATCATGAGTTAGTAGCTTCTGCTCTTGCTACAAAGTTAGCCCATGAAATTGATGAGAAAAATCAAGTTGGTTGTATGTTAGCAGCAGGACAATTTTATCCTCTCACTTGTAAACCAGAGGATGTATTTGAAGCTATGAAACGGGATCGGGATAACTATTTCTTTATTGATGTTCAGTCAAGAGGTGCTTATCCAGCATATGCATTAAAGAAATTAGAAAGAGAAGGGATTCAAATAAAAATGCGAGAGGGAGATGAAAAGATTCTATCAGAAAATACGGTCGATTTCATTGCATTTAGTTACTATTCTTCTCGTCTTACAAGTGCGGATAAAAATGCAGGAGTATCAACGGGTGGTAATGTTATAAAATCTCTTAAAAATCCTTATTTAAAAGCAAGTGAATGGGGATGGCAAATTGATCCGATGGGACTTCGCATTACAATGAATGCTCTTTATGATCGCTATCAAAAACCATTATTTATTGTTGAAAATGGGCTTGGAGCTGTGGATGAGGTAAAAGAGGATGGAACGATAGATGATGAATATCGTATCACTTATTTACAAGCACATATAAAAGAGATGATAAATGCAGTAGAAGAAGATGGTGTGGATCTCATTGGTTATACTCCATGGGGTTGGATCGATCTTGTTAGTGCTTCCACTGGTGAAATGAAGAAAAGATATGGATTTGTCTATGTTGATAAAGATAATGCAGGAAATGGAACATTAAAAAGAATTCCAAAAAAATCATTTGCTTGGTATCAAAAAGTGATAGAAACAAATGGAGATTGTGTAAAATAAGGAGAATAATATTGCTTACACTGGCAATAAAAAATAAGAAGCTCTTTTCGAGCTTCTTATTTTTTGTTATTTGTCTTATCCAAAAGACTAAGAATAAAATCCTTGCGTAAAGTAGATTCCGTAGCTTCCACCAGTTGCACCACCAACACCTAAATAAGTGAAGTTGCCAAACATATTGCTACGATGACCAGAACTATTAAGCCAGCCATTATTTGCAGAGATACCGTCCTTGTATCCTGCGATGATATTTTCGCCAACACTTCTCCAAGAAATTCCTGCGTTTGTCATACGAGTAGCAGGCGTTGATCCAGAAGGACTTGTATGAGAAAAATAGTTATTTTTCATCATATCAGTACTGTGATTGCGGCTGGCGGTGGCGGCTTTATCAGACCAAGTAAAAGGAGAGAGACCTTCTCGAACACGGGCGGAGTTACAAAGATCAAAAATTTCCTTTTCTTCTGCGGCTAAAATGGTAGAGGTACGTGTTTTTTGTGTAAGAGGAACAGAAGAAACAAGAACACCTACTAAATTTTTCTCGCCAAGCTGATCAAAGAGTAAATGATAATTTAATCCATTTGAAGTAACAAAAGCCTCTGTTTCTGTAGAAGAAATGGAAGTCTTTAAAATACTATTTACCTTGTTAATGGAGCAAGAGGGATTTAATTGTCCCACTTGGAAAGTAGCCGTATCGCTATAAAGTGCTACAACTTTATTATTTTGTACACCTGCCATAAAGAAATGTTTATAATCTTTATTATTATAAATATAATAGTCAAAAGAATAAATGCTTTTATCAATGCGAGCAGGTTCCCCAAATTTTGTTTTTAATGTGCTGACTGAATCGCCAAGTTTTAAAGAAGTTCCATTTACAACAATGGAAGTAGAAGCACTTGTAGAAGAAGAGGCAGTTTTTGCCTTTACGGTTATTTTACAACGGAGTGTTTTTCCCGCTACTTTCGCATAAATATAGGTTGTTCCTTTTTTCTTACCAGTAACAACCCCTTTTTTATTAACAGAAGCAATGGTGCGGTTTTTGCTACTCCAAGTTACTTTTTTAGAAGTGCCTTTTACGGATAACGTTGTCTTTTTTCCAACTTGAATGGTAGCTGTTGTTTTATTTAATTTGATGGTAGCAGCAGATATAGTGGAAGGAAGTGCAATTGTGGAAGTCATTGTTACTATCAATGATAAAAAGAGAGCGGAAGTCTTTTTTGAAAATTTTTTATAGTTTCTCATAAAATTGTAAATTCCTTTCTGTTTCATTCTATTTATATACTAAGTGCTCATTATGTATTGATGATTTGAGCGTTTTTAGTATATCATGAATATAAGGGCGTATATAGCGTTTGGAAGAAAAAATCATTGCTTTTTTTTGGAAATAGTCTTGACAGAGAAAAAAATTTGAAGTAGAATGACGACGTATAAAAAAATATAAAAAACGTTGAAGAGGACAGTAAGCTGTGGAAACATCCCAGAGAGAGATTCAATAAGCTGGAAGAATCTTGGTGAAGAATCAGTCTGAAAACCACCTCGGAGTGGCCCTAATACGGCACGGTGATTCCGTTATCATCTAAATTGAGAGGTTTTTACATGAAAAACAAACAGGGTGGAACCGCGGGTAGCTCCCGTCCCTGTATGGAGTGTTTTCATGCAGTATAGATCGAAAAAGCATTCCATTTGGAGTGCTTTTTTTATGTTATAGGAAATTCCTCGCAAAGCGAGCTATCCTAAAAGATAAAAAAACGCTATGTGCAACTGGTAGAGAAGAAAATTTTGTTTCTTATCATATAGAGTTTCTTATTGTGAAACAGCATGAAAAATCGTATGAACAACAATGTAGAAGAAAGGGAGAAAAATTATGAAAATTCAATTAAAAGATGGATCTGTTAGAGAGTATCAAGAAGCAAAAAGTGTATATGATATTGCAATGGATATTAGTGAAGGCTTAGCTCGTATGGCATGTGCAGGAGAAGTAAATGGAGAAGTTGTAGACTTACGCACAGTGTTAGAAGAAGATTGTGAGCTTAACATTTTAACAGCAAAAGATAAAGCAGGGTTACAAGTCGTTCGTCACACAGCCTCTCACGTATTAGCAGAGGCGGTAAAACGTGTATTCCCAAATGCAAAATTAGCAATCGGACCAGCCATTGAAGAAGGTTTTTACTATGATTTTGATGCAGAACCTTTCTCAAAAGAAGATTTAGATAAATTAGAAAAAGAAATGAAAAAAATCATCAAAGAAGGAAATCGTTTAGAGCGTTTCACTTTATCAAGAGAAGAAGCGATTGCTTTTGCAAAAGAAAAAGAGGAACCTTATAAAGTAGAATTAATTGAAGATTTACCAGAAGGTGCTGAAATTTCTTTCTACCGTCAAGGCGATGGATTTACTGATCTTTGTGCAGGACCTCACTTAATGAATACAAAAGGAATTAAAGCATTTAAATTAATTTCTTCTTCTATGGCATACTGGAGAGGGGATTCTAACAAGGCTCAGTTACAACGTATTTATGGAACAGCTTTCGCTACAAAAGAAGAATTAAATGCTTACTTAGAACATTTAGAAGATATTAAAAAACGCGATCACAACCGTTTAGGAAGAGAGATGAAACTCTTTACAACTGTTGATGTTATCGGACAAGGACTTCCTTTATTAATGCCAAAGGGTCAAAAAATTATTCAAACACTTCAAAGATGGATCGAAGATGAAGAAGATAATAACCGTGGATATGTTCGTACAAAAACACCATTAATGGCAAAATCTGATTTATATAAAATTTCAGGACACTGGGATCATTATAAAGATGGTATGTTCGTTCTTGGAGATGAAGAAAAAGATAAAGAAGTGATGGCTCTTCGTCCTATGACTTGTCCATTCCAGTACTATGTATATAAAGCAGAACAACATTCTTACCGCGATCTCCCAATCCGTTATGGAGAAACATCTACATTATTCCGTAATGAAGATTCAGGAGAAATGCACGGATTAACTCGTGTTCGTCAGTTTACAATTTCAGAAGGTCATTTAGTAATTCGTCCGGATCAAGTGGAAGAAGAAATGATCGCTTGTTTAGAGCTTTCTGATTACTGCATGAGAACATTAGGACTTCAAGATGATGTGACATATCGTTTATCAAAATGGGATCCAAACAACCGTGAAAAATATTTAGGTGATGAAGAATACTGGGAAAAAACACAGGATACTATCCGCAAAGTATTAAGAGAAAAGAATTTAGACTTTGTGGAAGCAGAAGGCGAAGCTGCATTCTATGGACCTAAGATCGATATCCAAGCAAAGAACGTATATGGAAAAGAAGATACTATGATCACAATTCAATTAGACTGTGCTATCGCAGAACAGTTTGATATGTTCTATATCGATCAAAATGGCGAAAAAGCTCGTCCTTATATTATCCATAGAACATCTATGGGATGTTATGAAAGAACACTTGCTTGGTTAATTGAAAAATATGCTGGAAAATTCCCAACATGGTTATGTCCAGAACAAGTTCGTGTATTACCAATTTCAGAAAAATATGCAGACTATGCCAATAAAGTAGCAGCAGAACTTAAGAAAAATCAAGTGCTTTGCAGTGTAGATAATCGTTCTGAAAAGATTGGATACAAGATTCGTGAAGCAAGACTTGAAAAACTTCCATATCTTTTAGTGGTAGGACAGCAAGAAGAAGCAGATGGAACAGTTTCTGTTCGTAGCCGTTTTGCAGGAGATGAAGGAATCAAATCATTAGAAGACTTCATCGCACAGATCACAGAAGAAATCCGTACAAAAGCCATTCGTAAAGAGGAAGTTGTAGAAGAAAAATAAGAAAAAGTATCTTGTCATATTAAGGAATTAATGTTATACTGAGACTAGTCATAATGGCTTGTGACTGGTAAGGCAGGCAAGACCATCTCTATGGGTATAAGTACCTTTGTTTGGTATATCTATAGGGATGGTCTTGCCTTTTCTACGATATAGAAAATAGAAAAAGAATTTTAATAAGACCACTATATAATGTAAAAGATAATGTAAAAGAGATTACTTTTTCTAGGAAAAAGATGTGAGAAGTGAATGAATAAATGAGGAGGAGGCAAAAAGTGTACAAAATCAAAAAAGTGGTGAACAATAATATTGTCTGTGCAACGGATGACAATGGAGAAGAAGTCATTCTTCGAGGCTTGGGAATTGGTTTTTCAAAAAAAGCAAATGAGATTGTAGCCGAAGAAGCTATTGAAAAAGTGTATCGCATGGACGGTGCTAAGAATATGAATAAGTTACAAGAGTTATTAGAAGAGATTCCACTTTCTTATGTAGAAGTTTGTACCGATATTATTGATCATGCAAAAGAGGTTTTGAATCGGCGTCTTAACAATAACATTTATATTACATTGACCGATCATATTAGCTTTGCCATCGCAAGAAAAAAGGAAAATATGGAGTATAAAAATGCCATGCTTTCCGAGATAAAATGCTTTTATCCTCAAGAATATAACCTTGGAGTGGAAGCACTTTCTATAATTGAACAGCGGTTAGGCGTTCGATTATCCATTGATGAAGCGGGATTTATCGCCCTTCATATTGTAAATGCACAGCTCGATACGAATATGAGCAGTATGGTACAGATTACCGAATTGATTCAAAAAATATTGGAGATTGTAACCGAATATTATCATATGGAATTTGATGAAGATTCGTTGCATTATAGTCGATTTATTACACACTTAAAATTTTTTGGACAGCGATTGTTTAAGAATAAAGAGACCACAAGCGATGACATTGTATTCCAAGAGATGATTAAAAAGCAATATCCAAAGGATTATGAGTGTGCTAAACTCATTCAAGAGCATATTAGTAAAACATATAATAGAAGAATAACAGAAGAAGAGATGATGTTTTTAACCGTTCATTTGCGGAGAATCTCTATGTAGAACAATAAAATAACGAACACATATGGTTGAAGAAAATCAGCGTGTGACTGGTAAAGCAGGCAGGACTGAGCTCTCTTTATTTTCGTATGAAACAGATATAAAATGGGAATACTTTATAAAAATCCGATAATAGGACTAATGATAAAGGGCTAAAATACTATTTTTATAATGGGTTACATAGGAAAATAGAGGTGGCTCAGTTTTTTTATATTAATAATACAAAGGCTATTTATTAAAAAACAAGGAGGACAAATGTATGAAAGACAAAATTTTTGGCGTTTTACAGCGCGTTGGAAGATCCTTTATGCTTCCAATTTCAATTCTTCCAGTAGCCGGGCTTTTCCTCGGTATTGGTGGTTCCTTTACAAACCAGACGATGCTTGAAACTTATGGGCTTGTTGGTCTTATGGGAGAAGGAACTTTTATTTATACAATTCTTTCTGTCTTAAATGCAGCAGGAAGTATTGTATTTGATAACTTACCAATTATATTTGCTATGGGTGTTGCCATCGGTATGGCAAAGAAAGAGAAAGAAGTAGCAGCACTTTCTAGTGTGGTAGCCTTCTTTATTATGCACGCTTCTATTGGAGCTTTAATTAATGCAAATGGTGGCGTAGAAAATATGCTTTCTGGTTCTACTACATCTGTTGTAGGAATTACTTCCTTACAGATGGGTGTTTTTGGTGGTATTATTGTAGGACTTGGAGTGGCTGCACTTCACAATCGTTTCTATAAGATTGAATTGCCACAGGTACTTTCTTTCTTTGGAGGAACACGTTTTGTACCAATTATTTCTGCCGTTGTTTATTTAATTGTTGGTATTTTAATGTTCTATGTTTGGCCAACTGTACAGATTGGAATTAACCACTTAGGCGCTTTTGTTATGAATTCAGGATATGCAGGAACATGGTTCTATGGTCTTATGGAACGTGCTTTAATTCCGTTTGGACTTCATCATGTATTCTACTTACCATTCTGGCAAACTTCTGTTGGAGGAACAATGGAAGTAGCAGGAAAAATGGTTGAAGGGGCTCAAAATATTTTCTTTGCACAGCTTGCAGATCCTACAACAAAACATTTTGCAGTATCCGCTACTCGTTTTATGTCTGGTAAGTTCCCTCTTATGATTTTTGGACTTCCAGGAGCAGCACTTGCTATGTATCATTGCGCAAAAACAGAGAAAAAGAAACTCGTAGGAGGACTTTTATTATCTGCTGCTTTAACTTCTATGATTACAGGTATTACAGAACCACTTGAATTTACTTTCCTTTTTGTAGCACCTATTTTATATGTGATTCACTGTGTTTTTGCAGGACTTGCTTATATGTTAATGCATATTTTAGGTGTTGGTGTCGGTATGACATTCTCAGGTGGTCTTATTGATATGACACTCTTTGGTATTATGCAAGGAAATGCAAAAACAAACTGGATTTATATTGTAGTAGTAGGTATTGTTTACTTTATTGTATACTACTTATTATTTAGTTTCTTAATTAGAAAATTAAACTTAAAGACTCCAGGACGTGAAGATGGGGACGGAGAAGTAAAACTTTATAAACGTTCCGATTTAGACGCAAAAAATGGAAAAGGTGGAAATGCAGGAGAAGCTCTTTCCGAAGATGATATGGTTTCTGCTATGATTACAGAAGGTCTTGGAGGAAAAGCAAATATTACAGATTTAGACTGTTGTGCAACAAGACTTCGTGTTACTGTAAGCGATCAAAAGAAAGTAAAACAAGACGTATTAAAAGCATCTGGGGCATCTGGTGTTATTTTAAAAGGAAATGGTGTACAAGTCATTTATGGACCAAAAGTAACGGTTATTAAATCAAACCTTGAAGACTATTTAGAACACGCATCTGATATGCCTGTAGAAGTTACAACACCAGTTGTGGAAGAGAAAAAAGAAGAAGTTGCTTCTAATAATAAGAAAGATGAGAAGAAAGCAGAAGACAAGAAAGAAACGGTTATCTGCTCTCCATTTACAGGAAAAGCCATGGAACTTTCAGAAGTAGGAGATGGTGTATTCTCCGAAAAAATGTTAGGAAATGGTATTGCGGTAGAGCCAGAAGAAGGTACAATTATGGCACCTTTTGATGGAACGATTGCAGCAGTATTTGATACAAAACATGCCATTGGACTTGTTTCTAATACAGGGCTTGAATTATTAATTCATATCGGAATTGATACCGTTCAATTAAATGGTAAATATTATGATATTAAAGTCAAAAATGGCGATCAGATAAAGAAAGGCGATGTGATTGGAACAGTAGATTTAGAAGGAATCCGTTCCGAAGGATATCGTACTATCACACCAATTATTGTAAGCAATACAGATAACTATAATGAATTTAAAGAAAAAACTGGATCAGTAACAGCAGGAGAAGAAATTCTTGTTGTAAAATAGCAATCGAAAAAACGCTCATTCTTAACAATGTTACTTTGGTAAGAATGAGCGTTTTTATGTTGTTATAGGAAACTCCTCGTAAAGCACACTTTGTTTTGTTATAATAAAAATAAAAAAAGTAGGTGATTTCATGTTGGCAGTAAGCAACTGTTTATTAGGCGTAAACTGTAAATATAACGGTGGAAATAATTATAGTGAAAAATTAGTATCTTTTTTAAAAGGAAAGGATTATATTGTTCTTTGTCCAGAGGTGATGGGAGGGTTAAAAGTGCCCCGTGTGCCTTGTGAGATCGTAGGAGAACGAGTGCTCAGTAAAGAAGGGGAAGACTTTACAAAAGAATATAAAAAAGGAGCACAAATCTCTCTAGCTCTTTGTAAAGAACATAACGTGGGGACGGCTATTTTGCAAACTCGTTCTCCAAGTTGTGGTTGTGGTTTAATCTATGATGGAACATTCACAAACACAAAAATCAAAGGGGACGGAATCACAGTAAGAGTATTAAAAGAAAATGGAATTAACGTGATTAATATTGAAGAGTTTACAGGAGAAGAATATTATTATTCCTATTTGACCGAGATTGGGACTGTTGTAATTTCTGCTACAGAAACAGGAATTAGCGGGCTGACATTCTCAGTAGAAGAGGAAGATAGAAAAAATAAAATAGAAAGAGAAACGGATTTAATAAAAGAAGCCCATAAGCAGTTACAGCAATATTTTAACGGTGAGAGAAAAGAATTCAACCTTCCTCTTGAGCCAAAAGGAACAGAATTTCAGAGAAAAGATTGGAAGGCATTATGCACCATTCCTTATGGGGAAACGAGAAGTTATAAACAGATTGCAGAGCAAATTGGATCAGAAAAAGCCTGTCGAGCTGTTGGCATGGCAAATAATAAAAATCCAATTTCTATTATTATTCCATGTCACCGTGTTATTGGAAGTAATGGTGATTTGGTTGGGTATGGTGGAGGATTGGAGATTAAAAAAAGGCTACTAGAATTAGAAAAGAAATTTATAGAACAATAAAAACGATATTTTAATCTATTTTTTATGTGGGGCACTTTTACTTTTATACTCTTTTTATAAAGGATCTGTTATAAATAACATATATTTCAAAAAGGAAGGAAGTCTTTAAAATAAGATGATTGAATTTCGAAATGTTTCAAAGGGTTATAAAGGAAAAGCAGTTTTACATAACATTAATATGACCATTCAATCAGGAGAATTTATTATTTTAATCGGAGCAAGTGGTTGTGGAAAAACAACACTTCTAAAAATGATTAATAAGTTAAATTCGATTGACAAAGGAGATATTCTGATTGATGGAATATCCATTAAGAAGCAAAAAGATACTGAATTAAGACGGAAGATAGGGTATGTGATTCAAGATGGAGGATTATTTCCACATCTTACCGTAGAGGAAAATATCAATTTAGTTTTAAAAATCGGAGGAAAACAGAAAAAAGAATATGAAGAAAGAGTAACCGAATTATTGGAAATGGTAGGTCTTGCTTCAGATACGTATCGCAATAGTTTTCCTTGTCAACTTTCAGGAGGGCAAAGACAACGTATAGGCGTGGCAAGAGCATTTGCTACAGATTCTGAATTGATTTTAATGGACGAACCATTTTCAGCATTGGATCCTGTGACAAGAAGTGAGCTCCAAAATGAAGTTGTAAGACTTCAAAAACAATTTACAAAAACAGTAGTTTTTGTAACACATGATATGGATGAAGCTATAAAATTGGCGGATCGCATTTGCATTATTCAAAATGGAAAAATTGCTCAGTTTGATCGTCCAGAAGAAGTTTTAAAACATCCAGCCAATCGTTATGTGGAAGAATTTGTTGGAAAAAATAGGCTTTGGGGAAATCCTGCTTATATTAAGGCTTTTGATATTATGAAAAAAGGAGCCGCAAGAATTTCAAAAAATAGGACGGTATTACAGGCCTTACAGATTATGAGACATAATGTAGTGGATAGTTTACTCGTAACAAGTGGAAAGGAAAGAAAATTAGAGGGAATCTTATGGCTTGAGGATTTACAAGAATTCCAAGACTATAGTGCTTCTTTAAATGATTTTATTTCAAAAGATTATACATGGGTATATGAAGATACGAGTTTGCAAGAGATCATTGATACAATCGATTACAATGTATCTGGAATTATTCCTGTGCTTAATCATCGATATGAATTACAAGGATACTTAACAAAAAGTAGTCTTTTAATTGTGTTAAGTAAGAGATATCGCCATGAAGAAGCATTGGAGGATACCTTATGAGTGAATTTTTAGAAATGTTTCTGGAACGAAAAGGAGAACTTTTAGAGTTATTGATTCAACACACACAAATGACTGCTTTGGCAGTCATTCTTTCCTTGGCCGTTGGTGTACCAATTGGATTGTTTATTATTAAAAATAAAAAGGTAGCTTCTATTGTAATAGGGATTGCCAATTTAATGCAATCCATTCCTAGCATTGGTTTATTGGCGTTTATGGTTCCATTTATCGGTATTGGGGAAAAACACGCTATTATTATGGTTGTTATCTATGCTCTTTTGCCTATCATTAAAAATACTTATACAGGAATTACAAGTATTGATCCATTAGTAATTGAAGCAGCAAAAGGAATTGGACTTTCAAAGACCCAACAACTTTTTAAAATTAAGCTTCCAATGGCAGCACCATTTATTATGGCAGGTGTGCGTATTTCGGCAGTAACAGCTGTAGGAACAGTAACAATTGCAGCATTTGCAGGAGCAGGTGGACTTGGATGGATGATTAATTTAGGACTAAATGCCAATGATGCGAATCTTGTTTTATTAGGAGCGATTCCTGCTTGTTTACTGGCACTTGCTGTGGATTTTGTACTTGGAAAAGTAGAGGAAGTCATTACACCAGAAGGATTAAAACCAGCGGATCAGATTGTATATTTACCATTAAAAAAACGTATGGTAAAAAAGGTGATTGCAGTAGTACTTTGTGTTGTCCTATTAATTGTACCAGCAGGATCTTCTTTGATATCCGCATTAAGTAAAGGAGAAGAGAAACTAGTGATTGGTTCTGAGAACTTTACAGAGTCTTTAGTACTTGGATATATCTATAGTGAATTGATTCAGGCAAATACGGATATACCAGTGGAAGAAAAATTTAATTTAAATGGAACAATGATTACATTTTCTGCTGTAAAAGCTGGAGATATTGATATGTTTACAGATTATACAGGAATTTTAACAGCCAATGTATTAAATCTTCCAATGAATACAGATACACAAGAAGTGTATGATGATGTAAAAAAAGAAATGAAAAAACAATATCAAATGACGATTTCTGAACCCATAGGATGTAGTAATACATATGTTTTATCTGTGACAAAAGAAATTGCTGAGAAATATGATTTAAAAACAATTTCTGATTTAATTAAAAATGCAAATCAATTGCGTTTTGGTTGTACAACGGAATTCACTGAACGTGAAGATTTACTTCCAAAACTAGAGAAAGAATATGGGGTACATTTTAAAGAAGTTACAGGGCTTTCTGGTAATATTCGATATCAGGCAATTGCTTCTGGTGAAGTGGATGTAACTGACGCTTATGAAACGGATGCTATGGTGAAAAAAACAGACTTAGTGGCATTAGAAGATGATATTGGATTTTTCCCTCCATATCAGGCTGTGAATATTTATAACGAAACATTATTAGAAGAGTATCCAGAATTAGAAGAGGTACTTAGTGGGCTTCACAATGCGATTACCACAGAAGAGATGTTGGATATGAATTATCAAGTTGATGTAGAAGGGCAAAAACCAGAAGATGTAGCTCATAATTTCCTTGTTGAAAAAAATTTAATTAAAAAATAAAAAGGATAAACAAATAAAACCGATACAGGAGAATTCGTATCGGTTTTATTTATGCAACCATAACGGGCGATGGGATAGTATTGATATCCCATATGATAGTTATTTGAAAACGAATTTTTCATCGTTATTTATTTTGTTGTAAAGATTCTTTCTATGTTATAATAAAAAAATAAGAGAGTTCTCTCATAAAGCTTCTTGGCATTTAAGAGAATAGAAACAAAAAAATAGAGAATGATCTTATCTTAGAGAACCCTATGCGGTTTTTAGTATAAAAGGAAAGGATTATAAGATGCAAATTCAAATACCAGAAAATGCAGAAAAGATTATTGATATTTTAATGTCTCATGGATATGAGGCTTATGTCGTAGGAGGTTGTGTTAGAGATTCCATTTTAAATAAAAAACCGATGGATTGGGATATTACAACTTCTGCTTCTCCAATAGAAATAAAAGAACTGTTTCAAAGAACTGTGGATACAGGGATTCAACATGGAACCGTCACTGTTTTAATGGGAAAAGAAGCCTATGAAGTGACAACGTATCGATTAGATGGAGAATATGAAGATCATAGAAGACCAAAAGAGGTCATTTTCACAAAAAGTTTAGAAGAGGATTTAAAGAGAAGAGATTTTACAATTAACGCTATGGCGTATAATGAAAAAGAAGGGCTTCAAGATCTGTTTTCAGGAGAGGAAGATCTAAAAAGAGGAGTCATCCGCTGTGTTGGGGTTCCAGAAGAGAGATTTGATGAAGATGCCCTTCGTATTTTAAGAGCGGTTCGTTTTTCTGCACAATTAAATTTTACCATTGAGGAAGGAACAAAAAATGCTATTCGAACTCGTTATCCCCATTTAAAAGACATCAGTGCAGAAAGAATCCAAGTGGAGCTGACGAAGTTATTGACTTCCAATCATCCAGAAAAATTATTGGATGCAAAAGAGTTAGGCATTACAAGTGTTGTTTTACCAGAGTTTGATCGTATGGTGGAAACGGAACAAAATAATCCCCATCATTGTTATAATGTAGGTGTTCATTCTTTAAAAGCAGTAGAATATATTGAAGCAGATCCTATTTTAAGATGGACCATGTTATTGCATGATGTAGCAAAGCCGTTAAAAAAAGAGACGGATGCAAAAGGTATTGATCATTTCCGTGGACATGATAAAGAGGGTGTTTTTGTAGCCAAATCGATTTTAAAAAGAATGAAGTTAGATAATCATACTATCGATACGGCATGCAAATTAATACAGTATCATGATTATCGTTTTCACTATCCTGTTAGTGATAAAGAAGTTCGAAGAATGATGAATAAAATAGGAGTTGAGCTATTTCCTGCCTTATTAAAAGTGCAAAGAGCCGATGCATTGGCACAAAGTGAGTATCGTCGTGAAAGAAAAATGCTCGTATTAGATAATGTAGAAAAAACTTATGAGGAAGTCATAAAGAAGAAACAATGCGTCACAATGAAAGAACTAGCGGTAAATGGAAGGGATCTTATGTCCGTTGGAATCGAATCTGGTGCTTTTATGGGAACCGTGTTAAAGGAATTATTAGAAATCGTACTGGATGACCCCACACGAAATGAAAAAGAACAATTACTGCAAATTGTAAAAGAACAATATAGAAAGTAATAATATAGAAAAGAAAAAAGTTGTAGAATAAAAAAGTCATAGAAGTCCCAATTTCCTCATACGATAGAGAGAAACGAGAAGATGTACAAAAAGAGCGATTGTAAGAAGAATTCGTAAGGAGGGGTATTGTGGACGAAAAATTAGCATCTGTTTTAGAACAATTTGATATAGAAGTAAGAAATATGTATCGAAGTCGAGGAGGATTTGTTTGTATCACAGACAGAGGTACGATGATTTTAAAAGAATTTCACTCCAGTGCCGGCAAGCTAAATGATGAATATGAGTTGAAAAAAAATTTAAGGGAGAGAGGATTTTCTCTCATCGATCAACATATACAAAATAAGCAGGGAACTTTTTTTGCAGAGGATCGCTATCATACTGTCTATACGATGAAAGAGTTTTATGAAGGAAAAGAGTGTGATATTCGGAATGGATATGATGGCAAGATGGCTGCAAAAAATTTGGCCAAATTTCATAAAATAGCAAGCCAAGTGGAAATTAGTCAAAGGGCAAGAAGTCAGTATCAAACCCTACTTATGCTTTTAAATAAACGGACAAATGAAATAAGACGAGCAAATAATTATATGACAAAAACCATTAAAAAAGGTGATTTTGAACATCTCTACATTAAAAGCTTTGAGATGTTTTTTGAACAGGCAAAAGAGGCAATGAGCATTTGTGAGCAGCTAGGAGAAGAAAAAGAGAAGCAATGCCTTGGTATTTGTCATGGAGAATATAATCAACATAATGTGATAAAGACCGAACAAGGGATTGCTACCATTAACTTGGAGCATTTTTGCTATCAAAACCAGTTTTTAGATCTGCATCAGTTTTTAAGAAAAGCACTGGAAAAGACCCAATATGACAAGGAAATTGCAAAGAAGATTTTATCTGGATATAGTCAAGAAAAACCATTAGAAAAAGAAGACTATGAGATTTTATATCTATTGCTTTTATACCCAGATAAATATTTTAAAATAGCCAATCACTACAACGGAAGAAGAAAGGCTTTTATTTCTCCAAAGGATATGGAAAAGCTACAAGATACCATCGAACAAAATAAGAAAAAAGAGCTTTTCCTACATTGGTATCAAAAGGAATTTTCCGTTGGAAACTTTATTTTTTAGCTATATTTTTTAAGTAGAATAAGATATAATAAAAAGGAAGGCGTAAGTAAAACGTGTTACAGAAGGAGGATAAAAAAATGGGCTATATGGACATTTATAATGAATGGCTCTCAAATCCGTATTTTGATGAGGAAACAAAAAAAGAACTTCGTAGTATTGCGGATGATGAGAAAGAGATTAAAGAGCGGTTTTATACAGATTTGGAATTTGGTACAGCTGGACTTCGGGGGATTATTGGAGCTGGTATTAATCGCATGAATATTTATGTTGTAAGACGTGCCACACAAGGTCTTGCAAATTATATTATTGCACAAAATGGAAAAGAAAAAGGAGTTGCTATTGCATTTGATTCTAGACGTATGTCACCAGAATTTGCACAAGAGGCAGCACTTACTTTAGCAGCAAATGGGATTAAAGCATATATTTTTGAATCCCTTCGTCCAACACCAGAGCTTTCCTTTGCCGTAAGAGAACTTGGTTGTATTGCAGGTATTAATATTACTGCCAGCCATAATCCACCAGATTATAATGGTTATAAGGTATATTGGGAAGATGGTGCACAATTTACACCGCCACATGATAAAGGAGTTACAAAGGAAGTATTAACAATTACTGATCTTTCTACTGTAAAAACAATGAAGAAAGAAGAGGCAATTGCAAAAGGTCTTTATGAAGTAATTGGAAAAGAAATTGATGATAAATTTATCGGTCATGTAAAAGCACAAGTTGTCAATCAAGATTGCATTGATAAAATGCAAGATCAGATTAAAATTGTCTATACACCACTTCATGGAACAGGAAACATTCCAGCAAGACGTGCATTACATGAGTTAGGATTTAAGCATGTCTATGTTGTTCCAGAACAAGAATGGCCAGATGGAGAGTTCCCAACAGTAAGTTATCCAAATCCAGAGGCAGAAGAGGCTTTTTATTTAGGTCTTGAACTAGCGAAGAAAATTGATGCGGATTTAGTGCTTGCAACGGATCCAGATGCCGATCGTCTTGGTGTATATGTAAAGGATTCCAAATCAGGAGATTATATTCCTTTAACAGGAAATATGTCAGGAGCTCTTCTTTGTGATTATGTCTTAAGTCAAAAGAAAGCAAATGGACAGATTCCAGCCGATGGCGCTGTTGTAAAATCAATCGTATCCACCAATTTAATTGATGCCGTGGCAAAAGGATATGAAGTAGATTTAATTGAAGTGTTAACAGGTTTTAAATACATAGGACAGCAGATCTTAAAAATGGAGCAAACAGGAAAAGGAACGTATCTCTTTGGAATGGAAGAAAGCTATGGTTGCCTCATTGGAACTTATGCAAGAGATAAAGATGCCATTTCTGCTACAGTAGCTCTTTGTGAAGCGGCTTGTTATTACAAGACACAAGGAAAAACCCTTTGGGATACTATGGTTGAAATGTATGAAACCTATGGCTATTACTATGATTCTGTAAAAGCCATCACATTGGCAGGTATTGAAGGAATTGCTAAGATTAAAGAAATTCTTGAAACACTTCGTACAAATACACCAACACAGTTTGGTGGATATGAAGTAGTATCTGCAAGAGATTATCAAGCCGATACGATTAAAGATATGAAAACAGGGGAAGTGACACCAACAGGGCTTCCTACATCAAACGTTCTTTACTATGATTTAAGCAATGATGCATGGTTATGTGTGCGTCCATCTGGTACAGAACCAAAAGTAAAATTCTATTATGGTGTGAAAGGCAGTTCTTTAACGGATGCAAAAGAAAAATCCGATGCATTAGGAGAAGAAGTTCTTGCCATGATCAATAAAATGTTATAATGATAAAATCATGATAGCTGTAAAAACTCTATGAAAAGGGAGAAATTCCTCTTCATAGAGTTTTTTTGTGATAGGCAAAGTGCGCAACTTACACACATTGTTTTTATAAATTCACAATATTAATTGGATTTCCCTCCATATAGGAAGTGAAGTTATGAAGGACTAGTTCCATAAAATGCTCCAATGTTTCTTTGGATGCCCAAGCGATATGAGGGGTTATAAGAACGTTTGGAGCTTTTCGTAATGGATTATCAGAAGAGATTGGCTCCAGTGTAATGGTATCGGTTGCATAACAGCCAAGTTTTCCATGAATTAAAGCGGACTGAACATGGGACTCCACAATAAGACCTCCTCTTGCGGTATTGATTAAGTAAGCACCATCTTTCATGATAGAAAGGGTATTTTCATTGATCATCTCCTTTGTTTCAGGTGTGAGAGGACAATGCAGGCTAATAAAATCCGAACTTTTTAAAACGGTTTCTAAGTCGGAAAAGTGCAACGTATCCTGTTCCATATGAGGATAAATCGTTCGGTTATAGACAAGAATATTCATGCCAAAGGCAGTGGCTAGTTTGGCCACTTTTTGAGCGATTGCCCCAAAACCAATGAGACCTAATGTTTTATTTTTTAAATCAAACAGTGGATAATTCCAATAGCAAAGACCTTTATCTCTTGTCCATTCGCCATTTTTAACAGAATCCGAGTGTGCACCGATATGATGGCAAATTTCTAACATCATAGCAAGGGTGAATTCTGCTACGGAGTCTGTGCTATACGAAGGAACATTAGAAACTAAAATATTGTGTTCCTTTGCGGCAATGACATCGACTACATTATAGCCTGTTGCAAGAACACCGATATATTTTAAATTGGGACAGTGTTTCATAATGGTTCTTGAAATAAGAGCGCGGCAAGTAAAGACACAATCTGCGTCGTGAATCCGCTGCTCTACATCTTCATTTTTTGTCATTTCATAAATGGTCACTTCTCCATATTGACGGAGGGGTTCAAAGTTTAATATGTCTAAGCTGCCGTTGATACAGGCATCTAATACAACAATTTTCATAAATAAGCTCCTTTCCAAAATAGTTTTCTGTAGGTTTAGATAAAGAAAAAATAGAGAACGATAAGACAAAGTTGGCAAAATAAAATCAGTGGTAGTCCTAATGAAAATTTTTTATGTAATGTCTTATGGTGAAAAAAACGCATTCCTAAAATAGAGCCAATACTTCCACCAAAAACTCCAATGAGGAGTAATGTTTTTTCTGAAATTCGATATCTTTTATGTTTTGCTTTCCATTTATCAATCCCCATACTAAAAAAACCAAGGAATGATAAAATAACAATATAAATCATAAAAATTTTAAATTCGTAGTTAATAAAAATCAAACTCCTTTTTTATAGAAATGAGAAACCACTTTTTTCTTTTTCATAAAAAGTGTTATAAAAAATGAAAAATAGAGATTTCATTTTTTTTATTTTATCATAAATTTTGGGAGAAAAGTAGAAAACCCTTAAAAAAATAGAGGAACGATAGAAATAAAAAAATAAATACAAAATATAGTATGTACAAAAGTAATAAAATACTATATTATGTATAGATGGTGGAAGTGATAGGATATACATTTTGCGAGTTATTATAATGGGAATGCAAAAAAAGTGTATACAAATTTCCAATATATGATAAAATAAGTAATAATTATACCGAGAGTAGAGGAGGAAGTTTTGAATGTTTGATTTTGATGAAGTGAAGAATTTTGATCCAGAAATTGCAGAGGCTATGGAAAAGGAACTAACAAGACAAAGACAAAATTTAGAATTAATTGCATCTGAAAACCTTGTTAGCAAAGCAGTTATGGCAGCTATGGGAAGCCCATTGACAAATAAATATGCAGAAGGTTATCCAGGAAAGCGTTATTATGGTGGATGTGAATATGTGGATATTGTAGAGGAATTAGCGATCGAACGTGCAAAGAAATTATTTGGTTGTGATTATGCCAACGTACAGCCACACTCTGGAGCGCAGGCAAATATGGCCGTATTTTTTGCAGTATTAAATGTAGGGGATACTTATATGGGTATGAGCCTTGATCATGGCGGACATTTAACTCATGGCAGCCCAGTGAATATGTCAGGGAAAAATTATCACTGTGTTCCATATGGGGTAAATGAACAAGGAGTTATTGATTATGATGAAGTGGAAAGAATCGCATTAGAATGTAAACCAAAATTAATCGTATGTGGTGCCAGTGCGTATGCAAGAGAAATTGATTTTAAACGTTTTAAAGAGATTGCTGATAAAGTTGGAGCAGTGTTAATGGCAGACATTGCGCATATTGCAGGGCTTGTAGCAACAGGACTTCACAATAATCCATTCCCATATGTGGATATTGTTACAACAACAACCCATAAAACACTCCGTGGACCAAGAGGTGGTATGATTCTTTGTAATCAAGAAATTGCAGATAAATACAATTTCAATAAAGCAATCTTCCCAGGAATCCAAGGCGGTCCATTAATGCATGTAATCGCAGCCAAGGCTGTTTGCTTTAAAGAAGCGTTACAACCAGAGTTTAAAGAGTATATGCAACAAGTGAAGAACAATGCACAGGCTCTTTGCAAAGCGTTACAAAAGAGAGGATTTGATATTGTTTCTGGTGGAACAGACAATCATTTAATGCTCGTTGATTTTAAAAACATGAATATGACAGGAAAAGAAGTGGAAAAACTTCTTGATGAAGTGCATATTACGGCAAATAAGAATACAGTGCCAAACGATCCACAGTCTCCATTTGTAACAAGTGGAATTCGTTTAGGAACACCAGCAGTAACATCAAGAGGATTAAAAGAAGAAGATATGGAACAGATTGCAGAAGCAATCAAAGCGGTTGTGATTGAAAAAGATAAAGAAAAAGCACTTTCTATCGTAAAGGGATTGACTGACAAATATCCAATTTATGAATAGGGAATAAGGAAAAAGATGAGAAACGAACAAATTTTGTTTCTCATCTTTTTTATTGTTCCAGTATAGATTTTTTTGTCGATTTCTGCTAGAGTTATGGTGAGATATGCGAAAGTTTTAAGAGAAAAAAGGTAGGAGATAAACAATGAAAAAGTATTTGCGTTTTTTAACCCTATTTTTGTTATGTTTCACCATGACGATGGGGCAGTATGTAACGGCAAAAGCGGCAGGTCTTTCTATTACCTATAGCGGACAGACCTATGATTACACAAATAAACAATTAAGTGTTGTTTGTGGTGGAAAGAAAGTGGACTTAAAAAAAACACCAGGGATTTTAGAAGATGGGTATGGCTTATTGCCATATGATGTATTTCAGAATAGTTCCTTAGGAGTAACAGTAACATACGCTTCTAAGAAAAAGACGATTACATATCAATATGCGAAACAAAAAGTTGTTTTGACATTAAATAGTAATGTTATGAAAGTAAATGGAAAATCACAGAAAATGCCAATTGTTCCTAGGTTAGTGCGATATAATGCGGCAAAGGTAACAAAGCCCCTTGTACCAAGCAGAAATGTAGCAGAAGCACTTGGTCTTGACTATTCTTATGATAGTAAAACAGCAACGATTTCCATGAAGCAAAAAAAAGGAATGAACGTAACAGCACCAGAAGATACAAAGTCTGGTTTATCCATTACGTATAATGGAAAAACTTATAATTATAATGGAAAACAATTAAGTGTTATCTGTGGTGGAGAAAGCGTAGACTTAAAGAAAAATCCAGGAATTTTAGAAGATGGATATGCGCTTTTACCATATACGGTATTTCAACAAGAAGGGTTGGATGTAAAAGCAACGTATCAACCGAAGAAGAAAACATTGACTTTTCAATATGGAAAGCAAAAAGTGGTTGTAACATTAAATAGCAATACGATGAAAGTGAATAGCAGTACAAAAACACTGCCAGTTACTCCAAAATTAGTGAAGTATAATAATACAGGAGTAACAAAGCCCCTTGTACCAAGTAGAAGTGTTGCAGAAGCATTAGGGCTTGATTATTACTACGATAGCAAAACGGCTACGATTTCCATTGGACAAAAATCTAGTAATCAATCAGGAGCAGAAAATAATTCTAGTGATAAAAACGATCAAAGCTCTGAAACAACTGGAAGAAAAGTGAAATATGATGGAAAAGTAGTAACCATTACAAAACGTGATGTAACAATTAAAACAGAAGGTGTGACCGTAAAAACAGCCATGCCAGGTATTATTCTTAATAATACTTCTATGCTTCCCGCTTATAATACGTTTAATAAAAATAAATATTTAGGTAGTACCTATAAATATGATGCAAAAAAACAGCAAGTGACTATTACGGGAAATGGCAATAAAATTGTATTGACATTAGGAAAGAAAACAGCGCTTTTAAATGGAAAAAGTATTTCATTAGCCGAGCCAGCTTGGTTAATGACGAATTTAGAAAATAATAAAAATTATTGTATGATTCCTGGACAATCCGTAGCGGAAGCCCTTGGATATGTTTATATTTGGGATAATTCAAATGTTGTTTCTATGATAAATAAATCCGATAATTCAAAAGAACCAACAGAGGATGAGACGACAGAAGAACCAACAACCGAAGAACCAACAACCGAAGAGCCAACAACCGAAGAGCCAACAACGGAACAACCGAGTACAGGAGATCAAAATTCCAGTAAGCCGAGTGATTTAAAGGAATTTGATATTTCAATTCCAAGGCCATCAAGTAAGGTAAAATGGAGCGATTGTGAAGTGGAAGATGATTATCACAATCGAAGATTTATTATCACTCTACCAGCCAATTATAGTAGTTTTTATAATAAAAACAAAATTTCTTATAATACAAGTGGTTTAGTGCAAAGTGTTGTAGTGACAACAGATAGTCAACAAAATACACAGATTATTATTACAACAAAAATCATTCAAGCACTTGCCTATAAGGAAACTGCAGATAGCTGGATGTTAGGAATAAAAGATCCGACGGATATCTATGACAAAGTCATTGTACTTGATGCGGGACATGGTGGAAGTGACACAGGAAGCACTTCTTCTAAGTATGGAGTGATAGAAAAGAATGTTGCTTTGAATATTATTAAAAAGACGCAAAAATACTTTGCAAATGATTCGGACTTAAAAGTGTATTATACGAGGTTAGAAGATTCACAAAATGGAATCACATACGGTGATGGGGTTAGTACGACAACGGTATCCGTAATCAATCGTGCCCAGTTTGCAAATGATATTGCGGCAGATTTATTTATTTCTGTTCATTGTAATTCCGTTGATTATGAATCAGCCAGAGGAACAGAAGTTTTATATTCTAGTAAAAATACAGCTGTGACAGAAAGTGGATTGACCTCAAAGAAATTTGCTGACATTGCATTTCCGTATTTATTAAATGCGGTAGGAAGTACAAAGCGTTCGGTAAAAGATTCTCCAAACTTGATCGTCTGCAAAAGCACAAAGATGCCAGCGATTTTATTAGAAACTGCCTTCTTATCCAATAAGCAAGATGCGGACATTTTAAAAGATGAAAACAAATTAGACGATATTGCGAAATCTATTTATGATATGGTTCATGCAACCTTTGATCAGTATCCAGCAGACCGATAAAAAGGATTTTAAAAATAACATTCTGATAGTCCTTTTCAATTCTGATAATGTATGTTATAGTATATGGTAATGAAAACTATGTTATATTATAGTGCATACTAGGAGGCAACTATGAGTTATAAAATTGTTGGTGACAGCTGCTGCGATTACACAACAGTCGAGAATAAAAAAGATACCTTTATCCAAATTCCATTGACATTAGATGTAGATGGATTTCAGATTCGAGATGATGATACATTTGAGCAAATAGAGTTTTTAAAAAGAGTTGAGGTGAGCAAAGAATGTCCACGTTCTGCTTGTCCAGCTCCAGAAGAATATATGAAGGCATATGAACAAGCGGATGATATTTATGTGGTAACGCTATCATCAGAGTTAAGCGGTTCTTATAATAGCGCTGTTTTAGCAAAAAATTTATATGAAGAAGAGCATGGTACAAAAAATATCCATGTATTTAATTCAAAATCCGCATCTTCTGGACAGCTTTTAATCTGTCGTTTTATTGAAACGCTAGTAGAAGCTGGAAATCCATTTGAAGAAGTGGTAGAGCGAGTGGAGAAGTATATTGACGGACTTCATACTTATTTTGTGTTAGAAACATTAGACTTTTTAAGAAAAAATGGTCGTCTTTCAAGAGTACAGGCTATTTTAGCCGGTGCATTGAACATAAAACCAGTGATGGGATCAGAAAATGGGACAATTATTAAGTTAACCCAAGTGCGTGGTATGAAAAAAGCCATTAGCAGTATGATCGATTATGCGATTGCAGGTTGTGAGAACAAAGAAGAAAAAGATTTAGTCATTGCTCATTGTAATTGTTATGAAAGAGCGGAAAAAGCAAAAGAAGAAATAGAGAAAAAAGCACAGTTTAAAAGCATTACCATTGTTGATACAAGAGGTGTTAGCAGTTTATATGCAGGCGATGGAGGAATTATTATCGCTTGTTAATGCTTGCTTTTTAGAAAGAGAAAGGGTACTTCATGAAGAAAATGAAGTATCCTTTTCATTTATACAAAAAAGGAGGAAATGAAATGAATATGGAAGTTATAATAGAAAAACAAAGAAAATTTTATAAGACCAATAAGACGAAAGTATTACAGTTTCGACTACAAGCGTTAGAACTTTTAGAAAAGGCGGTAATCAAATATGAAGAAGAATTAGAAAGCGCTCTTTATCAAGATTTAAAAAAATCAAAAACAGAAAGCTTTATGACGGAGATTTCTCTTGTGTTATCAGAAATTCGTTATATAAAAAAGCATTTGAAAAAATGGGATAAAGACGTATGGGTGAGACCCTCTCTTATGCAGTTTCCATCAAAAGGAATCGTTGTGAGAGAGCCTTATGGATGTACGCTTATTATTGCTCCTTGGAATTATCCAGTATTATTGACATTACAGCCGCTAATCGGTGCGATTGCTGGTGGAAACTGCGCTATTTTAAAGCCTTCTGAATACGCACCTTATACATCAAAAGTATTAAAGAAATTGATAAAGAGCGTATTTTCGGAACATTATATTTGTGTAATCGAAGGTGATGTGGCAGTAAGTCAGCAGTTATTAAAACAACGTTTTGATTTCATCTTTTATACAGGTGGGGAGAGAGTTGGTAAAATTGTATTAAAAGAATCAGCAGAGTATTTAACTCCAACTATTTTAGAGTTAGGAGGAAAGAGCCCTTGCATTGTAACAAAGACTGCTAACATATCTTTAACAGCCAAGCGAATTGTATTTGGAAAATTTCTAAATAGTGGACAAACTTGTGTAGCACCTGACTATGTGCTTGTGGAAGAAGAGGTAAAGGAGGAGTTGGTTGGTAAAATAAAGCAATATATAAAGAAATTTTATGGAAACGATCCGTTACAGTCAAAGACCTATTCTGCTATCATTAATGTAGGACACTATAATCGTTTGTTAGCCTTATTAAAAGATGCCAATAAAAATCCAGTATGTAATGAAGAAACATTACAAATTGCACCGACCATTATTGAAGATGCAACAGAAGAGATGGCGGTTATGAAAGAAGAGATCTTTGGCCCAATTCTTCCTATTTTATCGGTGAAATCTTTGGAAGAGGCAAAAGAGTTTGTAGAAAAAAGAGAAAAGCCATTGGCGCTTTATCTTTTTACAGGAGATCAAAAGGAAGGGCGAAAACAGATGAAACAACTGTCTTATGGAGGAGGTTGTATCAATGATACCATTCTTCATCTTGCTGGGGAGAGACTACCTTTTGGAGGAGTTGGAAATAGTGGAATGGGAAGTTACCATGGGAAATATAGTTATGAAGCCTTTACCCGTGAAAAAGGAATTTTAGAATCCAGTTCTTGGTTTGATGTTCCGCTTAGATATCCTCCTTATACTACGAGAAAAGGAAAAATGTTAAAAAAATTCCTTGACAAGATCTGAGTTTTAAAATAAAATAAATCAATAGCTAGACATAGAAAAAGGCAATGAAAAGAAGAGTAGTAAGCGGATACTTTTACAGAGAGTTCCTAAAAGGTGGAAGGGAATAAAGAGAAGTTTATGAAGATGGTCTTAGAGCCTCATGTTTGAAAGGATGAGTAGAACATGACGGGAGCGCCCGTTATAGCGATAGAGTATAATCAGAAATGTATTTTTCATCGTTTTTGACGTACTTCATGAGGCTTTGATGTGTGAACATCAAGCGAAGTTAGGTGGTACCGCGAAGAAGTTGATGACCTTCGTCCTAATATTGACTACAGTATTAGGATGGAGGTTTTTTTATATGATTAGGAAATTTTATTTCCTATCCTATCATATAGAGAAGTTCATTTCCTATCATATAAAAAGCACTTCTAAAAAAATAAAAAAACGATACATAGCTCACGTAAGAAGAGGAGGAAACTATGATTCAGTTACAAAATGTAAGTAAGACATTTCATACAAAAGCAGGCGTTGTAACTGCGGTAAAAGATGTGAATCTAGAAATTAAAGATGGTGAAATCTTTGGAATCATCGGATTCTCAGGAGCAGGGAAGTCAACACTTGTTCGATGTATTAACTTATTAGAGCGTCCAACCGAAGGAAAAGTGATTGTAGATGGACAAAATCTAATGGAGTTGAAAGAAAAAGAGTTACGAAATGTGAGAAGAAAAATTGGAATGATTTTTCAGCATTTTAATTTAATGCGTTCTAGAACTGTATACCAAAATGTTGCATTTCCATTAAAAAAGAGCGGATTGTCAAAAGAAGAAAAGGATAAAAAGATTTTATCGTTATTACAATTAGTTGACTTAGCGGATAAAAAAGATGCATATCCTTCTCAGTTATCTGGAGGGCAAAAACAAAGAGTAGCTATCGCAAGAGCATTAGCCAATGATCCTGATGTTCTTTTATGCGATGAGGCAACTAGTGCCTTAGATCCACAGACAACTCAATCTATTTTAAAACTATTAAAAAAGGTAAATGAAGAATTAAATATCACGATTGTATTAATTACTCATGAAATGGCAGTTGTAAAAGATATTTGTGATCGTGTGGCCATTATGGAACATGGAGTTGTTGTGGAAGCGGGAGATACGGTAGAAGTCTTTGCAAGACCAAAAGAAGAGATGACAAAGCAGTTTATCGATACCGCCAGCAATTTAGGAAAAGTACATGAATTAATCGAAGAGGGAAATGAACTTCTTCAGTTGACCCATGGAAGTAAAATGATTTTGCTCACTTATTCTGGGGAAAATGCAGGTCATGCGTTAATTTCTTATTTAGCAAAACAATACGATGTAGAGGCGAACATTCTTTATGGGAATATTGATTTCTTAAAAGGAAAACCTCTTGGAAAATTAGTTGTTGCACTAAATGGAGAAAAAGAAAATTTAGAAAACGCCATTGCTTATATTGATTCCATTGGCGTGGAAATGGAGGTAATCAAAGAATGAGTTTTATTTATTCCATCGCTCCCCATTTAGAAACTCTTGGCTCAGAGTTATTACAATGTATGGTTCAAACATTGCAGATGAGCCTGATTTCTGGTGTTGTGGCATTTATTATCGGCATTTGCTTCGGAGTCGTTTTAATTGTAACAAGAAAAGGCGGTATTTTTCAAAATACTGTAATTTACACAATTCTTGATAAAATAATTGATATTTTACGTTCCATTCCATTTATTATATTGATGGTGCTTTTAATTCCTGTAAGCCGTGCAATTGTTGGAACAGCGTTAGGAGTAACAGGTGCTTGTGTGCCACTGATTGTTGGGACTGTACCATTTTTTGCAAGACAAATTGAATCCGTTCTTGCTGATGTAGATAAAGGATTAATTGAAGCAAGTGAAGCCATGGGATTTTCGCCAGTGGAAATTGTATTTCATGTTTATTTAAAAGAGAGTATTCCAGGGATTACTCGTGTTACGATGATTACCTTTGTAAGCTTAATTGGATTAACAGCCATTGCAGGGGCCATTGGTGCTGGTGGACTTGGAGATTTTGCAATTCGCTATGGATATCAATTAGGATATCAAGATATGATCTGGATTACGGTACTTTTAATTTTAATTATTATTAGTATTTTCCAGTTGATTGGAAATATTATTGTGAAGAAAACAACCCATTAATAATAAAAAATTAGTGATAGAAAGAGGAGAAAAAATATGAGAAAAATATGGAAAAAATCATTCGCAATTGTAGCAACGAGTATTTTAGCAGTATCTGTATTAGCAGGATGTGGTGGAAACAAATCGAATGTGGATAAAGACGGCGTAACAACAGTAAAAGTAGGGGTAGTTGGAGAATATAACGAACAGTGGGATACCATTAATCAGTTATTAGAAAAAGATAAGATTAAAGTAGAGCTTGTAAAATTTTCTGATTACGCAATACCAAACCGTGCTTTAAATGATGGAGAAATTGATTTAAATGCGTTCCAGCATAAAGCATTTTTAGAAAATGATATCAAACAAAAAGGATATCAGTTAGAATCCATTGGGGATACCGTGATTGCACCATTATCTATCTATAATAATAAAGATAAAGTTTCTTCCGTAGAGGAAATTAAAGATGGTGATATTATTGCGATTCCAAGCGATTTAACAAATGGTGGACGTGCGTTAAAATTATTAGAAGCAGCAGGTCTTATCGAATGTGATCCAGAAAAAGGGTATGTTCCAACAAAGGCAGATATTACAAAATATAATGTAAAAATTGAAATCAAAGAAGCTGAGTCAGCAACACTTGCAAAACTTCTTCCAGACTGTACAGCAGCGGTTATCAATGGTGGAAATGCATTTACAGCAGGACTTGATCCAACAAAAGATTCTATTTTTACAGAAGATGTGAATCCAGAAAATAATGAAGCGGTGGAAAGTTTAGTCAATGTTATTGTAGCAAGAAGCGAAGATAAAGATAATGAAATTTATAAAAAAATTGTAGATGCCTACCATACAGATGAAGTGAAAAAGACAGTGGAAGAAATGTATCATGGAGCGTTTCTTTGTGTATGGTAAAATATCTTTTCGTGTAGAAAGGTGGTAAGCGTTATGGGTTTAAAAGATTATGTAGTGAAAAATAGAGAGTATATTACGGAAATGAGACGTTACTTTCACGCTCATCCAGAAGTAAGTTTAAAAGAATATAACACTTGTAAGAAGATTGAGGAAGAACTGGATAAAATGGGGATTCCTCATAGAAGAGTTGGAGAAACAGGTGTGTATGGCTGGATTGATGGAAAAGGGAACGGCGGAAAAGATAAAGTGATGGTATTAAGAGCGGATATTGATGCACTTGCTATGGAAGATTTAAAAGAAGTTTCTTATTGTTCTAAAGAAGAAGGTGTTTGTCACGCTTGTGGACATGATGCTCATACCGCTACGTTACTTGGAGCCGCTAAAATTTTAAAAGAAAAAGAGCAAGAGTTTGGTGGACAAGTGCGTTTATTTTTCCAACAGGCAGAAGAAATCGGACAAGGAGCAAGAATCTTTGTAAAAGAAGGTTTGATGGAAGGGGCTACAAGAGTATTTGGTGCTCATGTATCCAGTAAATTGGATAGTGGGACGGTTTCCCTTACCGCTGGTCCACAAAATGCTAGCTGTGATTATTTTAAGATTAAAGTAACGGGAAAAGGGGCTCATGTGTCTACACCACAGTTAGGAATCGATGCCGTTTATGTGGCATCTCAAATTGTAGTAGCATTACAATCTATCGTTGCTAGAAATACGGATCCATTAGAAACTGTTGTGGTAGGGGTTGGCGTGTTACGAGCAGGAACCCAATATAATATTGTAGCAGAACACGCAGAAATCGAAGGAACAACGAGAAGCTTTTCTAAGGCAGTTCGTGAGTTTACCAATGAGCGTGTAAAAACAATTGCAAAACAGACAGCAGCGCTTTATGGTGCTGAGGTCGAAGTAGAGTTTCAAGGATTTGCCAATCCATTAATTAACGATGAAGAGGCAGTAGAAGAGGTAACAGAAGTAGCAAAACAAGTGATTGAAGAGAAAAACATTATTTCTAACTTCGAAAAAATGTTAGGAGCAGATGATTTTGCAGACTTTTTACAAGAGACAAAAGGAATGTATGCCTTTGTAGGAACGAGAAATAAAGAGAAGCCAAATACAGCTTCTGCTCATCACCACGGATTATTCGATATTGATGAAGAAGGATTGTTATTATCTTGTAATCTCTATGTAGATTACGCTTTACAAGTATTAAAATAAAAGAATGAAGAGAAGTCCTTTCTAAATGGAGTGTTTTTAAAACCATTTAGAAAGGGCTTTTTATCTTTTCATAAAACCAATCAGTCATTTTAATATGAACAAGTTATGGTAAGTCAAGAGTATGCTCTAACATTAAGGAGTTACTCGATGAATATCTCTAGGAAATAACGTAGCATAGCGAACATTCTCATATCCTAATAGTTTGGCCGTAAAGCGTTCTAATCCAAGTCCAAGCCCACCATGAGGAGGTAGGCCATATTTATGTGCGTTTAAATAGCTCTCAAAACAAGAAATATCCATATTTCTCTGTTTCATTTTAGCCACTTGTTCTTCATAATCATGGATTCTTTGACCGCCTGTTGTAATTTCAATTCCACGGAAAAATAAGTCAAAACTTAAAGTTTCTTCTGGACAAGTTCTATCTCCTTTCGCATAAAATGGACGTTTTTTCGTTGGATAGTGGGTGACAAACACAAAGTCAGAGGCCGTTTTTGTTTGAATCCATTGGCTTAATAGTTTTTCTTCTTCTGGTTCAAAGTCTTCAAAATCTTTGATCTCCCTTTGGTATTCCTTAGCAATGATTTCTTTTGCTTCTTTAAATTTAAGGACAGGAATTTCTGTTATTTCTGGTAGGTTTGTATTTAATAAGGCAAGTTCCTTTGCGTAATATTCTTTTAAATAATGGATGGTAAAACGGAGCATAGCAGTTTCCATTTCCATCAATTCTTCAAAGCTATTTAAATATCCCATTTCAAAGTCCACACTGACATATTCATTTAAATGACGAGAGGTATCATGCTTTTCTGCGCGGAAAACAGGAGCAATTTCAAAGACTCGTTCGTAAACACCAACAAGCATTTGTTTATAAAATTGTGGGCTTTGTGTCAAATAAGTAGGATTCCCAAAATAATCCAAACGAAAAATATTAGCACCGCCTTCGGCTCCTTGGGATACAATTTTAGGAGTATGAACTTCTGTAAATTTTTGTTCTGTTAAGAAAAGGCGAAAGGCTTTTACAATTCCTTCTTGTATTTTAAAAATAGTCCGCTCCCGTTCATTTCTTAAAGTAAGTTGTCGAAAGTCAAGAAGGGTATCAAGAGAAGTAGCTACGTTTTTTTGATTGATCACAATAGGAAGTTCTTCCATCGGTTCTGAAAGCACTTCTAAAGAAAATAAATGAAGTTCCCAGCCTGATTTTGAGCGTGGCTCAGCTACAATCTCAGCAGTTATGACAACACAGCTTTCTTCTTTTACTGCATGAAGATCAAAGTCACATTTTGTCGGTTCATAGATGCATTGGATAATAGAATCTTTTGTTCTAAGAAGGAGAAAAGAAAATCCACTCATCTTTCGTATTTTATATACACTTCCATGTAAGGAGATTTTTTCTCCAATGTGAGAAAGAAATTCCGATGTTTCTTCTAGTGATAATAAGGTAGTGCCAGTCATTGTTTTCATAAAATAACCTCCTAAAATTAAATTTTTTGTTAGTTAGCAAGCATAGTTGCTAACTCCTTGTCTTCATGTAACGATGAGAAGCAAAAAAAGAACCACATCGGTAACTTCATTCACCAATGTGGTTCTTTTCTGCAAAGACAATAATATAATCTATTTTTGTGCAAGACTTTTCTAAAAGAAAATAGATTATATTATAAAAAAATAGAAGAGTAAGAGAAAGTTTCATCGTTTATTAGTCATAATAAATGCTGTTATAGGATAGAAAAAACTTTCTCCATTTGTAATTGCATATTCCACATAGGTGCAACAGTCAAAGCGATTGCACCTATGAAAAACTCATAGCTACAACCGCTAACGATCGTCGTCACCTTTTAATTGAGTAAGTAGTAGAATATGCATAATTTTTACCTCGCCTATAATTTTTTAATACTATAGCATAGAAAAGTTTCTCTGTCAAATGATTTTATAATGATTATTTTTCAGAAATTTATAATAAAAACAACAAGTTCGTTTGATAATAAAAAATAATTATAAGGAGAAAAGTGCGAGGGCACTTCGATAATTTTTTTCGACCTGTTCCCAATTGATGATTTGGGACCAATCGGTAATATAATCAGCCCGAACATTATAGTGTTTCAAATAATAGGCGTGTTCCCAAACATCAATGTTAAGAAGTGGTCTTACAGAGAAGGAAAAAGGCGTATTTTGATTGGCCGTTGTCGTAATTTTTAAGTTTCCTAGATGATCCAGTATAAGCCATGCGTATCCAGAACCAAAAACGGATAGAGCGGCAGCAGAAAGTTGCTTTATAAAGTTTTCAATACTTCCAAAGGTGATAGAGAGACGATTTCCTAAAAAACTTGGAAATGGTTTCTCTTCTTTTGGGGTCAAGTTGGAAAAGTAGAAAATATGGTTATAAACACCCCCAGCGTTATTGCGAATCGGTGTTTGCAATGCTCTTGGGAAATGTGGGTAGTATAAGAGTAGTTGTTCTAAAGAAAGAATTTGGTACTCAGGATAGCTTGCCAGCGTTTTATTCAAGTTGTCCACATAGGTTTGAAGATGCCTATTATGATGAAGTTCCATTGTCTTTGTGTCGATAAATGGTTCTAAAGCATCATAAGCGTAGGGTAGAGGGGGATTGGTAAATGGATAATGTTCATTCAAGATAAAAATTCCTTTTCTTAATCATTAATAATAGTATATGGGTGTAAGAAAGTTTTGTTCACCGATAGGAAAATTTACTCATTATGTTATAATAAAAGAAAGAAGAGTAATTGAAATGGATAAAGAATCATGAGACAGTTCCAATAAAAACATTTGTGTTGGAACTATGATAGAAGAGATGTATCAATGTTAATAATTTCACAATAAGAAAAAGTACATAAATAAAGAATGAAAAGGATAATAAAGAGGATGAATAAAGGATGAGGATAGTGTAACAATGATACAAAGGAGGAAGTAGTTTGTTATGTATGAGAAGAAAATTAATATTTTAAAAGAGGCATCAGAGGAAAGTAAGAGATTATTTTCTAACTATGCTCGTGTTCGGAATTATAAAAAAGGAGAGGCGATTTTTCGAGATAAAGAAGAGGTTGGATGTTTTTATTTTCTGCTCTCAGGCTATGTTTCTCTATATAAAATTAGCAGTAACCACGAAAAAAAGGTGATTTTTATTTGTAAAGCGGGGGAAATATTAAATGAAGTAATGGTACAAAAAGAGTTTGCCTCTATTTATGCGGAACCGTTGAGTGAATGTGAGATAGTTTCCATTGATAAAAGAAAATTACGAATGATTATGGAAAATGATTTTTCTGTAGCAGAAGCCATGATGGAATCTATGGCAAGTAAAATAAGAAGACTTTATCGACAGTTAAAAAATACACCAAATGCTGTCCGTATGGATCAACAATTAGCATCAAAAATATGGAAGTTAGGAAGAGATTTTGGAGTGGAGACAGAAAGAGGTATCGAAGTAAAATTCGATATTACGATTTCTTTTTTAGCGGAAATGCTAGGGGCAAAAAGGGAGACTGTTTCAAGGCAATTCAAACATCTTGTCAATAAGAAAATGGTAGAATTAAACCGAAGGAGGCTCTGTATTCTGAATATGGATTTATTACAAGAGTATTTGCCAAAATGAAAAGGATAAGCAATAAAAAGCTTCTTTCCTTTTTGTTTAAGAGAAGCGTATGGAACACCTATTTTATGTTGAGAAAAAATAAGGCAAAAATATTAAAAATAGAACGATAAAAAGCACTCATTTCAAAAAGAAACGGGTGCTTTTTATAACATTAGCTTAATTCAATTGCGCCCACAGGACAACCAGTACAAGCTTCCTTTGCTGCTTCTTCAAATTCAGCTGGAACTTCCCCAATTGCTTCTGCAACGCCACTATCTGTCATTTTAAATACTTCTTCACAAATGGAGTTACAAGCTCCACAGCCGATACAATCTTCATTTACATATGCTTTCATAAAAATTACCTCCAAAATATAATCTTTCTATCATTTCTTGTTTAAAATTTTATTGATTTTATTTCTATGTCTAAAATGCCACAACTAACATCATCTTAAATGTTTCTTTTGCAAATACAGCATGAGGATGGTTTGCTGGCATGACAATGGATTGGCCTTCTTTTAATTCGTATTTTTGTCCGTCGATTGTAATTTCACCGATTCCATCGAGACAAGTGACAAAAGCATCTCCTTTGGACTCATGTGTGCTAATTTCTTCTCCTTTATCAAAAGCGAATAAAGTAATACTAAGTGCTTGATTTTGGATCAATGTTTTGCTGACAATTTGTCCTTCTTGATAGGAAACTTCATCTTTTAGAACTAATACTTCTGATTTATTAATATTTTTCATAATTTCGCTCATATTTCTCGTTCCTTTCTTTTCCGTTGTTTGTAATGCTATTATAAAATATGGTAAGAGAAAAATCAGTAACATATGTTACGAAAATAATGAAATAGTATGTTTGATGCCACGATATGATAAAAAGTGATAACATTGTTTGGAGTTTTCTTATGGTAGGGATTCCAATAGCAGATTTCTAAGTGTTACAACAAATAAGACTCTAGTTTTTCTTGGTTTTCAATGATAATATTACGACCGTGAAGGGATAAAATTCCTTCTTTTTGCATGTTACTTAGTTCTCTTGAAAGAGAAGGTCTTGTAACATTCATATAATCAGCCATATATTCTCGTTTAAAGTTTCCCTCTAATGAGCCATCTTTTTTTTGGTGTTCAATTAGGTACCACGCTATTTTTTCTCGAATATTGGAGGTGCTAAGCATTTGAACTTTTCGACTCAATAAATAGGCTTTGTGGGCAAAAATATGAAGAAGATTATTACGAAGAGTTTCCGATAACTGTGGAGAATTAGGAAAAGATTCTGTGAAAATGTGATTAGAAAGTTCTAAAACAACAGAATCTTCTACGGCTTCGGCAGTCATTTCATACTGTTCCTTATGAATAAATAAATAGACTTCTCCAAAAATATCCCCAATATTTTCTATCGTAGTCATTAAGATTCGCTTTCCATTGAATGTATTTCTTAAAATATTTACCTTTCCATCAATTAAAATAAAAAAACGAGTGGGACGTTCTGTTTCTGTAAAAATAGAACTCCCCTTTTTATAATTTTTAATGAATCCTTGGTTTTCCTGTAAAAGCTGTTTTAGTTGTTCACAAGTAAAACCATGACAAACAGAGCAATGGTCAATGAGTTTTTTTATATTATTTTCCATAGAAGAGAAAATTCCTTTCTTAAAATGATTCTATAAAAATTATATAGGAAATAGAAAAAGAGTAAACTTATTTTTTTCACATGAAGTTAACATAGAATCGATTTTACATTTAACATAAGAAAGATATAGTGTAAAAACAAAGAAAATATTATTTTCAATTGATATCCAGTCAAGCAGTTGAAGGTAATATCATTATCTTATGTGAAAAAGGAGAAATGAATATGAGAATATGGAAAAAACTTACAGCGTTCGTAATTACAGGTGTTATGACTATGAGTTTTGTGGCTTGTGGAAATGGTAATACAAATACAGGTGGTTCAGGAAGTTCTGATAGTTCAAGTGTGTCAGGGACAGTTATAGGCTCTGGTTCATCAGCGCTTCTTCCATTGGCACAAAATGCCGCAGATGCATTTAAGGAGAAAAATCCAGATGTTTCTATTACATTAAATGCAGGTGGTTCTGGTACAGGATTAAAACAAGTATCCGATGGAACGGTGGATATTGGAAACTCCGATGTGGCAGCCGAAGATAAATTAGAGGCAGCACAAGCTACAGAGCTTGTTGATCACAAAGTATGTGTTGTAACAATGGCACCAGTCATTAATCATGACTTAGCAGCAGATATCAAGAGTTTAACAAAACAGCAGTTAATTGATATCTTTACAGGAAAAGTAAAAAATTGGAATGCAGTTGGAGGGCCTGATGAAGAAATTCTTTTAGTAACTCGCCCTGAGACATCAGGTACAAGAGCACTATTTCAAGAATATGCTTTAGATGGAAATGAAGAAGCTTCTGGTTCCGCTTTAGAAACCGATGATTCAGGAACATTAATTCAAAGTGTCGCAGATAATAAAGGCGCGATTGGTTACGTTGCATTATCCTACTTAGTAAATAACGATAAAGTAAGTACCGTAGCAATCGATGGGGTAGAGCCTTCTTTAGAAAATACTTATAATGGAACTTATCCAGTATGGGGATATGAACATATGTATACAAAAGGAGAGGCAACAGGAGCGGTAAAAGCTTATATTGATTACATTATGTCAGATGAATATAGTGGAAAATTAGAAGAACAAGGATATGGTGTTACTTCTAAAATGACGGTACAAAGATAAAATAATTTTTACTAGATAAAAAGAAATAATATTCTATAAGAAAGAGCAGTTCTAGAAAAAAGGACTGCTCTTTTATTATTGTATTAAAATTTATGAACGATGAGAAGTTCGCAAAGCATGCTTCTCATTAACACGAAAGACAAATGAAATGTGTTTCTTATCGTTCATTTGACTCTGCAAAGTGCTTATAATCATTGGTAATTTGTTCATACTGTTTTTTTCTATTTTCTGCGATTTCCATTATGTAGTCATAGATTTCATTTTTATAAGATAAGAAAGACGCACAAACAGATGGACAAATTTTTCCGCTTTCACTCATTTCAGTTATAATTTCACAAATTTTATCAAGAGAAAATGCTTTTTTATAGCTACGATCTTGTGATAACGCGCTAATAATATCAGCGACAGCAACGATGCGTTCAGGAAGTGTTAAATCTTTTTCAGAAATTTGATAAGGATATCCTGTCCCATCCAAACGTTCGTGATGGCGAATTGCAATTTTAAGAACGGTATCGTCCACTCGATCTTTTAAAATCTTTTCTGTAAGTAAAGCGTGGGACTCCATGATTTCCCAGTCTTCAGCATTTAATTTATCTGGAGATTCTAAGATTCGATGTGGAATTGCGATTTTTCCCATATCATGAAGCATAGCTCCTAGATGAATTTTTTGACTCGTTTCTTCGTCTAAGTTATAAATTTTTGCTAAACAGTCACTGATTGCAGTAACCGTTGCACAATGAATGGCTGTATAACGGCTACGGAAGTCAAAGGAATTGATTAAAATATTTAAAAATGCAACTTGCTGTTCTTCGGTTAACTCCATATTTTCTAGGTAAGACAGCAATGCAGTTTGCATTTCTTCTTGAGATAGTTCCTGTCTAATGGATACATAGTGTTTAATTGCATCTCTAATTTCTGGCGTATATTGTTGTGTCAGTTGTTCTATGTTTGGTTCCTTATTACAAACTTGATACAGATCAAGTTTATCAATAATATAAATAAAGGCACATAGATCTTTTGTTTTTTCATCAAGATCCATTGTCGTTAATTTATGATAAGGAGTATGGTGATACTTAATTATAACATGATATTCAGGAAATGGACTAAAATATTTCATAAATAATGAACCATATTCTGCATGAGAAAAGGCACTGTTTTCTTCTCCTGCGATTAAATCAGCAATCGGTCTTTTTTCTAACATTCCAATATCATGAAAGAGAGAAGACCAAGTGATTTTACAGATTTCTTCATAAGTGAATCGGGAATCGTTTTTTAGAAGAGACATCATATTATAAGCAATACGTGTAGAATGTCCAGCTAAAGATTCATCCATATAATCAAGGGAAGTGATAATAAGCTGCAATAAATTTTTAAATGTTATGTTGTTTTTTATGTTCATTGAATTTTACCTCTAATGTAATAATTACTATTATGATAGTTAATAAATGGGGAAATATTACTTATAAATGATTTCCGTTCTTTATATTCTTATATTTATTATGAGGGGAATCGATAGAAAAATCAAGTGGTTTTTGATATTGTATTTCGTTGGTGCCCAAGGTGAAGTTCCTAATTCTGTAAAGAAACTATTGCCAAAGCTGAGAAATCAAGCAGAAACAGAAGTAATTATTGTAACATTAGCAGAAACTACCCCTGTTTATGAGGCAATTAGATTACAAGAAGATTTATAAAGAGCCAAGATTCATAATAAATGGTGGGTTGTCAATGCTTCTATGTATGCAACAAACACAACAAATCAAATATTAGAAGCAAAATCAAAAAATGAAATTCAATGGATTAATAAAGTGAATGAAGTTTCAAAAGGTAATTTTGCAGTGATTCCTTGGTTGGCAGATGACATTAAAAAGGAAACAATTGCTCGGTTACTCGATTAAAAAGAGCGGACGCTTTTTTGTTTCAGGCATATAATGATAGAGAAAAGTCTAAAATATAAAGGTATGATTGGATATGAAAAATTATGTAGTATTTTCGATAGAAACTCATTTATTTTTTGCTAGAATTATGAAAGAACATGCGCTGTTTTTAGAAGCAGGATTTCCATGTAAAGACAAAGAATGGATAGAAAAGGCGGAGTTTTTTAGAGAAGAATTTGAGAACCTTTTGAAAAAAGTTGTAAAAATCAGTGATGGTATCGTAAGCAGTGATGTTTTAAAATCAAAAGAATTGGTGACGGACTGTACAATACCTGCGGAAAAAAAGACACAGTTTTTAACAGGGATTCCAATCAATAGTGAGATTTCAGAAAGAGAACAAAAATTAACAGCGGGATGTGGAATGAGAAATGATAGACAATTGATGCAAACAGTAAATCAATTGAATGAAAAAGCCATCCACCTTCTCAATGGATTGATCGAATTCAAAGAAGATATTTTAAAAGAAGTATCCAAAGGATGTTTATTTAATGGAAGCTACCCACTTTTAATCAAACATATTTTAAGAGAAGCAAAGCTATATCGTTCCACTTTAATTGGAATTCGTCAAAATAGAAGAATTTCTTATAAAAATTTATTGGGAACAGAAGATTTTTGGAATTGTATTATGATGGAACATGCATTGTTTATTCGTGGATTACTCGATCCATCAGAAGAACAATTGATAGGAGATGCTAATCACTTTGCTATGGAATATGAAAAGCTATTAGAGATGGGCGATGGAATTTCTTGTGGAGAATTAGAAAAATTGACGAAGAAATCTTTAAAGGAAACACTGAAATATCGTGAATTTAAAGAAGCAGGATTGAAGGGTATTTTAGATTGTGAAATCGCTTCTCTCATTTTACCATTGCTTGCAGATCATGTGTTAAGAGAGGCAAATCATTATATCCGTTTATTAGAAACAGAATAGGTAAAGCTGTTTTAAGGAAGAAATTAGAAAAGGAAACATGAGATATTGGAAAATAAACGGGAGTATTGACAAAGATAATATCCCGTGATACTATAGAGAAAAATTTTATAAAAACGTGCTTATTTGTTCGCCGGAATAAATAAGTGTTAGAGTCAATAGATCAGCCTTAGGCTTTATGGTTGGTCGGTTGGCTCTTTTTTTTTGCTATAGGAAATTGCGCTTTCCATAATATAAAAAATTCGCGAAAACAATCTTTTATTTGGCAGCTGACCGTAAATGTAACAAATTCAAAAAGTATGTTTATTATGATTTCAGGAAGGAGAAAACATAACAATGAAGAAACATGAAGTTATAGAGTTGAATGCAGTATTGTTGGATTTAGGCGATACAGTTCAACAAGGATTAAGCGAGGCAGAAGTAAAAAAGAGAATGGAGATATATGGAGTAAATAAGCTAAAAGAGGAAAAAAGAAAATCTATTTTTGAACATATTTTAAGTTCGTTTCAAGATATTACGATTCTTATTCTTTTTGTTGCAGTGATATTATCCACCTATATTGCGTTAAAAGAGCATCCAGACAATATAACAGAACCTATTGTAATTATGGGGATTATTATACTAAATATTATTTTATCGGTTCGAGAGCAAATAAAAGCCGAGAAATCAGTAGATGCATTAAAGCAGTATCACACGCAAAAGAGTACCGTTCTTAGAGAAGGAAAAAGAGAAAAGGTGGATTCAAAAATGCTCGTTCCTGGAGATATCCTTATTTTAGGTACTGGTGATCGAGTTCCAGCGGATGCTCGTATTTTACAAGAAGCAAATTTCATGGTAGATGAATCCTTATTGACAGGAGAAAGTGAACCAGTGGCAAAAGATGCCATGTTTGAACCAGCAGAAAATATACCAATTGGGGATTGTAAACATATGGTTTATTCAGGGTCTCTTGTTCTATCAGGAAAATGTACAGCGGTTGTTACTCGTACAGGAGTTGAGACAGAGATAGGAAGAATTTCGAAATTACTTGCCAATGAGGAAGTTGCATTATCCCCACTTCAAATTCGAATGCAAAAACTTGGGAAAACATTAAGTGTTGTTGCAATTATTTCTGCCCTCATTTCTTTCGTCATTGGATGGATTTATGGAAATGATTTTATGAGTATGATTATGGTTGCGATTTCGGTTGCTGTCGCTGCGATTCCAGAAGTTATGCCTGTCGTTGTAACAATATCTCTTTCCTATGGAATTAGCAATATGGCAAAGAAAAATACCATTGTTCAAACACCAACAGCCGTAGAAACGGTTGGTAATATATCCGTCATTTGCTCGGACAAAACAGGGACACTGACTCAAAATAAAATGTGTATTGAAAAAATATGGACAGTAGAAACAGAACCGAAGAATGCGAAACATTCTTTGAAAGAAGAGGAAGAAGAGTTATTAAAATTGCTAATGCTATCTAGTAGTGAAGGATTAAAAAAGGATAGTAAAATTGGAAATCCAACAGAACTTGCCATTGCAAATATGGCGTATTCGAAAATCAAAGATTTTGATCATCAGTTAAAGGAATACGAAAAGATTTATGAAATTCCATTCGATTCTACAAGGAAGTTAATGACAGTGGTATATAAAGTAAAAGATCGTTATCTATCCATTACAAAAGGGGCTATCGATCGTTTGCCAATCAAGCAAGAAGAAGGATTACATAACAAAATAAAAGAAGTACATGATTCCTTTGCGAATCAAGCACTTCGTGTTATTGGTGTTGGTTTTTCCTATTATTCTGAAATGCCAACAGAACTTACTGCCAAGACATTAGAAAATAATATTACATTTTATGGTTTAGTTGGTATTATCGATCCTCCGAGAGAAGAAAGTGTTCATGCAGTACAGGTGGCAAAAGAAGCAGGAATTAAAACAGTGATGATTACAGGAGACCATGTGAATACTGCAAAAGCCATTGCAGAGCAAATTGGTATCTTGTATGGAGATAAAAAAATTATGGATAGTGCCACTTTGCACTCTATGTTAGATGAAGAATTAGAAAATGTAATCGAAGACTATCGGGTATTTGCTAGAACTTCACCAGAAGATAAAATAAGGATTGTAAAAGCATTTCAAAAGAAAGATGAGATTGTTGCTATGACTGGAGATGGTGTTAATGATGCACCAGCCCTAAAGGCTTCTGATGTAGGGATTGCGATGGGATCTGGAACAGATGTTGCAAAGGAAGCATCGGATATGATTTTGTTGGATGATAATTTCTCAACCATTGTAACAGCAATACAAGAAGGACGAAGAGTATATTCCAACATTAGAAAATCCATTTATGCGATGCTTGGATGCAATATTTCTGCTATCACAATTGTTTTAATTTCCTTAATTTTAGGTTGGGGAGCACCGATTACAGCGATCCAGCTACTGATTATTAAGGTGGTAGCAGATGGTATCCCAGGATTTAGTTTGTGTGTGGAAAAAGCAGAACCTGATCTTATGAAACAGTCTCCAGTGAAGAAAGGAACTAGTATTTTTTCCGATGGCATGATTCAAAAAATTGTAAGTATTTCCATTGTTTTTACAATCTCTACTCTATTAGCTATTTTTATTGGTGAACATTTCAATGTCGGTAGTAGAACAGCGACTCATAGTATTGCCCAATCTATGACATTTGTTGTTATGGGATTGACAACAATCGTTCATATGTATAATTGCAGAAGTCATCTTTCTATTTTTAAAATTGGATTTACAGGGAACCGTTTGTTGTTAGGAACGACAATGATGGGAGCTATCATTATGATCGCCATCCCTATTATAACACCTGTAGCTCGTATAGTAGGGCTACAAAATATGGGATTTGGACATTGGTTTTTCGTTGCCATTTTATCCATCTCGCCTTTGATATTTGTAGAGATACAGAAGATGATGGGATGGTTTAAGAAGATATAGGAAGAAAAAGAAAGAGAAGATCAAAGACGAGCTTCTCTTTCTTTTATATAGATATAGTTTTCATCGTTATTTATTCACTTTTCTTTTTTATATAGTTTTCAATGACATTTTGCTCTAATTCCAGCTTTTGCTACAAAAGCAAGTTCCATTTCTCATTCTTTTCTACTCTCTCCATCGTACAAGAAATATTATTATTATAGATACTATTTATTATCTTTATATGGAGTATAACATACAAAAAATTGTTTCTTAATGAGTCTTATTAATATGAGCACAGAATTTTTTATTTTTCATATAGGGGGATACGAGACTAATCCCTAAGTATGCACAAAGGAGACGAGCTTTTATCATTTTTATCATATGATAATAAGGAAATTAAAAAAATATATGATAAGGAGAATTCTATTTTTATAGTGACAGAATATTCTGTCTATAGTAATAGCAAAGGGATTACGATCTATTCAAGAGGTAATGAGGAGGACTCATCTTTTGGGTATGTGGTGAAATTACAATGAATGAAGCACTTTCTGAAGAAAATGTATTGTCTCCTGAGAGAAGACGAAAAAAGAATAAAAGAATGATAAAATGAATACCCAATAGCAAAATATGGTAAAACAAGATATTTTGTTATAGAACGATGGAAAAAAGGATATAAGAGAAATACAAGCAATAGGAGAGAGTAATATGGACAAACCTACGAAGGATTTAATGAATGAACTGGCATCTCTGAAACACAAGGAAGAGCTAGAGTAGTGGATTGAAGAACATAAACATGAAAATAAAACTTTTGGACAATATTTTCAAGATTTATGTGAGAAATATGGAACAAATGCTTTAAGAATTAGTAAAACAGCTGGAGTATCAAAACCACATTTATATCAAGTTAAAAATGATAAAAAGATTTTATCTCGGAAAAAAATGGTTCAAATTGGATTTAGTTTAGGTGCCACAAAAGAAGAAATCGATAGGCTATTAAAATGTACAGGTCATAAAGAATTATATCCAAGAAAAACCTGGGATTCTATTATTCTGTATGGATTAAGCAACCATTTACACAGCCATTAAATTGACGAACTATTGATTGAAAATGGAGAGGTTGACTTGTTGAATGGAGAACAGTAAGGAAAGTTCTGATTTAGGATTCCAGTTTTTTTCTTCTCAGTTTGAGATCATGTGTTCCATAAAAGATGGAGAAAAAAGTAAAGTTGATCTTGTTTTGTATAAACAAATAGAGGGAAGTTGTATTTTAAAGCAATATTATCAAAAAGACTTAGTATCTATTTATAAGAAGTTAGAGCAAATCCATCACCCCAACCTTCCAATTATTTATAAAGTCATATATTATAAGGGCGATACGTACGTGTTAGAGGAATATATTGATGGAAATAGTTTGCGAGAACTGTTAGAGGAACGCAAAGAAGAAAGAGAAGAAGAGGGCGAAAAGGTTTCCTGTTTTACAGAAGAAGAGGTTATATCAATTGTAAATCAACTATGCCAAGCACGTTCTATGTTATATGATCAAAATCCACACAGTATTATTTAGAACAAATAGATGCTGCTGCTAAAGAAGCTGAGGAATCAGAAAAGGAAGAGATTGGAGCCTAGATACAGAATGAGAATCAAGCACTAGAATATTTAAAGAAATACTTAGATGATAACAATGCTTATATTCCAGAACATATAGAGTTCGATAGTATGATTGAGCAAGGTTACAATTTCCATGGATATGATGATATAGGGGATCATATCTCTACAAGTTTTTGGTATGCAGTATCAGAGGACGGAAAGATTTATGATGGAATGATGGGTGACTATGTGGATGAAATAGAAAATTTAAGATTGATTCAACAATGTGAAAATGAATAAGGAAAAAAGAAGAAGTTCTTCCAAAATGGGACTTCCTCTTTTTTTCTTTGCGTGGAAGATATAAGTCAAGCAGAAATGCTTGCATTTCTATTTTACGCGAAAGCAATGAGTCGAAAACTATACTTACATAAGTTTATGACGAATGCTCGCGAACATTTATAATGTTGACTCTACCTATGAACGTGAGAAAATCACAAAGTTAGGAAACTTCCGCACCAAATGGCATAAGTGCTAGTTTGGCTAATTTAAAGTGCTGCATGCCAAATGGAACTCCGATAATTGTAATGCAGAAAACAATTCCCCAAAAAAGATGGTGGATAGCCAATGGGATTCCTGATATTAATAACCATATAATATTCATTAAGAGGGAAACGACACTACCGCCATATGTTACTTCTTTTCCAAATGGAAACAAGCTAAGTGTAGCAAATTTAAAGCATTGAAGACCGATTGGAATACCGATAATACTAATACACCAAAGGCATCCTGCTAAAAACCAGCCAATAGCGCCAAAGGCACCGCCACATAAAAACCATATGATATTACCTAAATAGCCCATAAAAACTCCTCGTATCTATTTTTATTTTTAATGCTTTTTTTCTTTATATTACATTTATATGCTATCATCGTCAATTAATTTTGTCATCTTTTATGAGGCAAGTTCTTTTAAGAAAGAATTTGCTAAAAAAATTGATGATTATTATAATAAAATAGGAATTTATAAATAAAAAAGAAATATAAAAAAGGGAGGAAGTAGAAGAAAATGTTGGGGAGTATGTTTGATATTAGATATTTTTTAGAAGTATTACCTAAAATAGCTGTCAAATTAAATGTAACAATGGAGATTACAGTGATAGCATTAATATTTTCCCTATTATTAGGATTCTTATTAGCTATCATTACATACTATAAAGTGAAAATTTTATATCCAATTGTTAAGGCGTATATATCTTTTATGAGAGGAACGCCAATTGTTGCACAGTTATATTTTTTCTATTTTGGAATTGCTATGTTTAGTGAAATCGTTCGAAATATCACACCAATTTATGCTGTTTCCATAGTGATGAGTTTAAATTTTGCAGCCTTTATGTCTGAGAGTATGAGAGCAGCTCTGATTTCTGTTGATGAAGGACAGAAAGAAGCAGCATATTCATTGGGGATGTCTCGAGTACAAATGACTGTTCGAATTCTTTTACCACAAGCGATTCGAGTAGCACTGCCACCATTATCGAACGATATTATCAACTTAATTAAAATGTCAGCACTATCCTTTATGCTAGGTGTATCTGATATTATGGGAGCGGCAAAAATTGAAGGTGCAAGGACATTTCGATATTTTGAAATTTATGCCGCAGTTATGTTGATATATTGGTGTATTATTTTTGTATTTGGGTGTTTGCATAAATATATAGAAAAGCGTTGTGCTAGTATTTATTAAAATATAGATAAAATGATAGGAGATTGAAAATGAAAAAGGAAATGAAAAAATGTATGGCAGCAATTTGTGTTGGAGTGGTTACAATGATAGCACTTGGTGGTTGTGGACAAACAAAAGTAGAAGATACAAAAGGGGAAGAGGAGATCACAAAGGTTACGATTGCTACATCTGGTAATGGGTTACCATATAGTTTACTAGATGATAAGCAAAATTGGACGGGAATTGATGCAGAGATGTGGGAAGAGATAGCCAAGAGAACTGGATGGGAAATTGAAGTAAAACAAGCTAGTTTTGATTCTGTTTTTGGTGAGTTAGATGCAAAACGTGCCGATGTTGCTGCAAACTGTTTTGCTATTAAGGAAGAAAGAACTGAGAAATATTATGCTTCGATTCCATATTATGGAGATGCTCAAAGGGTTGCGGTTCAGGATGGAGATAAGGATATTAATAGCATTGAAGATTTAGCCGGAAAAAAAGTTGGTGTTTGTTCTGGACAAGCAAGTCAAACGATTTTGGAAGAAATGTCAAAAGAAAGTAACTTTGAATTAGCTCTTTATGAAATGACTTCAACTGCCCTTGCAGATTTAAACTTAGGCCGTTTAGATGCAGTTGGAGGAGCCATGACTACCATGAATGAATATATGAAAAATACAGGGGAAACATTAAAAATTTTAGATGAAAGTTTGGTAGCAAGCAATGTTGGATATTTTTATTCCAAAACAGAGCGTGGAGAAAAAATAAAAGAAGAAGTGGATAAAGTTTTAGAAGAAATGTTAGAAGATGGTACTTGTGCAAAAATTACAGAAAAGTGGTTATATGAAGATATGACAAAGTATATTACAAATTAATAAGAAGAAATCAAACATATAAAATGATTGAAACGAGTAGAGGTAAACATATGGGTGAAGTTATGGTGAAAATCGAACACCTAAGTAAAACATTTGAAGGTGAAGTCGAAATTTTAAAGGATATTTCTATTGATATAGAAAAAAATGAAATTGTAGCGATTATAGGTCCTTCGGGAACTGGGAAATCTACTTTTCTACGTTGTATTAATTATTTGACTTATCCTACTAAAGGGAAAATAACAGTAGGAGATGTCACAGTAGATGCAGAACATGTAACGAGGAAAGAAATTTTGAGATTAAGAAAGCATTCCTCTATGGTATTTCAAGGAAATCATTTGTTTAAAAATAAAACGGTCTTGGAAAACGTAATGGAGGCATTAGTTGTTGTACATAAAATGAAAAAAACGGAGGCAAGAAAGATTGCGGAAACTTTACTTAGTAAAGTTGGAATGCTTGATAAAAAAGATTTCTATCCATGTAAAATTTCTGGGGGACAACAACAAAGAGTTGGAATTGCAAGGGCGATGGCAGTCAATCCAAATGTTTTGTTATTAGATGAACCAACATCAGCTTTAGATCCAGAATTAGTGGGAGAAGTTTTGCGTACGATTCAATTATTAGCAGAAGAAGGAGTTACTATGATTTTGGTGACTCATGAAATTAAATTTGCAAAAGAAGTTGCTACAAGAATTTTATTTATGGATGATGGAAGAATTATAGAAGATGGAAGTCCAAAGGAAATTTTAGAGGCACCTAAAAATCCAAGATTAAAGCAATTTTTACAATTCACTATGGCATAAATAAGAAGTTTGATGATAGCAATAAAGTTTATTCATAGAAAGTAGTAGAAAGTAGTTTTATTAGGTGAAAAAGATGGCATATAATAGTGTTTTAGAAATGGCAAGAGAATTGCAAGAGGAATTAGTCGATATACGAAGACAGTTGCATTCCTACCCAGAGTTAGGCTCTGAAATGAATCAAACTATTCAATATGTAAGAGCAAAATTAGAAGAGTTTGGAGTACATTATCAATATTCCCATAAAATTGGAATTATCGCCTGTATAGAGGGAGAAAACACAGGTGGTTGTGTTTTATTGAGAGCAGATATGGATGCGCTTCCGATTCAAGAGGAGACACAGATAGCTTATCGTTCTAAACTAGACAAGAGAATGCATGCCTGTGGACATGATGCTCATACGGCTTGGTTGCTTGGAGCAGCAGCGATTTTACAAGAGCATAGAGAGAGAATCTATGGGAGTGTTAAAGTTGTATTTCAGTTATGTGAAGAAGGAAAAGGAATTGGTATAAGAGAGATGATTGAAGGAGGGGTATTGCAAAACCCAGAGGTAGATATTGCAATTGCCTCTCATGTATCACCAACTATTCCAATCGGAAAATATAGCATTTCATCAGGTGGTGTTACAACAACACCAGCAAGTTTTCGTATTCAAGTAAAGGGAAAGGGGGGGCATGCAGCAGAACCGTTTGGCTGTATCGATCCCATTTTGATATTGAATCAAATATATAATGAGATTTCTTCTATTCAGAGAATTTTATTATCTCCAAAACAGAAGGCAGTGATTAGTATTACTAAGATACATTCAGGCGAGACGCAGAATGTGATTCCTGAAATGGGAGAAATGAGTGGGACAATCAGGACATTTTCGAGAGAAGACGCAGAACTCTTATTAAAAAAGATAGAAAAAATAGCATATGGGATTGGAGAGATTCATGGTGCTGAAGTAGAAGTTCATTATGAGATACCAATTGGTTCCGTTATAAACAATCCTATCGTAACCCAATATGTAAAACAATCTGTACAAAAGCTATTAGGAGAAGAAGCTCTTATGGAAGAAGAGTTTCTTTTTATGGGTGGAGATGATTTTAGTTCCTTTTCTGAAAACGTTCCTTCTTGTTACTTTTTTACAGGCGTTGGAAATAAAGAAAAAGACTGTATATATCCAATTCATAATTGCAAGTTTAACCTTGATGAAGACTGTTTATATCAAACAGTCGCTATATTGGCACAAGTTTCAATTGATTATTTAGAAGATAAAAAGAGAAGAGGCAAGTAATGGATTTTGATATAACGTATTTTTTGGAGATGATACCAACAATAGCATCCGCATTAAATGTAACAATGGAATTGACAATGATTTCATTGTTATGTTCTCTACTTTTAGGAACAGTTGTAGCACTTGCCAATTATTATAATATTGTAATCTTGAATACAGTATGCAAGATCTATACTTCTATATTTCGAGCAACCCCATTGCTTCCTCAGTTATTTTTCTTTTATTTTGGTTTGGCGTATTTTAGTGATTATATAAAAAATATGTCACCAATGATGGCTTCTGCTATTATTTTGAGCTTAAATATGGGAGCCTATATGTCTGAAAATATAAGAGGAGCTCTTTTAGCAGTTGATTCAGGACAGATAGAAGCAGCTATGTCACTTGGAATGAATCGAATTCAGACGATGACAAGGATTGTTGGCGTACAAGCGTTTCAAATAGCATTACCATCGTTATTTAATAATTTTATTGATTTAATTAAAGGTTCTTCCATTGCTTTTGTAGTAGGAGTAGTGGATATTATGGGAAGAGCGAAGATAGAAGCAGCGAATACATTTCGTTTTTTTGAAGTATATGCTGCGGTCATGCTCATCTATTGGGTACTAATTACTATATTAAGTTATTTCCAAAAGAAAATAGAACAACGATATTTGAAAATGAATTAAAGATTTGTGGTGAGGAAAGAATGAAACTTATATTTGATGAAAGTAAATGTATCGGATGTTATACCTGTCATGTTATGTGTATTGCACAGCATAATACACCAGACAAAGAAGATGCCTTTAGTTATATTCATATAAAAGAAGTGTTTGATGAGAAACAAGGCATATTAAGAAAAATTTGTATCGGTTGTACACACTGTGGCATATGCTTAGAGGCATGTCAAAAAAAAGCCATTTATAGAGATGATAGTGGTTTTGTATTGGTTCATAAAGAGAAATGTGTCGGTTGTAAAAGGTGTCAGTCCATTTGTCCAAATGGAGTCATCCGTTTTGAAGAAGATGGTAAAATGCAAAAATGTGATGCTTGTATGAATCGATTAAAAGAGGGACGAGAACCTGCTTGTGTCAGTGCCTGCTGTACAGGAGCGATTGCTATTCAACATTAAGATGTATTATGGAGATATAATGATGTCAGAGTCTATTCAAATAAAAAAAACAGCATGTGCTATATGTAGTACATGTTGCCCTATCAATGCTTATGTAAAAGATAATAAAATGATTTCGGTAGAGGGGAATCGAGAGTTTGTAGGTCATGAAGGAAAAATATGTGCAAAAGGAGCAGCAGCGACACAGTTTTTATATCACAAAGAACGAGTTTTATATCCTATGAAAAGAATAGGAGAGAGGGGAAGTGGAGAGTTTCAAAGAATTAGCTGGGAAGAAGCCTATACACTAGTTCAGGAGAGATTGAATAACATTAAAAAAGTATATGGAGGCAAATCTGTTGTGTTTTATTCTGGACATCCAAAGTGGTATCGTCCTGCCTATTTGAGGTTGAGCAATGGGTTTGGAACACCAAATTATTGTTCAGAATCTAGTGTGTGTTATCAAGCTGTTGTTTTAGCGTGGAAACTTTTATTTGGAAATCATCTTTGTTCTGCGGATATAAAAAATGCAAAAACAGTCTTAGTTTGGAGTTCAAACCCTTATTACAGTAATACGCCAAAAAGTGGATGGATACGAAATGCAAAAGAGAATGGCACAAAACTGATCGTAATCGATCCACGAAAATCAGAAACTGCACAAAAAGCAGATATTCATTTACAGTTAAAGCCTGGAACAGATGGTGCATTAGCTTTGGCAATCGCTCATATCATTATCAAAGAAGGTTGGTATGATATAGAATTTATAGAAAAATATGTAGAAGGGTTTGAAGAATTTAAAAAGCATGTAGAAGCATTTACTCCAAAATGGGCAGAGAAAATAACAGGAGTTTTAGAAGGGCAAATATATAAAGTGGCGAAATTATATGCACTTCATAAGCCTTCTGCGATTTACACATCCGCTTCACCAGTCGTACATAATATCAATGGCGTTCAAAATTATAGAGCTATTTTTTCATTAATTGCATTAACTGGTAATTATGATATTCCTGGTGGAAACCGTGTGGTTCCAAATCCAAAAGCAGTTATGGAAGAGTATGAAAAAGTAAAGAGAAATGACAAAGAAGAGGGGATTGGAGAAGATGATTTTCCAGTTTGGTTTGATTTGCCATGCCAAGAGGTACAAGGTGTAAAACTGAGTGATTATATCCTAGAAGAAAAACCTTACCAAATACAAGGGATTGTTGCTATGGGGATGAATCATCGTATGTGGCCACAGCCTCAAAAAATGTTAGAGGCTTTGAGAAAAGTAGATTTCTTTGTTGATGTCGATATGTTTATGACGGATACAGCAAAATATGCAGATTTAATTTTACCAGCTTGTACTTCTTTTGAGCGAGAAGAAGTGTATGTTAAAGGAGAATATTGTTATTTATCTAACAAGGTAGTAGAGCCTTTAGGAGAGAGTAAAAATGATATTCAGATTATTATGGAATTAGCAAAATATTTAGGTGTTGAAGATGAGATTTTAGATCTAGGATATGAAAAATATATGGATTATCTTCTAAAACCAACTGGGATTACAGTGGCGATGTTAAGAAAAAATCCAAATGGTATGAAAGCAAAATATGTTGTACAGCCGACAAATAAGAGTTATGAAGAAACTGGATTTGATACAAAAAGTGGGAAAATAGAGCTATATTCTAGTGTATTAGAAAAATATCAAGACCGTATTGGATATGATCCATTGCCTCGTTATTATGTTTTTGAAGAAATTTTTCCTATTGAGAAAGAGAAGTATCCTTATTTGTTGAATACCGGTTCTAGAAAACCTCATTTATTTCACTCAAGAGTATATCGATTATCATGGCTTAAGAATATAGAAAATAATAGTGTGATAGAAATGCATCCATTAGATGGAGAACGATTGAATGTGGTAGAGAAAGAAATAGTTTGGCTTGTCACACCAGTTGGAAGGATAAAAGTGTCAGTTCATCTAAATGGAATTGGACTTCCAGGAGTGATTCATATGTATCATGGAAATAAAGAGACAGATATTAATGAGGTAATAGATAAAAATTATCTCGATCCTATTTCTGGATTCCCAGGATATAAGAGCTATTTTTGTAGAATTGAAAAAGTAAAAGAAAAGTAAGTGAACGAAATATAATTTATAGAAAAATATAAGAATGCTAGGAGATAAAGGAAATGAAAAAAAGAGGATTATTTCATACAATCACGATATGTGTAATTGGGGCACTATTGGCAGGATGTGGAAGTTCTAATGTAGATAGTACGAAAGAGGAAAAGAATGAAAAAATGATGGTTGTAGCTTGTTCTAATACAGCAGAGCCATATTCTTATGTAGAAAATGGAGAGCATAAGGGATTTGAAGTGGATATGTGGAATGAAATCGCAAAAAGGACAGGCTATGAAGTAAAAATGGAAACAATGGGATTTAGTAGTATTTTTGGAGCCTTAGATTCTGGAAAGGTAGATGTGGCGGGCAACTTTTTTGGAAAGACAGAAGAGCGATTAGAAAAATATAATGCTTCTGTATCTTATGGCCATGATGGTGTTGGTGTTGCAGTTTTATCTGGAAATACAGACATTAATACGATAGATGATTTAAAAGGAAAAAAAGTAGCAGTGGCAGAAGGAAGTCAAGGGCAAGCAGTTGCAGAAACTGTGAGCAAAGAAAAAAACTTTGAACTTACAATCTTTGGAGATGGAACTTCAGGTGTCCAAGATTTAGCTTTAAATCGTAGCGATGCATGGATGGATTCTAAGATTACATTATCTTTTGACTCTGCAAAAGCGGGAGTGAATATTCGAATTTTAGATGCAGAGTTAAGTTCTTCTAATGTTGGATATTTCTTTAGAAAAAATGATGCAGAATCCGATACAAAGAGAGAAGCTGTGGATAAGGCTTTAGAAGCAATGTTAAAAGATGGAACGGTAAAACAACTTTCTGAAAAATGGTTCCATAGAGATGTAACTGAAGGAGTAGAATAGAGATATTTCCTAAATAGTTAAAATAGGAGTCTAATAGGATTTAGTTGGATGATAGTTATGGGGTGTAAAATTACATTTATATAGTGTTAGAAGGAAATGAGGAAATGAAAAAGGAGAAAATTTTGAGGAGAATGGTTATCTGTTTTGCTGCCTTGCTTTTCGTAGGATGTGGAAATTCTAAAGTTGACAATAAAGAAGAGAAGGATGAGAAGTCAATTATTGTAGCATGTGCAAATACAGAACCACCATATTCTTATATTGAAAATGGAGAGCATAAAGGATTTGAGGTAGATATATGGAATGAAATCGCAAAAAGGACAGGCTATGAAGTGAAAATGGAAACGATGGGATTTAGCAGTATCTTTGGTTCATTAGATTCAGGAAAAGCAGATGTGGCAACTACTTTTTTAGGAGAAACAAAGGAGCGTTTAGAAAAATATGCAGCATCGAAAGCATATGCGTTAGATAATCTTAGCATAGCAGTTTTAGCTGATAATACACAATTGTATACAATAGATGATTTAAAAGGAAAAAAAGTAGCGGTGGCAGAAGGAAGTCAGGGACAAGCAGTTGGAGACGAACTAAGTCAAGAAAAAGGGTTACAGTTATTTATTTTTGAAAATAATTCAGGTCTTAATTATTTATCAATGAGGCGTAGCGATGCATGGATGTCTTCTAAAGTTTCTTTAGTGTTTGATTCAAAAAAAGCAGCAATTGATGTTAGGATTTTTGATGAAGATTTACTTTCAACAAATATAAGATATTATTTTAGAAAAAATGATAAAAAATCAGATGAAAAAAGAGACGCTGTAGATGAGGCAATACAAGAAATGTTAAATGATGGTACACTACAGAAAATATCTGAGAAATGGTTTCAGATTGATGTTACAAAAGGATTATAGAAAATCGCGAAGTAACTAACAAGATATAATTGAGTGTTTGGCGAATAACGATTACGAAGAGCTATAAAAGGTTATGATACCAGCTAAAAATATCTAGCTGATGTCATAACCTTTATATTTTCAGTTTTTATATTGGTTCAAAAGTCCTAATCGTTCAAAAAACATTTTCTCAATTTTTTTATCTCCTCGAAAGATACTAGAATTAATTTCTTTTATCTGTGGTAATCCGAGCTGTTTTACAGCATAAATGGCTGCTTCTTTTTGTGTTTGTGTGTCTTTTGTTGTCAAGCAATTGGCACCATCGATTGTATCATAGGCAGAAAATGCTTTATTAAAATCCATGAGATCATGAAGTCGTATTGGTTTATTTGTCTGATTGTCAATTAATAACCCCCAATTTTCCCAATGTCTATCGATATTTCCAACCAAATAATCCAGTATATTCATCATATAGTAGGAATATGAATCCAATTTTAAAATGAAATCAAGATAGTTAAAGTCATGATTTTCGGCATAAATCATGAAATCTCGAATAGAAACAATGCTGTATTCTAATGAAGTCATGATAGGACTAACAGAAACTGGAGTTTTCTGATATTCACCGAGAGAATAAGGAACTTGATGACAAGAAAAACATTGGCATAGTTCACTAGCGATAACTTCATGCATGACATCATCGTAGCCCCCGTTTTTGTACAGAATAAAACGATCCTGTAGTCGAAACCAAGCCTTTGGATAGCAGCCACCCGTTGACATAGAATCTGCAATTAATTCTGGGTTGGTAACTGTCATAGGTTTTCCACGAAGACCGATATCAACAAAAGCATTGGATAAATGATTTTCATACAAATTAATCGATTGGTAAGAAATTGTCTCATGAGAACCCTTTACCCAAAAAACATCGGTAAGATTTAAGCAATGATAGGATAAAGCGATCATGGCTCTATCGCGGTCTGTCACACTTTGCATATAGCCAATACTGTTTAATAATTCTTTCGCATATTTTCTATCTATGTTTTTTATCAGTCAAAGGAATGAAAATCATGGAATGAATTTGCTACAAATCTCTTTATATAATGGTAAATAATGATGAAGTTTCAACTGTTGTAGATAGAGAGTCAAAAGCTTGATACATGCTATGATTGACCAGTTTAACTAGTATATCAACAAAGTCATCAATGGGTTCTTTCATTCCACCAAGAAGCCATTCTTCCAAAAGAGAATAAATTGCACCAGAATAATATTTTACTATGTAGTTTTGATTAGCTTCGGTGAGAGTGTATTCAATTGCACTATTTCTTGTGTAAAATTCCCAAGCAATTGCAACAAATTTATCGATATCTTCATCCAGCAATAATTTTAGGTACATACGTATTTCAGCGCAATAGCGAGAATAATGGATGGAATGAAAGAAAAACTTATTCTCTTTTATAAAAGTCAATAGATTTATAGTATTGGTATTCCAAGTATCAAGAGCAATGGGTAAGGTTTTTACACTAGAAAAATTCTCTTTTATAATCCATTTTAGCAATTCGGCAATGTTGTGGAAATGGTAATAAAACGTTTTGCGGTTCATAGAACTTCTCTCAATAAGTTCCTGTACAGTAATATCATCTAATAATTTTTCTTTCATTAATTCTTGTAAGGTTTGTGCAAGAATTTTTTTTGTGTAATTAGCCATTTTGTCCTCCTATCATTCGGATAAAATATAGACAGTGTACCGAATATACTACATTATAGCACTGTGTACCATTGACGGAAAGAATGAAATATGTAGAATAAATAAAAGATATAAAATTAAATTAGTTGAAGAGTTTAAAAGGAAGATATAAATATGGTGAATGACATTAAAGTTACAGTATTACATTGTGGGAATGTAGATACTGATTCAAGTACACTGTTTTATGAGGAAGATGCCAATTATCCAGAATGTATGTATTATACAGCTCGTCCTAAAGAGTATCATATTACTCCACCTGTATACGCGTTTCTGATAGAGCATCCGAAAGGAAAAATTCTTTATGATACTTCATGGGGAAAGGAAGTTCGGGAGAATCCAGAAAAAGAAATTGGAATCGCTTATTTAGTTGATAGACCAATTCTTTTAGAAGGTCAGAGTGTGGATGAGCAATTGAAGATGATGGGAATAAAAGCTGAAGAGCTAGATTATGTTGTGCTTGGTCATATGCATGTTGATCATGCAGGAGGATTGCGCCATGTTTCAGAAGCGAAACATATTCTTGTTTCAAAAGAAGAATTACAGGCAGCAAAGGAGGGAGATGGATATTGTAGTCATATGTGGCAAGAAGAACAGTTGGAATTGATACCATTTACACCAGATAATACGACTCCATGGAATAAATCTTATGATATATTTGGAGATGGAACGGTAAAACTTGTATTTTTACCAGGACATACCCCAGGGATGACAGCAATTTTAATTCAAAATCATGGTAAATCATTGTTGCTTGCTGGAGATTGTGGATATGCAAGAAAATCTTGGGAACAGATGATATTACCAGGATTAATCCATGATAAAGAAGCAATGATAAAGTCGTTGTCATGGATAAAGCAGTTATCTGAGGAAGAAACCTGTATAGATTGTATTTCCGATCATGAAACTGATTTGAATCAGAAGGTTTTTAACTTATAGGTTTCTATAACAATGCTCCTAATAGGAAGTGTAATAAGATAGATGGATAGCATGGTTTAAGAGTAGAAGTAAAAGAGATGTCTTTATTCGAATAAAGGAATATTCATATCTTAATTGCTTAATTGCAATGAGATATGAATATTCCTTTTGGCTTTTATAAGATAAAAATTTTAAAGTTGTCTTAAATCCATTTCGATTTCAATATGAGATTGGTTGCATCTTTATACCCCAATTTACCATAAAACTTTTCATGCATTTCATCATTGACAGCCTGCAATTGAATCATAGCTCCACCAGCTTCTTTTACTTGCTTTTCTAATTTTAACATTCTTTCTTTTAAAATACTATGGTTATTGTGATTGGATTTGAAATTGAGATACGAGGAACAAAGGAGAAGAATGGACATAGTATCTAGTCTAGCTGAAATTTTTTGTATTCATGCTATTGGCATAGATTCCTTTGTTTTATAAAAAGCGAAAACAGATATTACATAGAGATTTATGGAAGTTTAAAAAAGAATATTAATAATAGTATACTGCTAGGAGACTATTATCAAGCATTAATGTTTTTGAATACAGTAAAAGACTCTGAGTTAGAAAAAGAGTTAAGAAAAGAATTAGCACTTGAATCTGGGACACAGTCAGCTATTCGTACCTTGAAAGATAATTTACAGAACCCAAATGATATTAAGTTAATAGATATGAAAATTTTTGATAACGAATATATGACTTATGTCATTGAGTTTAGTCTAGGAAATAGTTCCAGTTATTATGCATTAATATATGATACTCCTTAGATGAAGGGGTATATGATACAAGCAATGAAAATGAAGGTATGGGGAAAACAATAGCAGAATTGATTAATAACTATGATCAAGAAATTGGAAATGTTAATATAGAACGTGTAGAAAAAGCAATAAAAAATATGGGTGAGAGATTGATTCCATTAAACAAGGAATAAGAATTCAATAAAAAGTGAAACAAAGTAGGAGTTATATAGAAATTGTCATAAGTTTGGCTTTTCGATATACTAGGAGATAAGAGGTAGAAAGAGGTGGCACTATGTTTGATAAAAAGGATAAAGGTGATTCGTGTGAAAAGAGAAGAGTATTTATTTTTACCGACTGCTAGCAATCATTTTGAGATAAATGCTAAAGAGGAAGAGAAGGTAGTAGAGAATACAAGGGTAGAAAATGAAATAGTAGCAAATGCTTTATGTCCATGTTGTGGGAATAAAACAATTCCAAATCATGGAGATGCACTGGCCTATATTTGTCCCATCTGTTTTTGGGAAATAGATTTATTTACAAAATCAGAAAGTGAGCCAAGTGATCAAAATCATGGATTGACTTTAGCAGAGGCAAGACAAAAGTATAAAAGATATGGAGCAGTATTACCTTATTTAAAAAAGTACTGTAAAATTGTAAAATGATGTGTTTCTTATTTGTTAAATGATAAAAGAGAAGAATATTGCAAAGTTTATAAAATATTAGAGAGATGAACTTAAAGCTTAAATATACTTGTCAATAAAGGAATACTCTTCTCTTAGCCCAACCAATAGCTATGAGAGAAATAGTATTCCTTTTTTATTTGTGTAAAAAATATTTTTTCATCTTCTAATAGTGATATAAGGAACTAAAACTGCCGTAAATACATTTTTTCTACAAAGTTGATCGCAGAATAAAGTCCCATTGCCATAATACAAAGTAAGACAATGGACATCAAAACCCAGTCGAGTTTAAAGAGATGTGTCTACAAAATGATAGATTATGTATCAAAGAAAAAAATGTCAGATGTATAGCTGTGTTCACATAGTTTTTTTATTACAGTAACATCATAGTAAATCATCAAGAAAGGGGAAACATCATGTTTGAAGAGTATGAAGCGGTAGTGACAGCACAAGAACTTAGTGAAATACTACGAATTGGAATGAATCAAACGTACAAAATTTTAAACGATGGATTGATTTCAGCATATTGAGAAGGAAAGAGTTGGAAAATTTCCAAGCAGTCGGTAGTAGAATACATTAATAAGAGAAGTAAGCAGAATTAAAAGGAAATGGACAGAGCAGTAATGCTCTGTTCATTTTTTGTGTGCGCCTGGCGGCGCACGTTGCTAGAGGGGGAAAGTCGTGTGTTTTGCAAGCTGTTATCAGCTTGCCGGTGAAAGTCTGGTCAAGGCAATCGCCAGTGAGCCTTGTAGCGAGCCTCCAATGCTTTTGGGCGACCAATTGTGTTGAAGTAAGGTATGCCTGTGAGAAACAGGTGCAAGATAGACATGATTGCAGAAATACTGAATCCGATGATTAGAGGGTGGATGAATTACTTTGGGAAATTTACGTTACAGTGTATTGAGCGCAGACTAATAAAATGGGCAATGTGTAAGTATAAGGGTTTTCGTGGACGCAGGCAGAGGGCTGAGAAATGGCTCTCGTCTATCAGGAAACGAGAGCCGAAGCTGTTTGCTCATGGGAGCAGGATGTACTTGTATTGTTAAATGATAAGAGCTGTATGAAGGGAGACTTTCACGTACGGTTCCGTGAGAAGTTTGAGGTGAAAGTCCTCTTACTTATTCGACTGGGAGGTTGGTAGATAAAATAATTATCTACCTCCTACCCGATTAGAGCAAGGCTCTGTTTTTCATTGTGGAGTTTTTTATATTTCGAACAATGGAACTTTAGGAAACAAATAAACCACGTGACATGAGAGTGGTTGAATGTACTTTAGCTTACAGTAAAAAACTCCAGTGTTATAATAATCTCTCGAAATCTCTAAGTCCTCTCATTCAAAGGCTTTTTAATTGACATTTAATTTTAAATATGATAGTATGTTAGTATGTAAACTTACATACTAATTTAGAAACGGTGGTGATTACTTGATTGTTGATGATTCTATGAGATTTTGTAATTTGCTTGCGCAAATGATAAAAGAGGCAAATTTATCAAATGTCAAGTTTTACACCGCACTTGGCATAAAGAAACCTTACTTTTATGATATTTTAAGCGGTAAAGTTAATCCACCTCCTCCTGACAGACAAATTGCAATGCTTCGATTATTGAATCCAAATTCTGAACAAATAGCGTTGTTTTTTGATTTAGCTGCGCAAGAGCGAAATGAAGTACCTGCTGATATTGCAAAAATTTTAGAAAATAAAGATTTGTGCAGACAATTGAGAAATGGTATAGACTATGAAAAATTATTAAAGAACGGAGAATATAAAGATGAGTGATAATAAAAGAGAACAAGAGAGAACAGAACTTTACCGTACAATCTGGGCGCTTGCTAATGAACTTAGAGGAAGTGTCGATGGTTGGGATTTCAAACAATATGTTTTAGGTATGTTGTTTTATAGATATATATCTGAAAACCTTACAACTTATCTGAACAAAGGTGAATGGGATGCGGGAAATATCGATTTTGATTATGCCGAAATTGAAGATGAAGATTTACCTGGGAATCTCAAGCAAGAAATGGTGCAAGAGAAAGGCTTCTTTATTATGCCCAGTGAATTGTTTGGAAGACTATTGAAGAGAATTAAAAAAGCAGATAAAGACGCAAAGGCTCAAGCGGAAAAAGACGGCAAAGAAGTAGAAATTACTGATTTGGACAAGAATTTAAACGAAATATTGCAAACGAATTTTAAAAATATTGAAGCGTCTGCTATCGGTAGTCCAAGTGAAGAAAACTTTAAAGGATTGTTTGACGATATAGATGTGAACAGCAATAAACTTGGACCAACAGTTATCAAGAGAAACAAGAGGCTTAAAAGATTAATCACCGTTATCGGGGATATGGATCTTGGTAATTATCAAGATAATTCCATCGATGCTTTTGGGGATACCTATGAATATTTAATGGGAATGTATGCTTCTAATGCCGGCAAAAGCGGCGGCGAATTTTTCACACCCCAAGAGGTATCTGAGCTTCTGACAAAAATTTCACTTCTTGATAATAACGGTAAAATGAAAACAGAAGTAAACAAAGTATACGACCCTGCTGTGGGAAGCGGCTCGTTGCTTTTGAAGTTTGCAAAAATTCTCGGTAAAGATAACGTCCGCAATGGATTTTTCGGTCAGGAAATCAATATCACAACTTATAATCTTTGCCGTATCAATATGTTCCTGCATGACATAGGTTATGATAAATTCAGCATTGAACACGGCGATACTTTGATTGATCCTAAACATTGGGATGAAGAACCGTTTGAAGCCATCGTTTCAAATCCACCTTACTCTATTAAATGGGAAGGCTCTGACAACGGAACACTGATAAACGATCCTCGTTTTTCTCCTGCCGGTGTATTGGCTCCTAAATCAAAAGCAGACTTTGCTTTTATTATGCATTGTCTGCATTGGCTTGCTATAGACGGAACAGCAGCTATTGTTTGTTTTCCTGGTATTATGTATCGTGGCGGAGCAGAACAGAAAATCAGAAAATATCTGATTGATAATAACTATATCGAATGTATCATTCAGTTGCCTAATAACCTTTTTTACGGAACAAGTATTGCAACTTGCATTATGGTTCTTAAAAAATCTAAAGTCGACAACCAAACTTTGTTTATTGATGCTTCAAAAGAATTTGTCAAGTCTACCAACAGCAATAAATTGGGTGATGGAACTTCAGGCAACGAGCCTGATAACATTCAGAATATATTAAACGCTTATATCAATCGAAAGACTGAAAAGTATTTTACTGCTCTTGTTAAACAGAAAGATATTCAAAATGCAGATTACAATCTTTCTGTATCAACTTATGTAGAAAGCGAGGATACAAGAGAAGTTATTGATATAGTTGTCCTTAATGAGCAAATATCTCAAATTGTTCAGCGTGAAAATACATTGCGTACCGAAATTGATGCGATTATAGCTGAAATTGAGGAGGCGTAATATATGAGATTATCAGATGTGTTATCAAAACCGATAACAACAGATTATGTACAAATAGAAGGATTTTTAGGTAGCAGAAAGCTTAAAACCGGAAATTCTAAAAAAATTGCGGTCGGCAAGGTTGCATTAAATTATTATTGTAATAATTGCGGTGATCAGCGAACATTTTATTCCGGGGAAGACTTGTTCTGTATTGGTGTAAATGAAAAAACTGTTAGCGTTGACTGTGTTCTTGAATGCCCTCGTTGCGGTGCTTCTGTGCAAATGTGGTTTTTGCTTGAGTGTAGGGAGGAAGATAATATACATAGTCAATATCCTTATGTGCGTATTGCAAAAAGAAGTGAGAAATTTTCGGAAGCAGTTTCATTCAATACTGAAACTTATGGAGATTTTACAGATGCTTTGGAAAAAGCCAAAAAGGCAGCCAGAGAAGGATTTGGAGCAGGGTCTATTGTTTATTTGAGAAAGGTTTTTGAAAGAATTATTACCCAAACAGCAGAGGCTGCAAATCCTCCCATTAAAACAAGGAAAGCAAACGGCAATCTTAAACCATTTATTCAGATTCTTCCACTAGTAAAAGATCAATGTAATATCATTCCTTCGGAATTTGCTGAAGATGGCTACAAACTCTTTGGTGAGCTTAGTGATGTAGTTCATGGAGATTATGACGAAGATGAGGCATTACAAAAATTTGATGCTTTTTATCGATTAGTTACAGGTGTACTGGAAAAAATAAAAACTAACAGAGAACTAATGGATGCGATAGGCACCTTAGGCTGGCATACCGGAGGTGAAGAAAATGAGTAAATTAGAACAACTTATAAATGAACTTTGCCCAGAGGGTGTAGAATACGATTTTTTATACACAGTGATGGATTATGAGCAACCTACAAAATATATTGTAAAAGATACTAAATACGATGACGAATTTAAAACACCTGTATTGACAGCGGGTCAATCTTTTATTTTGGGCTATACTAATGAGAGTACAGGTATATTTGAGGCGTCAACAAATAATCCGGTTATAATTTTTGACGATTTTACTACTTCTTCTCATTGGGTAGACTTTAATTTTAAGGTTAAATCTTCCGCAATGAAGATGTTAAGATTAAAAAAGGATAGGTCTCACGATGCAGATTTTAGATATATATATCATGTGATGAAAAACATACAATACACTCCTGTAGACCATACCCGTCAGTGGATTGAAAAATATTCAAAGTTTAAAATTCCCCTTCCTCCTTTACCGGTACAAGAGGAGATTGTTCGTATACTGGATAAATTTACGGAACTCACTACGGAACTCACTACGGAACTCACTACGGAACTCACTGCGAGAAAACAGCAGTATGAGTATTATAGAGATGATTTGTTGAGTAAAAATACCAATAAAAAGTCATTAAAACAAATAGCACTATCAAGTCGCTCTGGCGGTACTCCTTTAAAAAGTAATAAAGATTACTATGAGAATGGGACTATTCCGTGGCTTAGAACGCAAGAAGTTGTTTTTAATGAAATCAATAAGACAGATTGTTTTATTACAGAATTAGCTGTGCAAGAAACATCAGCAAAGTGGATACCTGCAAATTGCGTAATTGTTGCGATTTCGGGTGCATCAGCGGGACGCTGTGCTATAAATAAAATACCATTAACCACAAATCAGCACTGTTTGGCAATAGAAATTAATCCAGAAGTTGCTTTGGATAAATATGTGTTTTATTGTGTTTGTAATCAATATGACGATTTGATTGCAAAAAAAGAGGGAGCACGGGGGGACCTTAATTCGTCAAGAATTTTAGGCTTAGAAATTCCAATTCCATATCCAGAAGATAAGGAAAAGTCACTTGCAGAACAACAGCGCATAGTTGATATGCTTGATCGTTTCGATAGGCTTTGCAACGATATAAGCGAAGGATTGCCTGCTGAAATTGAAGCAAGACAAAAGCAATATGAATATTACCGAGATAAGCTCTTAACTTTTAAGAAAAAGGAGGCGGTGGAAAATGAATAGCTTTGAAATTGTGGCAAGCTCTACTGAAAGTACGACAGTGGCTGAGTACACACCTGAAAAAAGAAAAAGCACTGACTATCAAAGCGAAGCGGCGCTTGAACAGGATTTTATAAATCGCCTTGTCAGTCAGGGCTACGAATACATTACTATAAAAAGTGAACAGGACTTAATTGACAACCTCCGTACACAGCTTGAAAAACTGAATAACTACACCTTTTTCGATAAAGAGTGGAATGACTTTTACAACAGCGTTATTTCAAACGGTAATGATGGAATTGTAGAGAAAACCCGCAAAATACAGGAAGATTATCTGCAAAACCTCACTCTTGATAACGGTTATGTAAAAAACATTAAGCTGATAGACAAAACCAACATTCATAATAATCATTTGCAGGTAATAAACCAATATGAAGAAGATGGCGGAAAGCATGATACTCGTTATGATGTGACGATTTTGGTAAACGGATTGCCGTTGGTGCATATTGAGCTTAAAAAACGAGGAAACGCAATTCGAGAAGCGTTTAACCAAATCAATCGATACCAGCGTGACAGCTTTTGGGCAAGCAGCGGATTGTATCAGTATGTACAGCTGTTTGTAATCTCCAATGGTACGCACACAAAGTATTATTCTAACACAACAAGATTTCAGCATATCAAAGACAATGCAGAGAAAAACGCAGCAAAAAAGAAAAAGACTTCTAATAGCTTTGAATTTACAAGTTATTGGGCGGATGAGAAAAATCGCACCATCCCGGACCTTGTGGACTTTACAAAAACCTTTTTTGCAAAACATACGCTGCTTAATATTTTGACTCGTTACTGTGTATTTACCTCAGAGGATTTATTGTTGGTAATGCGTCCTTATCAAATTGCGGCAACTGAAAAAATTCTAAACCGCATTATCGTTTCTACCAATCTCAAAAAAACCGGCAGAAAAGAAGCGGGCGGTTACATTTGGCATACCACCGGAAGCGGGAAGACTTTAACAAGCTTTAAAACTGCACAGCTTGCTCAAGGATTGAATTTTATTGATAAAGTATTGTTTGTTGTAGACAGGAAAGATCTTGACTATCAAACAATGAAAGAATACGACAGATTTGAAAAAGGTGCTGCCAACAGCAACACCTCTACTAAAATTCTGCAAAAACAAATGGAAGATGATAATGCAAGAATCATCATAACAACCATTCAAAAGTTAGATAAATTCATATCTAAGAACAAAGAACATGAAGTTTATAAAAAACACATTGTTATGATTTTTGATGAATGCCACCGTTCTCAGTTCGGAGATATGCACAAGTCGATTACAAAGCATTTTAAGAATTACCACATTTTCGGTTTTACAGGCACTCCTATTTTCGCAAAAAACTCGAACAGTTCCAATGATCCGAATATGCGTACCACAGCACAGGTTTTCGGGGGTGAACCAGATGAAAACGGGAATAAAGTAAGACCACTGCACGCATACACCATTGTAGATGCTATTCACGATGGAAATGTCCTGCCTTTTAGAATCGATTATATCAACACGATCAAAAACCCTGAGCTTTTATACGACAAGCAAGTAAAGGCAATTGACCGTGAAAAAGCTTTGCTTGATCCTAAAAGAGTATCTGAGATTACACAATACATTCTTGAACATTTTGAGCAGAAAACTTATCGCAATCAAAGCCGTTCCTATTATGACCATAAAGTGATTACGAATGTAGAAAAAATGGCGAAATCCAAGAATAATACTGTATCAGAGCAAAAAACAACTGCAAAAGTAAATGGTTTTAATTCCATTTTTGCAGTCGCTTCTATTCCGGCAGCGATTGCATATTACAATGAATTTAAAAAACAAATGGAGGAAACTGGTCACAAATTAAATATTGCTACGATATTCAGTTTTAATCCAAACGAAGAAGATCCGGATGACATATTGCAAGACGAGAATTTTGATACAAGTGGTCTTGATCAGACTTCACGGGATTTTCTTGACAGTGCCATTGATGATTATAATAAGTTGTTTAATGTTAGCTATGATACATCCGCCGATAAATTTCCCAACTATTATAAAGATGTATCATTGAGAATGAAAAATCGTGAGATTGATTTGCTGATCGTAGTCAATATGTTTTTAACGGGATTTGACGCAACTACCCTCAACACCTTGTGGGTAGATAAGAATTTAAAAGATCATGGTTTGATACAAGCGTTTTCCCGTACCAACCGTATTTTGAACTCAGTTAAAACATTTGGAAACATTATTTGTTTTAGAAATCTTGAGATAGCCACTAATAATGCCTTAGCGCTTTTTGGGGATAAAAACGCAAGAGGTATGGTTATTCTAAAAACTTACAATGAGTATATGAATGGCTATGAAGATGAGCACGGAAAACATATTGAAGGTTATAACGAGCTTGTAGCCAAACTGGTAAATGAATTTCCGATAAGCAGTCAAATCATCGGCGAGGATAACAAAAAAGAATTTATCAAACTGTTTGGTCGCATTTTGAAATTGAGAAATATTTTAAGGTGTTTTGATGATTTTGAAAGCGACAGTTCTGTATCCGTTAGAGATTTACAGGATTATCAAAGCATTTATATTGACTTATATCAAGATTATGCTGAAAAAAGTGACATTGAAAAAGAACGAATCAACGATGACATTGTCTTTGAAATTGAACTTATTAAGCAGGTTGAGGTCAATATAGATTATATCTTGATGCTTGTTGCAAAATATCACGAATCAAATTGTGAGGATAAAACGATTCTTGCTAATATTAATAAATCAATAGATGCAAGTGTTGAGCTGCGCAGCAAAAAAGCTTTAATTGAGGGATTTGTTGCCCAAATGACAGTAAAAACAGATATTGAAAAGGACTGGAAAGACTTTGTCAAAAAGCAAAAAGAACAGGACTTAGAAACAATCATCAAAGATGAAAAACTAAAACATGATGAAGCTCAAAAATTTATAGAAAACTCATTCAGAGATGGTGGAATAAAAACTATAGGAACAGATCTTGATAAAATATTACCGCCAATTTCAAGATTTTCATGTGGTTCAAATAGGGCTTTGAAAAAACAAACTGTCATTGATAAACTAAAAGACTTTTTTGAAAAATATTTCGGCTTAGTATAACACAAAATCCGCTACCAGTTAAAATCTGGTAGCGGATTTAACTATATAAAATCAATTTAGAATTTACAATTTCTCTTGCTCTGTTGCAAACATTGTTCATTTGTGCAACCCATTCCATCTGATCTTTTGCTTTAAGTTCTTCTGTTATGTTTTCGCTTTTTGCCAGTTGCTTTACGAGTTGAAGAAACAAATTTTCATCTTAGTTTTCAATATCGACAAGATAGTCGTTTAGTTTCCTGCTTGTCAACAGGTTCATATAAATAATTTTATGGTGTTGTTTCAAATATCTTGCGTGTCGCTATCCCTATACTCCGATTGGTTGAGCTTGTTGTTCGGGGAAGATGAGATTTGGTAGCAGATGATCTCAACTTGGTTATATGTATCTTCTATTTATTCAAATAATGATTTTTCCATAGTGTTTTCTTCTTGCATTTCTATTGTGTTTTTATTTTATAGAAGAAAAAGTAGAAATACCAATGTGCGGATTTAAAATACAGCGTATCTGGAATAAAAACAGATATGCTGTAAATTTTATATCTTTATTTCAGGATATATGGTTACTAATTGTTGATACATCTTTCTTGATGGCTGTCATGCTCCACTTTTCCATTTAGAGTAGACACTCCAACTAATGCCTACCTTTTCTATAAAAGTTGATTGATTTAATCTGTATATTTTTCTAACTTCTCGCAACTTATCGTCGTAAGGATAATCTATAAATTGAGAAAACTCATCAAAGAATAGTAGATTTCTATCAATTTCAAAGACTTCATCCATAGCAACTGCTTTTTGATGTGGTATCGGCAATTTTCCACGTTCATACATCAACAATGTTGCGGATACAATTCTAACACTCTCGGCTAACCGCTGTGTGGTTATAATGTACCCTATAAGGTGAACACAACAAGAAAAAGGGATTGCTTAAAAAATGATTTATCGCTAGGAAGAATGAGAAATGTGTGCTAGGGCTGAAAAATCATAGAGAATCCGATCTTATAGACAACTTATAAAAGGGAAGATGTCTTTAAAATGGACATAGAAGTTTATAGGCATGAAACTTTTGTGTAGACATAACGTAAATGGTGAAAACCCAATAGAATGGATACTAGATAAAGGGTAACATTGATGAAAATAGACAAATCATATTCCTATGTTCAAGGGTATCTGATACAAGAAACTATAGGATAGATTGGAGAAGATGCGATGAAGGAATATACAGCAAAAGAAATGAAATTATTACGTGCAAATCCATATACATACAAAGTAACCAAAGGGAAACTATATTTTACAATTGAATTTAAAGAAGCGTTTTGGACAGCATACCAAGCAGGAATTGTACCTAGAAAGATTCTTGAAGATTTCGGATATGATCTTGAAATATTTGGGCAGAAACAGATAGATAGTATCGTACAAAGTATAAAAAGACAAGCACAAAGTAGTGCTGGTTTTCGTCAGGGTGAGAATAGAACGCGCAGAAAAAAAGATGATTTGGTGATACCAGAAGGTACAATGATAGAATCCGAAGATACATTAAACATAGTAAATGAAGTAAAATATTTAAGACAGGAAGTAGACTTTTAAAAAAAATTACGAAGACACAAAACACAGCAAAGAAGAAGTCCTAATGAACAAAAGTTATGATTATTATGAGTATATTACGACAGGAAATTATCCGTTAGAAGGAATTATAAACGAGAAGAAAAACAAACATATATTGCCTATAACTGATAATTAAAAATGTCCTTGACAAGGGGTATAATTCACTACTATGATATCAAAACAACACTTCGGACAGAAGATGGAGAAATTGATTTAATCTTAAATGTAGAAATGCAAAGAGATCCCAATCCTGGATACAACCTTAAAATGAGGGGAAGCTATTATGTAGCAAGAAATTTTTCTGAGCAATTAAAAGATCTTTCTAAGGAAGAAAATTACAATAAACTAAAGAAAGTATATAGCATTTGGATTGTAGCAAATTCAACAAAGCCAGAAATTGTGAGATATTCATTTATGAATACAAAGACAAAAAAAGTTGATTCAGACAATGATCCATTTAGTCTAATTATGATTTACTTGGGGAAAGAAAAATCAAAAGAGAAAGTTATTCAATATATCAAAGCATTATTTGAACGAGATATGAAATATTTGAAAAAATATTATGTGATTAATGAAGATATGGAAAGGAGCATTGATAGTATGTGTAATTTAAGTCAAGGTATTCGTGAAGAAGGAATTGAACAAGGAATTGAACAAGGGATGGAGAAGAAAGAAAAAGAAATTGCTTTAAAGATGTTAAAAAAAGGACAATTGTCTTTAGAAGAAATAGCTGATTATTCTGGATTGTCTTTAGAAAAAATTGAAGAATTAGCAAAAATAGTCAAATAAGCAGAAGAAGAACAAGAATTAAGATGGCATTTGAATCGTCAACAGTTACAGTATGGTATTAATTATAGGAAGATTTTGGAGAGTACAGAGAAATAGAGGTATTATTAAAAAGTACTTCCAAGGTACCTTTCCGCCAGACGTTGCGGTGTCTCCGCACACGGCGGTCATAGATATAATATATGATTGTAGAAAATAACTTCAACATAAGCATTTTTATAAGGTAACATAATGGTAAATCATAAAGAAAGGGGAACCATCATGTTTGAACAGTATGATGAAGTAGTGACACCACAAGAGCTAAGTGAAATGTTGCGAATTGGGATGAATCAAACCTATAAGATTTTAAATGATGGATTGATTTCAGCTTATCGTGAAGGAAGAAGTTGGAGAATTTCAAAACAGGCAGTTATTGATTATATTAGTAATAGAAGTAAAGAAAATAAAAATTAATGAAAGCAGGACAGAGCGATATCGCTCTGTCCGTTTTTATATTCATTGATTTAGAGGGGGATTTGATATCGTTTGGCTATTCTTTCGAGATTAGATTTATTTTGTTCTAGAATAGGTGCTATAATGTGCTCCATACTAAATAGAAGATTACTTTCCCATTTTTTGATAGTGCTTTTATTAAAATCTAAAGTTTTTCCTGTTCGGTAATTCGTTGTGCTTATTGCAAGGTGAATATGAGGATGAGTGATGCGATTTTCTTTAGCATTCCATTGTTTATTGTGAATAGCATAGATATATTGATGAGATGTAAAGAAGTCTCCGAGAGAGAAAATTAAAGATTCCATGATAGAGTTCGCCTTGTATCCGTCTATCTGATATTCGGGATGAAATGTAATAATTATATGGATGATAGGATAGGGAGTGAGTTTATCATAGTGTTCTTTGATTTTGATGAATTGATTTGTAATACAGGTATATGTATTCTCTGTTATAGAATGAAAATGTGGTATGAATACATTTCCAGAGTATATAGAGCTTTTTTTAGGATCTAGAATATATTTTATGATATGATAAATAGTTTCTTCTCTGGTTTGTGCTATATCAATAGTTTTATGAGCAATTTGTAAATGAAATGGACAAGGAAGAGTGAATGGTTTTAGATTTCCATATAATGATGAAAGAATATTATTTAATTCAGAGATTCCCATAGTTGTTTCATCCTTTCTTCAATAATAACCTTCTGTTCTGTATTAAGTTTTCCAGAATTCAATAAGGGATTAATACATTCGGTTAATTCTTGTAATGCAATTATATCAATAGAAGTTTTAGTAGAAAGAGAAAGCTGTCCTCTAGCATAATCGCTGATTGATAAATGATTAGTATCTGCTTTTTCTTTTAGAGAATAATATTGTTCATCAGATACTCGAATAGTAATAGTATGATTCTTTTGATTTTTCTTTGACTTTGGCATAGGTATATGCTCCTTTCTTAAATATATGAAATAGATTATATAGAATATCTATTTTTATCTTTTAGTTGTATCTCTATTAAATTTCAATTTTTAACTTGATAGGTTTGCATATGGCAGAGCATCAGGATATAGGAAAATGTATTACATTTTATTTTTCCTATATCAAAGATTATTTATATGTTATGTAGCATTATAAAAAATGATATTCGATTCTAAAACAGTATGGTTCGTTATGGTAAAGTCAAAAATTTTGGTTATATATTATAAAAGTGAAACCAATTAAAAGATTCATTTTAAGGAGGAAATTTTTATGAGTGCAAATGTAGAATCTATGTTTTATGTGAGAACTGCTCCATGGCATGGCTTAGGGGTAGAAGTAAAAGAGGCACTATCATCAAAGGATGCGTTAAAGGTAGCAGGTCTTGACTGGAAGGTATTGCAAGAGGATGTCTATACAGATAGTGGTAATAAAGTAGAAGGATATAAGGCTAATATTCGTTCTAGTGATAGAAGTGTTTTAGGAATTGTAAGTAATCGGTATCATGTGGTACAGAATGAAGAAGCCTTTGAATTTACGGATACTTTATTAAAACAAGGAGTTCGTTATGAAACAGCAGGTAGTTTACAAGGCGGTCGAAAGATTTGGATGCTTGCGAAGTTACCAAGCGAATATATTATGAGAGGGGATCGAATTAGCCCTTATCTTGTATTTAGTAACTCACATGATGGTTCTGGTGCAATTAAAGTAGCATTAACTCCTATTCGTGTTGTGTGTCAAAATACATTAAACTTAGCTTTGAATACAGCACAAAGAAGTTGGTCTACAAAGCATACAGGTGATATTAAGCAGAGAATGGAAGAAGCAAGAGAAACTTTATTTATGGCTGAAAAGTATATGGATCGATTAGGGAAAGAGGTAGAAAATCTTAGTAAAATTAAAATAACGGATAGGAAAGTAGAAGAATTGATACAAGAATTAATTCCAATACCAGATAAAGCAACCACATTGCAATATAGAAACTTGGATAAGTTAAGAGACGATATTAAAATGAGATATTTCTATGCTCCAGATTTAAAAGAGCTGGAGAAAGATGGATATCGTTTTATTAATGCCGTTTCTGATTTTGCAACACATATGGAACCTTTGAGAAAAACAGCTTCCTATAAAGAAAGACTTTTTGAAAAAACATTAGATGGAAATGCGTTTATTGATAAAGCATACCAATTAGTGAAAACAATTTAGAAGGAATAGGAGATGTAAGATGGAAAAAACAAAGATTTCAGTTGTACATTTGGAAATTGTAAAAGAACGAGAGATTCCCTGGGAAGAAAAACAAATTTTAGGGCCAGGGGATGCAAAAGAGCTTGGATATAGTGTTTTTAAGAAATTTAATAAGGAATGTATGATAGCAGCATGTTTAAATGGAAGAAACGAACCAGTTTCATTCGAAGTAATAGCCCTAGGGGGAAGTAGTGAATGTCAAATTTCAATACCAGAAGTTTTTAAGACAGCATTACTTTCAAACTCTAGGGCTATTATTTTATATCATAATCATCCAACAGGAAATCCAAGTCCTTCAATAGAAGATCGAAAATTCACAAAACGAATCCTTAGATGTGGAAAGTTTTTGGGGATTAATATTCATGATCACATTATTTTAGGAGATGAAGGGAATTATTATAGTTTTTTAGAAGAAGAAAAAGAACTTTGGAAAGAATGTACCATGGAAGTTTGAATAAAGAAAAAATATTGATATCGTATAGGAAAAGGAGAAAAAATGATGGATTTAAAAAGATTTGCAAAGGTATTGGAAACTAAAATGAGAATGGTATGTGATAATAATACCAAAATCACCTTAAAAGAAAATATGGCTCTAAATGGAGAGGAAAGGTTTCAATTAGAAATTGTAGAATTTGGAGAAACAACAGGATTTTTAGTAGGAGTTAAGACTTTGTTTAAGGAATTTCAAGGAGGAGTTGATTTAGATCAAATAGTATATGAAGTAAGACAATTGTGTAAAGAGAGGAGAAAAAAAGTGGGGAAAGTAGAGAGTGTTATGAATCAGATCATTTCAGAGGGAAAATGGTATTTAAGACAACGTTTGTATGCGGAAGTTATCAACTATGAGTGGAATAAAGAGAGATTAGAAAAAATTCCACATATGAAAAAGTTAGATTTAGCAATTGTTTATCGCATTTTAATTGATCAAGAAGAGGATATGCGTGCTTCTATTTTAATTACAGAGGATATTAGAACAAAGCTAAACTTAACAAAAGAAGATTTTGAATATGCCCTTTCTAATACAGAACGATTGTTTCCAACAAAAATACAGAGTTTATCTGATATATTAGGAATCGATACAAAAGAAGATAAGATGTTTTATTGTTTAACGAATATAGTAGGGCAAAGTGGAGCAATTGCTATGTTCCTTAGCGATAAGGTAAAAGAATTTGCTAGAAATAAAGGAAAATCTTGTTTTATTTTACCAAGCAGTGTACACGAAGTTTTATTATTAGAAGCAGATGCAGAAGATGATAAAAGGATATTTGAAGATATGGTAAGAAACACAAATGAAACCGTTGTTGCAAGAGAAGAGTGGTTATCAAATCATGTTTATTTGTATAACAAAGAGACAGATGAGATTGAGATTGTATAGTAATGGAAGGAGAAGTATTGTATGAGAGTTTTATATCATAAGAAAAATTTAACACGGGAAGAATGGTTGCAATGTAGGAGAGAAGGAATTGGTGGAAGTGATGTTAGTATTATTGCAGGATTAAATAAATATAAATCTATTTATGAACTGTGGCAAGAAAAGTTGGGGGAACTTCCTTTAAAAGAAACAGAAAGTGAAATAGCATATTGGGGAACTGTATTAGAAAATGTTGTAAAGCAAGAGTTTATAAAACGGACAGGCTTAAAAGTGCGTGCAAAAAACATGATTTTACAGCATGAGAAGTACCCTTTTATGATTGCAGATGTAGATGGTGTTGTCAGAGATAGTAATGGAAATTTGTGTATATTTGAAGCTAAAACAGCCATTGAATATAAAAAAGAAGTGTGGGAGCAGGGAATACCAGAAGAATATCAATTGCAAGTACAACATTATCTTGCAGTGACAGGATACAAAAAAGCGTATATTGCAGCGTTGGTTGGTGGAAATAAATTCTATCTAAAAGAGATTGAAAGAGATGAAGAGATGATCGAGTTAATCATTGCTATGGAAGAAAAATTTTGGAACTGTGTTGTAGAGAAGAAAATGCCAGAGCCAGATGGTGCCGATCGGACTGGAGAATGGTTGGATAGTTACTATAAAAAAGTTGAGAAAAGTAAGATCTTACTTCCAGAAGAAAGCAGAGCTTGGATCGATCATTACTTAGAAGTCAATGAAGAACTGAAAAGATTGAATGAAGAGAAAAAAGAACTTGCTAATCGCCTAAAACTACTTTTACAAAACAAGACAGAGGGAGTGGTTGGAATGTATCAAGTTCGATGGAATCCAACGGTAACGGAACGACTGAATAGCAAAAAGTTAAAAGCAGAACAACCAGATATTTATGAGCAGTATGTAGAGAAAATCGAAGGAAGAAGATTTTCAATCGCAGGATAAGAAGGGAATAAAAATGGAGTTAAAGGAAAGAATCAGTAAAAAGGTGAAAGAAATGGATAAAATTGTGAACCAAGAAGTGATTCCTAGTATGCAAGAGATACATAAGGATATTGTGGGACACAATCAAGAGGAAACGACATTAGTAGAACAGCCACAAGTACTGGAAGGATATGATTCGATACCACAAATGAATGTCTCTTTACAACAGGCAAAAGATCGAATTAAGGAATTACAAGATTTCATACGGTATATGATGGTCAGTGGTATTGACTATGGAGTAATTCCTGGATGTGAAAAACCAGCACTTTTTAAAGCTGGTGCAGAAAAGTTATGTGATATTTATGGATTTTCAAGAACACTAGAAGTGACAAATCGTATTGAGGATTGGCAAAATGGCTTTTTCCATTATGAAATCAAAGTGATTATCCGTAATAAAAAAACAGGAATCATTGAGGCAGAAGGGGTTGGGAGTTGTAATACAAAGGAAAAGAAATATCATTCAAGCGATCCATATAATATTATTAATACCGTTTTAAAGATGGCAAAGAAACGAGCCTTGATTGATGCGGTATTATCAGCAACGAGAACGAGTGGAATTTTCTCACAAGACTTAGATATATGGAAAGAGAATTTGGAGAATAAGCAAGAGTGAGTAAATACTCCGTGTTATTTCGTATTAAAATAACACGGAGTATTATAAAAGTTGCCAGAAGATAGTCTTTTCGATATACTAGGAGATAAGAGATAGAAAGAGGTGGTAATATGTTTGATTTTTCTAGGGATATTTATAAAGAGTTGTTAGCTTGGAAGAAAGACAAAAATAATAAAGTTTTAGAGGTAAATGGGGCAAGACAAGTAGGGAAAACATATATTCTGAAAAAGTTTGCTCAAGAAAACTTTACACAGTTTATTTACATTAATATGGCAGAAAGAACAGGAAAAAAATTTTTAAAGTGTATGGAGATTGCTGAGAGATGGGAAATTGGAGAAAAAGGATCAGAAAAACCTCTTTATGATGCACTTAAATTATATAATGTGGATTTTGTTGATGATGAGAATACGTTGATTATGATTGATGAAATTCAGGAGTCTTCCTTGGTGTATAATACAATACGAACATTTGCAAGAGAATTTAAGAGTTATGTTGTTGTAACAGGGAGTTATTTAGGGAGAACATATGAAAAAGGATTCTTTTTACCAGCAGGCGATATTTATAAAATTACGTTAAATACACTATCCTTTGAAGAGTTCTTGGATATTTTTGATAAGAGAACCATGTTAAAAGAACTGGATTTCTTTGGCGAAAGTGATCATAAGTATTATGATGAGATAAGGGAATATTATGAATTGTATTTGCAAATTGGTGGTTATCCTGCTGTAATAAAGCGATACTTAGAGACAAAGAATATTGAAGCTATATTTCCTGAAATTGGGAATATTATTCAGATCTTTATTCAAGAATCTCAGATGTACTTGGGTGATGTGAGGGACATTAATATTTTTGAACAGTTATTACCAGCTATTGCCCAGACAATGATAAAGGAGAAGAAAGGGCATTCGGATTTGGTAACGGAACTTTCTTCTATTATGTATAAGGAAGAAAGTAATCGAGTTACAAAGAAAAGTATTAATCAGGCGATTGCATGGTTATATCGTTCTAATGTCATTGGGTATTGTGGTAAGGCTAATGAATGTAACATTTTGGATACGAGTTTGAATGTACGCTTTTATTTTCAAGATGTGGGGGTAGCACGATATTTCCTAAGTATAGCAGGAGCGGACTTAGCAACGATAAGAGGAATTTTAGCGGAAACCTTTGTATATCGTTATTTACAGGAACTTTGCAATTCTTATAAAATTGCAGGAATTTCTCCACTGTTTGGTGTGTATAAAGAAGGGGAAATAGACTTTTTTGTGAATAATCGAGCCAATTATAAGAATTTTGGAATTGAAGTGAAAGCTGGTAGTACATCAGGGAAAACAGCAGAACTTCTATTGAGAGATAAAAAAGTAGATGGAATCTATATGCTTAAAGGAGATACGTATGGTGGCATTCACGACAAAATGTATACGATTCCAATTTATTTAATTAGTCAGCTACAATTTGATGGGGAATTTCAAAGAAAGTAAAGCTAGGCAGAAAATAATGTAAATGATGCATTTATAAGAAACATGGAAAAGGCAGGAGTAAATCCTGTCTTTTTTATATAGAAATGAGTCTTAAAAAGTATACAAATTGAGGATACAGTTCAAAAAGGTGCTAAAGGACTTTTTGGGAATATCCAAAAGATTTTTGGATATTCTCATGAAAAAAGAGAGATTTTGATACTAAATAGAGCAAAAAATGGAAAAGGAGAGTAAAAAATGAATGTTTATGGTTATCATCGGACAAGTACAGTAGAACAACATTTAGATCGTGGTTTAGAAGAAATCAAACGATTTTGTGAAGAAAATGATTATAATTTAGTGGAAATATTCACGGATCAGAAGACAGGAAGAAATTTTGAACGTCCCTCGTACCAATTGCTGAGAAATAAGGTATTGCGTGCGGGGGATATTTTGATTATTACAGAGCTTGATCGTCTTGGAAGGGATAAGAAAGCTATTTTAGATGAGTTAAGATGGTTTAAGGAGCATGATATTCGAGTGATGATTTTAGAATTACCAACAACTCTGATACAAATACAAAAAATGGATAATTCAATTGCAGAAATGTTATTGGAAGCAGTCGGAAATATGCTGATAGAGTTATATGCCAGTATGGCACAAGCTGAAATGGAAAAGAAAGATAAAAGACAAAGAGAAGGAATAATGGCAAAAAAAGAACGAGGAGAATGGGACGATTATGGTAGACCAAGAAAGATGAGTTTAGAAGAGTTTTCTAAAAAGTATGAGAAAGTTGAGAGTGGAGAGAAGAGACCATTTCAATTAATGAGAGAGCTAGGTATGACAAAGGCAACTTTTTATCGTTACAAGAAAGAAGTAGAATGCAAGAAAGAGCAGGGATGAGTTCCCTGCTCTTGTGCTTGAAAAATAAAAAAAGATTAAAAATTTTGTAGAAGCCGCTAAAATAAAAGGTTTATAGATAATGAAAGATAAATTTTAAAAATCAAGCAACTTTGATATGTAGCGATAAAAATTTTGTTCTACAAGTTGTAAGACCCAAAGAAGTTCATCCTCATTTGATTCCCAAGAGGTTGATAATTTCTTTGAAATTTCTTCTGATATATTACTAGGACGATAAAGATTATGAGGATTATTAAGTTTAGGCTCTAGAGGCTTTTTAGGAGAAAGATAAGGTTTATATTCTTCTATTAATTTGCAAGTTGTAGGAAAGACAGTGATTAAATATGAGGGTTCATGTTCTCCAGGAGTTTCAATAATGAATTCGGTAGTTTCTTCGGTGAATATGGGAATGTCAATGTAAAGTAAGTTATCTCTGATTACAATTTTCTTATTATTAACTTTTAATGGTGTACTAGTACTACAAAAGGTATCAATTGGTATACATATTTTTTGGGTAGACTTTTCAAAAAAATAATTTTTATAATCCAAAAGAAAAATAAGATTATAATTACATAAATATGAATATTTACAAGAATATATATTTTCACATGTTGCTATTTGAATAGTGTGATAAGGAAACAATTTACCTATAATTGAGTATGAAGATATAGGTTCAAAGCATGAAAAGAAAGTGTTAGTGGTAATATGGTTTATTAAATTTAATTGAAAGTCTTTATATTGTTTTTTTAAGTAAAGTTTAATAAGTTCAGTTACGAATTGACGCTCATCTTCTAAATACTGAATCATTTTTATAAATTTTAATAAAATAGGAAATTTGTATTCTGTATAACTGTTTTTACAATAAGACTTGGAATTTAAAGAGTTTACCAATGATTCCCATATACAACCAGTAAAGTTTTTTGGGGATAAATCAAAATCTTCTAAAATTAAGTCATGTATTTTTTTAACTACGCTTTCATTAATCACATACTCAGTGACATTATTATAAATTTCATGTTCAAAATGAGCAAGTTCATAATAGACAGGAGAAAAGCCCAAATTGAATATTTCAGATTTAAAACTCTGTTCGTTAAGTCTAAAATAGGCAGTTCTATATATATGATTTTTATCACTTAAAAATTTTATTATACCTTTATTATAGTTTTCAAGTAGAAAGTCTAGTTGAAAATTGGAATCGTTTTCTTGTTTAAAGCTAATATATTCGGCAATATCATTAGGAGAAAATTTGATTACCAATGGCTTCTTATAATGCAATGTATCAAATTGGTTAATAAAGTTTAAAATTATAAATGATGTAGTACTTTCTTGTAATTTACTAAGCTTTTTCAATATATCGTTTATATAATTCTTAGTTTTAAATTCTTCAGTTAGATATTCTGATAAGTTATTAAGGAAAATATCGATTTCAACGATACTTAGTGAAGAAATACCTTGAAATATATCTTTTATAACTTTTAAGTCATCAGCAAGCTCTGGATTATATTTAGTGATTACTTCTTCTATAGATTTATTTAAAAGAGAAGCAGAATCTAGAATACTGTTTTGTAAATTAAAGATATCAGTATTTATTTTCTTAGAAAGTAAATCTAATGTGAAGAGTGGATCACAATAAAGGTTATATTTGATAATTTTATGAATTAAATAATCTCGAATAAGATAAAATTTACAAATACTAGTCGAAAATTTCTCATAAGAAGAATAATCGTTAGGTTGAAAATATGACCAAAGTTTAGAATTGTTTGTTATATTTGATGAATTTATATAAATTACATAATCTTTTTCGTTCATATAATTTTCTCCTTTGAAATGATTAATCTTTTATTATACAGTAAGAAAAGATAAAATACAATATATTTAAATAAAAAAATAAATATATTTAAAGACCAATTTATGCGAAGTGAAAATAGTATAATTAGAACGAATTAAAGTAAAAGACATTTATAAATAGCATTAATTGGATTTGGAAAAATTCATAATGAAAACAGGAGGAATATTAAAATGCAAGAAAAACTTATTTTAAAAAATCAGGCACGAACAAAGAACTATGAGAAGATGATCTACGAAAGGATACGTAATGGAATAGTTAGAGAAGAACCATTAAATAATCCTAAGGAGGATAGAATGGAAAGTACAGGAGAGTATATTTATGATGCTCCTATTGAAAATGTTCAATATAGAAACACACAGGACTGTTTAGGATATAATTCATTTAATTATTTTCCATGTGATTATAATAATACTGTAGCATTGACAATGCCATACAGTACATATGAAGATCAACGAATTATAGATTTTAAGGAAGGTAAGAGAGTAGGAAGAGAACTTGAAAAAGATAAAAAGAAATTTAATTGGAAAAGTTGTGTTCAGCCATATACAAAGCAAGGGAAACTAGGGATTTGGATTAAAGATGGAGGAGATCAGGAACTTCTGTTTTGTAGTGATTCTATAGAAGATATTGTGGAATTTAAAGAAAAAGGAACATTGTTTGTGCTAAACAATGGAGAGAGAATTCTTCAAATTTTTATAGAAAAAAAGGATTTAGGAAAGCAAGATATGCTCATAAAATTGCAGGCTTCAGGTGTGAAATTTCATGTTGGAAGTAATCAGGAAAAAATTGGTATATTTATGAATTCTTTAAATCTCTATAAGAATAGAGTTTGTATTGACTATAAAATACAACCAGGTTGGTATCTAGAAGGTAATGAATCCAAATTCTATACCGCTGAATCGAAGTATCATGAATATATGGAAGAAGTAAAAACGGCAGTTTTAATAAAACCTCATATCAGGATAAATGAGTATTTAAAAGAAATTTCAAAAGATGATATCTTACTTTTATTAATAGAACTTGCTACTGTTATACCTCCGTATTTAAATAAGAAGTTTCGGATACCTGTTCTTTTCATTGAAGAACAGGAGGAAAACTTTGTGAAAGTGAAGCAGAAATTATCATTCTATGAATCTAAAAGAGAAAATAGTATAGATATTTTCATTTCATGGAAAAAAATAAAAGCTGTTATCAAAAAGCTACAGGATGAAATTCTATTTGTTTACTTAGGAAACTATAGAAAAGAATATGATAGGGAAGTAGGTGTAAAGAATATGGGTGATCTTCTAAAAATAGCACAAGGTGAAACTGTTGATGGAATTAATTTTAGAGGAACCATTATTTTCATTGGTGAAAGATTCCTAGACGAGATTCCGAGAAATGATGTATTGTATTTGCCAATGCCTGAAAAATTTTTAGAGAAATATATTCTTTATCCGAGTGTAATAAGAGAGTGGATTGGCAGTCTTGAGGAACATGTCCAGATAGTTGAAGATATTATTTCTGATTTGAATCCGATAAGAAAAGCAGATGACGATCTAGAAACTATTTTAAGAAGCACTTTAAAGATTTTAAGAGCGTGTGGATATAGTGTTTCAGATGAAATGGAAGAATGGTTCCAAAAAGAATATGAAAAACTTAGAAAAATAACTATGCAATGGCGAGAACCAGAAGGAATAGGAGATGAGTTCATAAGTAAGCTAGTTGAAGGAATTAATGAAGGAAGATTCCAAAAGATTGCTCGAAGAGTACATAATGATGAAATAGATAGTAAAAAGATATCATTATATTATGATGAAGAGATTATCGCTATCCCATATAAAATTTTCTTAAATAAACTATTATCATCATTTAATATGAAAATGAAAAAGCCTTTATGGGTAGCTCAAGAATTAAAGAGAGAGGGATTCCTAAGAATGACTCAAACAGTAGGAAGGGGATTTTCACAACAAATTTGGATTAACAGCTTAAAGAAAAGAGAATATTGTCTTGTTCTAGATAAAAAAAGACTAGAAGAAGAGTATGGACTCTTATAGAAGGGGAGGGAAAATTATGATTGGTAGAACAAAAAATAATGAAAGGATATCTATTGATTCGGAAGAATCTTATAACAATTCTATATTAATTTCAGGAAAGAGCGGAACAGGGAAATCGACTTTTCTGCGAGGATACATAGAATCAAGGGATATGGAGTCAGGGATAATTGTTATCCCTGATTTCACAGGAGATTGGAAAAATAGGATACAAAAACAAGCAAATATTGTTAACTGTAGAAAGGCAGGACTACCAGTACAAGTATTTAAAAGACAGAGGATAGATGATGATCTAGAAACAGATTATGAGTTGGCTGCGAGAATTACATCTATATTTTCAGTAGTACTTCGACTAGGTAGGCTCCAAAGCACTTTATTACAGGAGGCAATACAATTTGAGATAGAAAGAAGTGATGTCATATCATGGAGCGGAGTCTTGAAGTACCTTGAATCTAAAGCGAAAACAGAAAATTTACGTTTAAAAATACAGTGGATAGCAGAAAGTGGGATTTTTGAAAATATGAATTCCGATGTGAGGCTAAGTGGAATTAATATTTTTGATTTATCGAGATTATCCATGGAAATTCGAAATATTTGTATGGAATTTTTTCTATGGTGGCTCTTTGATTATGTGGTTACTAGGACAGAAAAAACACCAGTTATTATTGTCCTTGATGAATTTCAAAGGATGAATTTCAAAGAGGATTCGCCCTTATTCCGTTTGCTGACAGAGGGAAGAAAGTATGGGGTGGAATTATTACTAGCAACACAAACGGTTTCTATATTTAAGAAAGAGCAGAAAGCTATCTTAGAACAAGTTGGAACAAGACTTTATTTTCAACCATCAGAATCAGAAATAAGTGCCATTGTGAAGCAATTTCCAGCTAGTATTCAGAAAATAGCAAAAAAACGATTACAACAATTACCAATTGGTCATGCGTTAGCAGTTGGTAAGTTTAAAGTAAATGGACAGGCAAGAATCAGCAATAATCCAATTGAAATTATTATCTAATCAAATGATTTCTTCTTACAGCATATATTATATAGAAGAAAAAGTGTGAGAAGAATCAAATGGAACGAAAACAGGAGGAAGATACAATGCAAGAAAAAATGAGCATTATGGCAATCATTAAACTATTATATGAGGAAGAATTTATTAGCAAAAAAGAGCAGGCTCAAATATTACATAGATTAAAGGAGAAATAGGTTATGCAAAGAAAGAGAGCAGTTATTTACTGTAGATGTAGTACAGAAGAAGAAACCCAAGTAAATGCGTTATCAAAACAAATTGAAGAAGCAAAACAAGCAGTAGAAGCAAACGGATGGATTTTGGTAGATCAATATGTAGAACTAAAAAGTGGTACATCAACAAAAGGGCGAACAGAGTATGTTCGCCTTTTTGAAAATCTTCAAACAGATGAATTTGATATCGTAGTCATCAAGAGCCAAGATCGATTGATGAGAAATGTAAAAGATTGGTATTTGTTCTTGGATAGAATGATCGAAGGTGGAAAGAAGCTATATATTTACATTGAGCATAAATTTTATTCAACAGATGATTCGTTAATAACAGGAATTAAAGCTATTTTAGCAGAAGACTATAGCAGAGAGTTGAGTAAAAAAATAAATAATGCTCATAGACAGCGACAGAAAAATGGAGGAAAAGTAATTTTAACTTCTAAGACCATAGGATATAAAAAATTATTGGATGGAGAGGTAGCAATTGATGAAGAGGAAGCAGAAATTATAAAAACGATATTTGAATATAGTTCGTTAGGGTATGGGGCAAGGACGATTGAAATATTTTTAATGAATCAAGGGAGTAGAACAAAGCAAGGGAATGTATTAAGCTCTACTAGCATACGAAGAATTATTCGAAACCCCTTATATAAGGGAGATGCGATTATGAATAAAGTACATTATGATTTTGAGACGAAAAGAAATATAAAGAATCCAAAAGAGGAGTGGATTATAAAAAAGGGAGCTGTTCCTCAAATTGTTTCAGAAGAATTATGGGAAAGTGCAAATGAGCAAATGAATTTAAGAGCAGAACGAAATCATCAAAATGGTTCTTATAAAAAGGGAAGTCAAGCAAGCCAATATCAGCTATCAGGAAAATTAGTTTGTGGTCTTTGTGGAAAACCATATTATAAAAGAACACGAAGAAGAGCAGGGGAAAAGGTGATAGTATGGCAATGTAGTACTTACTTAAGCTATGGGAGGAGAGAAAAAGAATGTTTGGATAGCAGAAGAAAGATAGAAAAAAAATTTAACGATGGTTGTGATAACTGCCATATTGAACAAAAGATATTATTTCAATTATTACAAGAAATGAGTAAGAAATATCAGACGATTGCTTATGAAAAGCAAGAAGAATTGATTCAGAAGGTAGTTGTTTTATTAAGGGAATCTTTAGGAGAAAATAATGTAATACAGAAGCAAAAACAATTAGAAGAAGAAAAGAAGCAAATACAAAGTCAAAAAGATAAGTTGCTAGAGAAGCTATTAGATTCTGTTATTTCAGATGAAATGTATAAGAGAAAAAATCAAGAGCTAGAAGAAAAAGAGCAGGAAAATAAAAGAAAACAAAATGAATTAGAAGAACAACAGTATGCTATGGTACAGCTGGAACAAAGGATTCAGAAGATGAAGCAACGCTTAGAGAATGGTGGAGTGGAAAAAGCAACGGTATACCAAATGATAGATGATATAGGAAAAATTATCGTATATCCTGAGAAACTTCGTATTTATTTTAGTCCAGTTGAGTTATTCAACTTAAAAGAAGTAGGAATGGTAATGTCAGAGAATTTAAAGGATAAGTATGAGGAAGAAAATTATATAGAAATAGAATACCCATATTCTCCTTATACAGAAGAAGGAAGAGAAAGAGACCGAAAACGCATTGTAGAAGAGATCAGAGCAAATCCAACAATTACAGCAAAACAATTAGCCGAAAAAATGGAACGCACATTACCTATTATACGGTATCGTATTGTCGAACTAAGAAAAGAAGGAATCATTCAATTTATTGGAAAGGGTGGACATGGATACTGGAAAATTTACTAAATTCATTATAATAAGGAAGATTTAGTGAAAAGAAAAGGAAATTTGAAGCTAAGTTGGTATAAAATTTTATTTGAAATAACAAAAATAGGACACCGATTCATGAAAAAGGTATTTAATATGACTTCATATACATAAAATAAGATGTCTTTTTTGATTAATTAAAGTATTTATAAGAAAATATATTACTAGAATAAAATTAAGATTGAAAAGTAACAAAATATAACATATAATCTTATTTGTAAAATATAACTATTTGAGGATTAGTGTATTTTACAAATAAATCTATTTACAATAAAAGGAGGTCTCATATGAGAAAATATGGGAAAAAAGTTCTTGCATTTGGTCTTGTTTGTGCTATGACAGCGTCATTAGTTCCAGTTTCTGGGGCGGCAAAACCAGAATTAAATGTGAAAGCAAAAACAATTGCGGTAGGTGATAAAACGACACTTACAGTAAAAAACAAACCGAAAAAAGCTACTTACATGTGGACCAGTAGTGATAAGAAAATAGTAGTTGTCAATAAAAAAGGTGTTGTAACAGGGAAGAGTAATGGTGTTGCAACGATTACCTGTAGTGTGAAAACAGGAAATACCACAAAGGAATTAGTAGCTAAGATCCATGTACTTCAGTTAAAAAAAGTTACAAAAGTAAAAAATATTACAGCAGGGGAAAAAATCACTTTAGGTGTTCAAAAATATAAAAATGCAAAATATACATGGACTAGCAACAATAAAAAAGTAGCAACTGTTAACGAAAAAGGTATTGTGACAGGAGTAAATGCAGGTGAAGCAACCATTCGTTGTAAAGTGAAATCACCAAAGAAAAACTATGTTGCACAATATAAAGTAAAAGTAAATACAACAAAGAAGGTTGTGACACAAGTACAGTTAGATTCTGCTTTAAAGAATAAAAAAATTACCGATCTTACAATTGCCCCAAAGAGTAATATCGATTTAACAATTCCTACTGGAAATTATAGTAAAGTTAATTTAGTAGTGGATGCCCCAAATGCAGATATTACGAATAATGGTGTATTTAAAACAATTAGGATTAAAAATATTAAAGCAAACACATGGTATGAAAACGCAAAGGGAAATCGCATTGGAGTCTATGCAAAAGACTCTAGAATAGTTGTAGGAAATGAAGGAAGCGTTGATGCTATGAGTTTTATGACCAAAGGTGCAACTGCAACCGTTCAGGTAGAAGGTGTTATAAAAGAATTAAAGGTGAAAAAGGAAAATAATATTTCAGTTACTGCAAATGGAACTGTAGAAAAAATTTCTGTAGGTGCTCCTTCTAATATCAAATTAGATGGAGTAACAAAAGAAGGAATCAAAGTTGAGGTAGCAAAAGAAGCAGAGGGTGCAAAACTTGATTCTGCTGTTAAAGTGTCCGTAGAAACTGAAACAAAACTAGATATTCTTTTACAGAAGGGCTCAGAGGGCAGTGACGTAAAGGTAATAAAAGAAAATGTAGAAGTAAACGTAGAAAATCACTCAGAAGAAAAAGTCATAGTTACAACACCATCTGGAAGACAAGAGATAAAGAATGAAGAAAATACTGTAGGCGATAGCACAAACAATGGTGCTGGTAGTATTGGTGGAGGTGGTTCTAGCGGTAGCTCAACTGGTGGATCAAACGATTCAGAGGAGAGCGGAAAAAAAGATACTTATGAAGTTTCAGATATTACATTAAATATAAGTGAAATATCAGTAAGAGAAGAAGCGATAGCTACGATTATTTTGAAAAAGAATAATTCAATAATTTCAGGTGCTGCAATTGATATAAATAAAGTGAAAATTGAAGTGAATGATAACATTAGCTATGACAATTTGGCATTAGATGAAAAAGGAAATCTCACTTTTAATATTATGGGATTAAATAGTGGAGAAGGAAAAATTACAGTATCTTATGATACATCAGCAGCAAAGGATGTTACAATAAAAGTAAATGAAATAAAAGAAACAATGACAGTAGAAGAATTGCAAAATGAATTAGATAAAGCACAAGATACATATAAACTTTCTGATGTTGTTTTGATAGAAAATGGGAAGACATTAACTGTTCCAGAAAATAAGACATTGATAATTGAGGGACAAGGAAATATTACAGTATCTGAAGGCGGAATTATCAATAATGAAGGGAAAATCGAAACAATTACTATTCAAAAGATGACTTTTTCTATTGAGAAAAATACAATACCATCTATGAAGATAGAAGAAGGTGGTGAAGTATATATTGTGTCTGGAGGAGAAATTCATTTTGATTCATTAGAAGCTATTGAAACTATTAGAAATGATAGTCTCAAATGTAAAAAAGATGGAAGTATTTCAGTAGGAGATAAAAAATATGTAGGTTCTGATGAAAATTCTCTAATAAGATTTTCAGAATGGAATGATGAACATAGTGCAATCTATTTTTCACGAAATGGAGATGGAGAAGTTATTCTTATTGTAGATGCTCATGCATATATATCAGAAAGTGCAGAAGAAGGAGCAGTGGATTGTAATGTTATTGTAAGAGGTTATGCTGCTGAATATGAGTTAGGGGAATTAGTGGTTTCTGATATAAAAGTATTAGGAAAAAATGCTGCTATTTCGGCGGAAATGGGAAGTACTTTGATGGTTGGAGGACAAGCTTATTTTGTACGAAAGTATTTACCTGTGTCACCATCAGCTATATTTGTTGGGACAACAGAGTATACAGATAGAGATGTTAATAAAGGAATTACAATTCGGAATTATAATAATGAGTTATCTGTAAGTATTTGTGGAGAAGTTACAATGAACTATGCTTGTCCAGATTATGTTATTATTCCAGAAAATAGAATGGGAGTTACAGGAATTCTCACATTAAATATCAACAGTGATGAAGAACAAATGGAAATTGGAAAAGGGTGGTTTGTAAAAAAAGAAAATTATCATAGCACATTTGTGTATGGTGAAAATGAAGAATGGGTATTGCAATCATAAAGTATAAATATTCATTAAATACTTTGTGTTTGAAGATGGTTTTTAGGCATCTGTACAATAAGAAAAGAAGGGGAAACTGGTTTATGCTAGTTTCCTCTTCTTTTTTATGTGGAAGAGCATTATTTTTCATTATCATTCTTTATGCCATTATCTTTATTAGGATTTTTTCTAAGTTTATAGTTCAATAAATATTTGAGTTCTTTCTGGTTTGTACGATCAAGCTTCTTAAAATTAATTAAAAATTCAATATCATCTTTATCAAAAGAAAGGATGTAATTAGGATCAATCTTTTTCTGTTTAATGTGCTGTAAGATACGAACATCATTAGGATTTTGGGTATAGTAAGTTTTATCAGACGTATCAATATTTGGAAATGTTATTTCATTTACAAGAGAATCAACGCCGATTTGATAGTATTTGGCAATAGAAAGTAAAGTCTCAAGATCAGGAACTCTTGTACCACTTTCATAATAAGAATAAGTAGTTCTTCCAATATGAAGTGCTTCACTTAACTGTTTTTGAGTTAAATTGTGTTGTTGTCTCAAATCTAGTAATTTTAGGCTGAGAGCAGATTTCCCCATTATGATTTCTCCTTTCGATTAAATTGACAATATTATACCAATATGAGACACAAAGCATACAAAATGTAATAAAATTACACATTTTTATTTAATTTATAATTGTAACGAAAAAAGAATTAAAAGTTGAAATAGTAGCAGGTAATTCGTAGCGAACATAAAAAACAAAAGTAAACTTGAGAAATAATAAAAAGTGATATATAATAAAAAATAATAAAAATATAGGAGATATTTATGCAAATTATATATTATTTGTGATTTCCTTGTATTAGAAAGGAGAAAGCTTATGGCTGTAGAATGGTATTGTAAAAAATGTGGTTGTAAAACTGCTAATAGAGGAGAAAAGCCTCCTGAAAAATGGAATCGTGCTTGTAGTGGTGGGAGAAATGGATTACATTCTTGGGTGAAAAAGAAATGAGGTAAAGAATATGGGATTTCTTGATGGTTTTATGAAGGGAATAAAGGATAATAAAGAGCATAGAGAAATTATAGAAGATTATCATGATCTCTACGAAATGGATTCTGATTATCGTTCAAAAGCGTTTATAAATTCAAATTCTAATAATGGTTGGTATACTTGTCCAAAATGTGGTAAGAAATTTAGAAAAAAAGACATAGATGTTGATCATATTTTGCCTAAGAGCAAAGGGGGGGATGACTCAAGATACAATTTACAACTTTTATGCTATCATTGTAATCGTTCTAAGTCAGCAAATACCTTGGATACCGCAACCGATTTAAGGAAACGTAAAAAAGAACTAAGAATGCAAGATAAAGAAGATTTGAAGTTTTTAAATAGAATAACAAAGGAGAAGCGATAAAATGGGATTTATGGATAAATTAGGGCAATTTGCAGGAGAAGTAGTAAAAAGTCAAATTGAGGATGTGAAAAAACGAACAGAAAGAATTCAGCGTTATAAAGAAATGTATGATAAATATGATGATAAAAGACTATATCAGGAGTATAAAAGAAGTAGTGATGAAAGAAAGGTAGCTTGTGCATTGTTATTAAAAGAACGTGGTTATGGGAAGTAATCGACAGTTCAATAATTTTTGAAAGTTTATATGTAGTTTGTTTAAATTTTTTTATTAGTATATGCTAGCATTTATATGAGAATATGAAAAAGGCTAATATATTATTTATATAGTATTAGCCTTTTTTGTTTATTGTTAAGGAATTTCTACAAAAACAAAAATATAAAGAGCAAAATATCAGATATATGTGACATAGTAAATTAAAGAACATATATTTTTGTATTTTTTATTATGATAAAAAAATAGTCGGTCAAAAATTTAATAAAAATATACATGATAATATAATAAGATAGTAGTTAAAGAATAGTTTGTCAACTTTTAAGAGGAAGATTCTATGTACGTAAAAGAAATATATGATCAGATTGAACTTAAGATTTGTGAATGTAAAGTTGGAAAAAGATATTTTGATCCATTTAGGAATACATTTGTTTGTATAACGCCAGAAGAAAAAGTGAGACAAAAAACATGTTTGTTTTTAGTTCGTGGACTAAAAGTTCCAAAAGAAGTAATTCATGTGGAAACTCATCTTATCCATTATGGAGTCAAGGAAAAAAATGGAAGAATTGATATATTGATAACAGCTATTGACGATAATGGAAATGAGAAACCATTAGCTGTTGTTGAGTGTAAGGAGGAAAGAATATCTGTTATAGCTCAACAAGTAAAAGAACAGGCAGCAGAATATGCTTTTTGTATTGAATCACCTTATTTTATTGTGACTAATGGTATTGAAATGGAATATTATTGTTATAATGAAAAAGAAGATAGCTATGAAGCTATAGAAGGAATTTTAACATATCAGGATATGATAGAGGGTAATTATTCTATAGTAGAAGATTTACAGGAGTTTGAACGGTTGCCCTATGAAGAATATTATAATATTGAAAAACTGAAAAAATATGAATGGAGCTATGAAAAAATAGGAGAGGATACAAGGGAAGAGTTGATTCCTACGATTATTAATTTGGATGATTGTTTATTAGACACATCACATAAACTTAAAAAATTGCCATCAAAAAAATATGAAGTGATTGATGATTTAGGAGAGCAGTATAGAAAATATAATGATGCATCAGGTGGAGGATTTGGATCCGGAGTATATAGAGTAATACGGTTGAGAGATAAAGAAACTAAAAAAGAATTTTTGATTGGTTTTACCATTATTACAACTCAAAAAATGATAGACGACCCTAAATATGGAACATCGGATGGAAAAAGTGTGCTTATCATTATGAAAAATGATGGTGAACGTGATGAAATGGTAGTACAAATTAATATGAATAAATGTATTGTTGTTGATGGAAAAGTATCCACAATAATACATAATGCTTTAATAACTAGAAAGGGAAAGTCAAAGAAAGCATTATTAGAATACATACAGTTACGAAATCAGGAATTGGTAAAAGGAAAGAATATTATCCTTGGAACATTGGATTGTAGTAAGTCTTTGTATATGGACAGCAAAGATATGTTAAAATTTCTTACTAATGTGATTGAATATGTAGTGTATAGAGAGGAATATAAAAATAGTTAGAAGCAATTGAAATAAAAGTTTATGTGGTGCTATTGATACAATAGGGGAAAAAACAGCTAGTGTAAAGTAGATTATGTATTAGTAGTAAAAAGAAATTAAGCAAGTTTAAAAGAAGAGAAAATACATGCTTATAAAAAGGTATTAGAAAAGCTTATAACTAAGTAGAGATAAGAAAATACTACCAGACAGAAAAAATAGATTGAGTATCAAAGAAAAAGTATTAGAGGGAACTGAATAGTATAGGGATGGAGTGAAAGACAATAAAAAAAGAAAAAAGGTTGGATATAGATACTATATCAGTACATCGTTTGATAGAATAATATATTTTTGTCATATAATAAAAACAGTATGGGTAATGTAATAATTTGGATCTATGTCAATATCATAGACACAAAAAGTTTAACTATTTCACCACTAGGCAGCACTATGTGCAGCCTGTGGTGTTAAATAATTGATTGCACTATGAATTCTCTTGCGATTATACCAAGATTCAATATATTCAAATAGCGCTCGTTTTGCCGTTTTAAAATCATAATACTCATTTTGATTTACTTCTTCCTTTTTTAGAATGGAATGAAAGGATTCGATACAAGCATTATCATAAGGAGTTCCTTTTCTACTAAAAGAATGAAGAA
>CAJMOB010000011.1:0-104236 GCA_905214925.1 uncultured bacterium | reverse complement strand
TACGACTGGGCAGTTACAAGCCCATGACCTTTAGGTCGTGGGTAGTTGACATAGAATGAAATCCAACATAAATGCTCCAAAAAAATAGTCTGTGACAAGCCCTAAGACGTCATCAGAAAATCCGATTTGTTTTTTCTGTTTTAACAATACTACCATATGTGAAATCTTATCTAAATTTTGAATCGAAGCAGAAAGAGAAGAAGCTTCCATTGGATATAGGGCAGATAAAGATTTTGCAGTTTTCACAGTAGCAATGATTCCATATAAGGATTCTAAATAAAGTTCATATTTCATTTTATTGACTGCATAGAGAGCAAGATTTAGAAAAAAGTTAATTGATGCAGCGAATAAAAGATAAGAGTTTTGTGTTATCATTCCACTAAAGAAAAAGAATAATAGGGAATATAAAAGCCATTTATATAGACTTACAAATGGAATTGTCTGTGGATGTAATAACTGAATAAACTCTGGAATATAAAAATGAATCGATTCTTTTTGTAATTTATGTAAGAGATATTGCGTATCCACTCTTTTTTCTGGGTTATCATGAAAGAAACGAATCATCTTCTCGCGTAGATTCAATTTTGCTTTCTCTTTTGGAAGTCTATGTAATTCTGAAAAAAGAAATTGTTCTCCAACATAGGATGTGGTATGATTCACTTTTTCAAAAATTTTGTTCATCTCTAAATCTTCCCAAGTAATTTCATCCACAAGTTCATCGGATGGAATATCTTTTTTAATAAGATTATAATATAAAGAAATTTCATCTAAGTTTTCCAAAGTTGGAGTTTTAGAATGTATTTTTTGCCCATAACATTGTTGAAAAGAGATACGAATTCTTTTTTGTTCTCGTTTATCTTCAAAGAAGAAAAAGAGAATGGAAAATAGAATGATAGAAATAATAATTGCGAATATTTGCATATAAAATTCCCCCTACATTTAAAAATAAGTTGTACAATTTATTATAGTCGATTTTAACAAAGGGGAGATAAAATGTCAAATAACGAAAAGGCATAGATAAATACAATGGATTATAGTAAAATAGAAAGAAAACCTCAAAGATTAGAAAGTAGAACAGAAGTGAAAAAAGGAAGAAAGGAGAGCTACTTATTACAAGTTACAAAATTTAAAAACAAGTAGTGAAAGTAGAGAGAAAGATGTTAACAGTAGGAAATGTAAAAATTGGATTTATCGGTTTTGGTAACATGGCACAGGCAATGGCAAATGGTTTGCTTTATAAGGGAGTCATTGAACCGGAGAGAATGTATGCTTGCGCAAAAAATTGGGATAAGCTATGCGACAATACAAGAGAAAAAGGGATGAATCCTTGCAAAGATGCAAAAGAAGTAACAGAGAAGGCGGATTTATTAATCGTAGCAGTAAAACCTTATATGATCAAAGAAGTTTTAACGCCGATCAAAGAAGAATTGAAAAATAAGATTGTTGTATCCGTTGCTGCTGGTTGTCCATTTGCAACTTATGAAGAAATTTTATTAGAAGGAACCCATCATCTTAGTACTATTCCAAATACTCCAATCTCTGTTGGAGAAGGAATTATTGTATGCGAGGAGACGCATTCTCTTACAGAAGAAGAGTGGAAATTATTTGAAGAAATTTTTTCAAAAGTTTCTTTAGTACAACCTGTGGATACCGCTCATCTTTCTGTAGCAGGAACAGTAAGTGGCTGTGGACCAGCATTTGTTAGCATGTTTATGGAAGCATTAGGCGATGCGGGAGTGAAACATGGGCTATCAAGAGCGGTTGCCTATCGTCTTGCGGGACAAATGGTAGCAGGCACTGGAAAATTACAAGCGGTTACGGGAACTCATCCAGCTGTGATGAAGGACGCTGTTTGTTCTCCAGGAGGTACGACAATTGTTGGTGTTTCCGCTTTGGAAAAGGCGGGAATGCGTTCTGCAATTATAGAAGCCATTGATGCAATCGAAGGATAAGAAAGAGTGGAAGGAATTCGAGTTAGAAGGCGGATTCCTTCCTCTTTATAAAAAATATATTTGACAAAGTCAGATAAATGAAATAAAATGCAAATAGCAATGAAAAAATTGGTATTTCAACAAAAAAGAAAGGAGAATATCTATGGAAACATCATTTGCCTATCAAATTTTAGCATTAAAAAAAGAGTTTACTATGTTTTGTAATGAAAAGTTACAGGAAATGGGCTTATCCATTGGACTCATGTTTTTTGTTGTTTATATTGGAAAGCATAGTCATTGTTCTCCAGGAGAACTTTCCCAAGCCATTCATATGGATACGGGGCATACGACGAGAAGTATTGATAAGCTAGTAAAATCTGGATTTGTGGAAAAAGAACGATCAAAAGTGGATAAAAGAAGTCAAGAACTTGTATTAACAGAAAAAGGAGTAGAAGTCTTTCATAAGATTTATACGCTCTTTGAGCAATGGGAACAGATAAAATTAAAAGATTTTTCGAAAGAAGAAAGAGAATTACTCGATTCATTACTCAATCGATTAGTACAAAAAGGAGAGTCAGCATGTACGATACAATACAAAAGAAAATAACACTTGGAACGGTAACATTAAAAAATCGAATTGTATTTGCACCAACTTCTATGGGACTGAAAGAAGAGGAATATATTCAAAAAATCAGTGATATTGCAAAAGGCGGTGCTGCCTTAATTATCATAGGAGATGTCTCTGTTATGCCAAGTAGAGGTGTCTGTCTCCATACAGAAGAAGGCTTTGGCTATTATAGCAGGGTTGTAGATGCAATCCATAGAAATGGTGCCAAGGCCTGTGCACAGTTACATATGTCAGATTCTAATTTTCAGGCGTTAGTAAAATATATTCCCGATATGAAAGCAGGAAAAATATCAGAAGATCAACTTCGTGTTTTATTGAATGAAGAAGTTTCTCCTTATATTACAAATTTGCCACCAGAAAAGGTGAAGGAGATTATAAGAGGCTTTGGTACTACAGCTCAATTGGCACAAAAGGCAGGATTTGATCTCGTTCAAGTCCATGGGGATCGGATGTGTGGAAGTTTTAGCTCCCCTATTTTCAATAAGAGAGATGACTGTTATGGTGGAACATTAGAAAATCGTCTACGTTTTGCAATAGAAGCGGTTCAGGAGGTGAAAAAAGCTATACCAAATGGTGCAATTGATTTTAAATTGGCCGTTCGAATGGAAGAACCTCATTATGGAAATGCAGGAATTACAATGGAAGAAATTAAGACAGCAGTTCCATTATTAGAAGAAGCAGGAGTGACAAGTTTTCACGTAACACTTGCAAACCACTCCGACTTAAATGATACGATTCCACCAAAAAATCATCCATATTTTAAAGAAGAAGGCTGTTTTTTACCATTTTGTGATGAGGTAAAAAAATATACAAAGTTACCTGTTTGTGGAGTGGGTGCTTTATCGAATCCACAGTTTATTGAGGAACAATTGGAAAAAGGTAGAATCGACTTGGTTGGAATGTGTAGACAATTAATTGCAGATCCAGAATGGGGAAATAAAGTAGCAAATGGGGAAGAGGAAGAAATAAAGCATTGTATTCGATGTAATCAAAAATGCCTTGGAGGTATGAAGGCTCATTTAGGGGTACATTGCATTTATGATGGAAAAAGAAAGTAAAAAATGATAACAAAATAGGAGGAAGAGCAGATGAGCTATGCAATCGTTGTAAGTAGTAGAACAGGAAACACAAAAAAATTAGCGGATATTATTTTTGATACATTAAAAGAAAAAGAAGTTTTATATTGTGGAGAAATATCAGAAGAGGCAAAAAAGGCAGATGTCTTATTCATTGGTTTTTGGACGGATAAAGGCACTTGTGATGAGGCGATGAAAAATTTCTTACATGACTTAAAAGAAAAACAGATTTTCTTATTTGGAACGGCAGGATTTGGTCAAAGTCAAGAATATTTTCATCAGATTTTAGAACGAGTAAAAAAAGAAATTCCAGAAGGAAATGAAATTATTGGAAGCTATATGTGTCAAGGAAAAATGCCAATGGCAGTTCGGGAACGTTATGTACAATTACAAAAAGAAGATACTAATAATAAACGATATGAAATGCTTATAAAAAACTTTGATGAAGCCCTTTCTCATCCCGATCAAATGGATTTTGAGCAATTAAAAAAGGCATTGCTTGGATTAGAAAACAATAGTGATTTTTGCTGTTAAAGATAGTAGGATTAATAAAGAATATAAATAGAGAAATTAGAAAAACACGCTGTATCAAGAATGGATAGAGCGTGTTTTTTCTGTTTTTCTTATTGTTTAAAATGTATAAATAATGGTTGTAATAATGTGTAAAATTCACAAAAAATACAAAATGTATTGAAAAATATAAAAAAGTCGTGTATGATAAAAACAAGTTTTTGGAAACGTTACCGATATCGTTTCCGATAACGTTTCCAAAAGGGAGGAGTATATTTTTTTTTAGTAGTTAACAATATAATTCCCTTATATTGTTAGGAAACAATTCCATCATTAAAAAGAAAGAAGGAGAAACATGAGAAGGATGAAAAAATTTGTTGCATCAGGATTAGCAGCTCTTATGGTAATGGGAATGCTTGCAGGCTGTGGAGGAAACTCAAATACCGAAGGCGGGGAAAATAAGGAAGCAAAAGGTTCTGTATACTATTTAAACTTTAAGCCAGAGCAGGCGGAACAATGGGAAGAGTTAGCAAAACAATATGAAGACGAAACAGGTGTGTCAACAAAAGTAGTGACAGCGGCTTCTGGTACTTATGAGTCCACATTGAAATCAGAAATTTCAAAGAAAAATGCGCCAACACTTTTTCAGGTCAATGGTCCAGTTGGTTTAGCTTCTTGGTCTGATTACTGTTACGATTTAAAAGATTCTGAAGTATATCAGCAGTTAAAGAGTGATGACTTTGCCTTAAAATCAGAGTCTGGAGAAGTAAAAGGAGTTGCTTATGTTATTGAAACTTATGGCATTATTTACAACAAAGCACTTCTTAAAAAATATATGGATATGGATGGTGCAGTTGTAAAATCCGCAGAAGAAATTAATAATTTTGATACATTAAAAAAAGTAGTGGAAGATATTCAGGCGAAAAAAGATGAATTAGGAATTGTCGGAGCCTTTACATCAGCAGGTATGGATTCCTCTAGTGACTGGAGATTTAAAACTCATTTAGCAAACTTACCAATTTATTATGAATACAAAGACAGAGGAATTGAATCTACCGATGCTATCGAAGGATTGTATCTTGATAACTATAAAAACATTTTTGATTTATATATTAACAATGCAACTTGTGAGCCAAGTTTACTTTCTGGAAAGACAGCAGAAGATGCTGCGGCTGAATTTTCATTAGGAGAAGCTGTTTTCTATCAAAATGGAACATGGGCATACAATGATATTCAAGGGAACGAAGTAGCGGATGAAGATCTTGGAATGTTACCAATTTACATTGGGGCAAAAGGAGAAGAAAATCAAGGACTTTGTACAGGTAGTGAAAATTACTGGTGTGTGAATAGCAAAGCGTCTAAAGAAGATATCGAAGCCACATTAGAATTTTTAAATTGGGTAATTTCTAGTGATAAAGGTCGTCAAGCAATGGCGGATATGGGATTTGTAACGCCATTTAAAACATTTACCGAGGAATATGTTCCAAGCAATCCATTAGTGACAGCATCCAATGAATACATTGATGCAGGAAAAGAATCCGTTGCATGGTGTTTTACAACAATGCCTTCTGAAGAATGGAAAAACGGTGTAGGAAGTGCACTTCTTGAATATGCACAAGGCACAGGAAAATGGGATAATGTAAAAACAGCTTTTGTAGATGGATGGAAGACAGAGTACGCTGCGGCAAATGAAAAATAAAATTATCGCAATTATAAGAAAACGATGAGAAGGGAAAGGAGCCGTATAGAAAAACATATGGCTCCTTTCGTAAGTGATACACACTTTTTAGCGTTTTTAAAAGAATAAAAGGAGTAAAAAGATGGATAAGTACATAAAAAAATATTTTCCCGTATTTGTATTGCCAACGCTAATTGCCTTTACGATTGGGTTTATCGCCCCTTTTTTACTTGGGATCTATTTATCATTTTGTAAATTTACAACCGTGACCAATGCCAAATGGGTAGGGATTAGCAATTATTTAAAAATTGGTTCCGATAAAACCTTTCTCCATGCGCTATGGTATACGGCTGCTTTTACGGTAGTCAGTGTGATTTTAATTAATGTTCTTGCTTTTACCGTGGCTTTAGCTTTGACGAGAAAATTTAGAGGAACGAACTTATTTCGTACCGTATTTTTTATGCCAAACTTAATTGGTGGTATTATTTTAGGATATATATGGAATCTATTATTAAATGGTGTATTGTTAAATTTTAATCGAACATTGACTTATGATTCCAAATATGGATTTTGGGGGCTAGTCATTGTCATTTGTTGGCAGCAAATTGGATATATGATGATTATTTATATTGCAGGAATTCAAAATATTCCTCCTGATATGATAGAAGCCGCTCAAATAGATGGTGCAACAAAGGGAGAAATTTTAAGAAAAATTATGATTCCCATGGTTATGCCATCCATTACGATTTGTACGTTTTTAACACTTACAAACTCCTTTAAATTGTTTGACCAAAACTTAGCATTGACAAATGGAGAGCCTTCGAATATGTCAGAAATGTTAGCCTTAAATATTTATAACACCTTTTACAGTCGAACTGGTTGGGAAGGTGTCGGTCAGGCAAAAGCAGTTGTATTTTTCTTATTAGTGGCATTGATTGCCCTTGTACAAATGCGATTAACAAGAAATAGGGAGGTAGAACAATAATGAAAGCAAAATCAAAAATGAATTTCGTATTAACCGTTTTATTTTCTATTATTTCATTGGCTTATATTTTTCCGATTGCCTTAGTGGTTATTAATTCATTTAAAAAGAAAGCTTATATTAGCAGAAAGCCCTTTGAAATACCGACTGGCAATATGTTTGTGGGACTAGAAAATTATATAAGGGGAATGGAGAAAACACAATTTTTCACATCGTTTGGAACGTCATTATTTATTACCGTTGCCAGTGTTGCACTTATTATTTTATGTACATCCATGTGTGCTTGGTATATTGTAAGAGTACATAATAAATTTACATCAGGATTTTATTATCTATGCCTTTTTTCTATGATCGTACCATTCCAAATGGTAATGTATACGTTATCGAAAATAGCAGACACATTAGGACTTAGCAATCCAGTAGGAATTATCCTCGTATATCTTGGATTTGGCGCAGGTCTTTCCGTCTTTATGTTTTGTGGGTTTATAAAAAGTATTCCTCTTGAAATTGAAGAATCTGCTATGATTGACGGTTGTACACCAATTCAAATGTATTTTAAAATTGTACTTCCCATTTTAAAGCCAACGTGTATTACTGTTTCAATTTTACAAGCTATGTGGATTTGGAATGATTATTTATTGCCATCCCTCGTACTAGATTTAAGAAAATATAAAACTCTTCCAATTGCCATTCAATACTTAAAAGGTGGATACGGTGCGGTAGATATGGGAGCCATGATGGGCGCTTTAGTATTATCCATTATTCCAATTATTGTCTTTTATATTGCTTGTCAAAAGCATATTATTGAAGGGGTTGTTGCTGGGGCTGTAAAAGGATGAGGAAAAGAAAGGAGAAAAAAATATGAAACAGAGGAAGTGTGGAGTTTTACTTCCGATTTTTAGTTTGCCATCTGCTTATGGAATTGGATGTTTTTCAAAAGAAGCCTATGAATTTGTAGATCAACTAGAAAGAGCTGGACAAAAATATTGGCAACTATTACCTCTTGGGCCAACAGGATATGGAGATTCTCCTTATCAATCCTTTTCAACTTTTGCAGGAAATCCTTATTTCATTGATTTAGAACAGCTGATAGAAAAAGGGTGGCTTTCAAAAGAAGAGTGTGACCAAGCGGATTTAGGAGCAGAAGAAAATCAGGTTAATTATGAGAAACAATATTTTAATCGTTTTCCTCTATTAAGAAAGGCTTATGAAAGGAGTCATATTCAAAAAGAGGAAGCTTTTCTAAAGTTTTGTGAAGAAGAGAAAGAATGGCTTATGGACTATGCTCTTTATATGGCCATTAAAGAAGACATTTTTCATGGCAAAGGATATATGGAGTGGGAAGAAGAAATCCGATCAAGAGACAAATATGCTATGGAAAAATACCAAGTTCAATTAAAAGATACCATTGAATTTTACTGTTTTCTTCAGTATGAGTTTGAATGTCAGTGGAGAAAATTAAAAAAATATGCCAATGAAAAAGGCATTGAAATTATTGGAGATATTCCGATCTATGTGGCATTTGATAGTGCAGATGTGTGGGCCAATCAGGAACTATTTCAATTTGAAGAGGATGGAACTCCAATGAAGGTAGCGGGATGTCCTCCTGATGCTTTTTCTGAAGAGGGGCAGTTATGGGGAAATCCATTATATCGATGGGAGTACCATAAAAAGACAAATTACGCTTGGTGGATTCAAAGAATGAAAGCCAGTTTGAAACGGTATGACATTGTGCGTATTGATCATTTTCGAGGATTTGATGAATATTATGCAGTTCCATTCGGTGATCGTAATGCAAAAAATGGGCGTTGGGAAAAAGGACCAGCCATGGATCTTTTTTATCATTTGTCAAAGGAATTAGGAGAACAAAAAATCATTGCAGAAGATCTTGGATTTTTGACCGATACGGTAAAAGAATTATTGAGAGACAGTGGTTATCCTGGGATGAAAGTGTTGCAGTTTGCTTTTGATTCTAGGGAGGAAAGTGATTATTTACCTCACAATTATGAAAGAAACTGCGTTGTTTATACGGGGACTCATGATAATAATACCATTCAAGGGTGGTACGATGAGATGACAAAAGAGGATCAAGCATTTGCAAAACAATATATGAGAAATCATCCAGAAAACCGAGAAGAGTTACATTGGGACTTTATTTTACTTGCTATGAGAAGTGTAGCAAACACCTGTATTATTCCAGTACAGGACTATTTAGGAATTGGTAGGGAAGGAAGAGTTAACACGCCATCTACATTAGGAAACAACTGGAAGTGGAGAATGGCTCCTGTCATGTTATCAAAAAATCTACAGAGGGAAATGAGAAAAGTTGCTAGAATCACAGGTAGATAGATCAAAAAATTGCAAATGATATAAGAGATTGTTATAATATCGTGTGAGAATAATAGGAATGACTGAGATTGGAGAGAGAAAGATGGAGCGTATCACAATCAAGGAGATAGCCAAATTATGTGGCGTTGGTGTAAGCACGGTATCAAGAGCAATCAACAATCACCCTGATATTAACGAAGAAACTAAGAAAAAAATTATGGACACGATTAAACAATATAATTATATTCCGAATAATAGTGCTAGAAATTTAAAACGTTCGGCATCAGAGACAATTGGTGTTTTAATGAAAGGAATGACAAATCCTTTTTTTACAAAAATGATTCGAATTTTTCAAGAAGAAATTGATAGAAATCGATATGATATGATTTTACAAGAAGTTTCTGAAGAGGAAGACGAAGTAGAAGTTGCATTAGAAATTATTAAAGAAAAAAAATTAAAAGGAATTGTATTTCTTGGCGGTTATTTTCATCATAAACAAGAGCAGTTAAAGGAAATCCCCGTTCCCTTTGTTCTTGCTACGATTTCGCTAAAAGAAGATATCGACCAAGCGATTTATTCCTCGGTGTCTGTGGATGATTATTTAGAGAGCTATAAAATGACAAAGTATTTGATTCATGAATTAGGACATAAAAAAATTGTGATTTTGGGAGCTACAAAAAAAGATACGAGCATTGGTAATTTGCGGTTAGCTGGTTATCGAGATGCCTGTTTAGAGGCGAAAATTGATATAAAAAACTTGATCTGTTATAGCGATGATATAGACGATGTCTATTCTTTAAAAAATGGATATGATATGACGAAACGTTTGTTGGAAGAAAGAAGAGATTTTACTTGTCTTTATGCCATATCCGATGTGATGGCAATTGGCGCTAGTAAAGCATTGTTAGAAGCAGGAATCAAGATTCCAGAAGATTGTGCAGTGGCTGGATTTGATGGATTAGAAGAAACTTTTTATTATAATCCATCGATTACAACGTTAAAGCAACCTTCAAAAGAAATAGCAAAAGAGGCAATTCGCATTTTGTTTGCCTTAATCTATAAGAAGGAAGGCAATCAGCATATTGTCTTTGAAGGAGAGCTATTAAAGAGAGAATCAACAGAGATTAAGAAAAAAAAGTAACAATAAAAGAAATAGAACGAAAAACCTAAAATTACTTATGGAAGTATTTTAGGTTTTTTTGTGTTTTTTATTTCATAGGAAATATCTTGTTACATTAATTTGTAAAAGTACCATTTCCTATGAAATAAAAAAGCACTACGTGCGGACGAGGCGCAGGTCGCAATGGGGAAAATTTTACTTCGTAAACTGCGACCGCGCGGCAAAGTGTACGTTGCTAGAAGTTATCGAAAGTCGCGAGGAGTGTGCAACGCCCACTTTGTTCCAAATTGGCTTCTTATCAGTTTGTTACCAATTTTAGAGAGTTTGTTTTTTAGCAGACGTATGGTATAATAAAAATAATGAGTCGCTAAAAGCATATTTGGCAAATGATGATCATAGGCAATGCTTACGATACAATAGAGGTCAGTGAGCAGAAGTAAGCGGGCTTTTATTATGGTGTTTAAGAGATAGATTGAAAAAAGGAAGTTGGGAGAAAGGGCGAGTAAAATTAAGGGAAAATGATAAATAAGAAGGTTTTATATTGTAAGGGACTACAAACATAGATGATAAATGATGAACAGAAGTTATTAGTTCATGATGAGATACTAGGAGGAAAGAGTTGATGAAAAGACAGTCCAATAATATTTATGTAGCAGGAATCGGAGCATCTGCAGGCGGTGTAGAGGCATTACAAGCCCTTTTTAAGAAGATGCCCCAAAATGCAGGAATTGCTTATATTGTTGTTCAGCATTTATCTCCAGATTACAAAAGTTATATGAAGACACTATTACAGCGTTGTACAGAAATGCCAATTATTCAAGCGGAAGATGGAATGGAAGTGGAAGCGGATACGGTATATTTGAATAGTCCAGGGTATAATTTAGAAATAGAAGGAAATGTGTTTAAAAATACACAGATGGATACGGAACAGATTGTACAACACCCAATTGATACATTGTTTCGCTCTATCGCCTCTTCTTGTGGAAAAAATGCAATTGGAATTGTCCTATCTGGTTGCGGTTCTGATGGTTCTCTTGGAATCCGCGCAATTAAAGAAGAAGGGGGAATGGTGATGGCACAAGATGCTATTACTGCTCAGTTTGGTAGCATGCCAAGGAGTTCCATTGCAACAGGTTCTGTGGATTATATTTTATCTCCTGAAAAGATGGGACAGACGTTAGTGGCTTATATTAAACACCCTTATATTCAGGGACATCGCTTGTTAGAAGAAGTTACAAAAGATAAAAATGCAATGAATATGTTCACAGAGGTGCTTCGTATTTTAAAAGAGCATACTGGCGTGGATTTTTCATATTATAAAGAAACGACTATTTTAAGAAGATTAGAGAGAAGAGTGAGTATTAATCGTTGTAAATCCGTGAATGAATACTATAAAATTTTAACGGAATCAGAGGAAGAAAGAAATACTCTTTTTAAAGAGATGTTAATTGGAGTGACCAGTTTCTTTCGAGATAAAGAAGCATTTTCCAGTTTAGAACATCATGTGATACCAAATCTTGATTATACAAGACCGCAGATTCGAGTATGGAGCTGTGCTTGTTCCACTGGAGAAGAAGTGTATTCAACAGCAATTTTGTTGTCAGAATACATTGAAAAGAATCGTTTAAATTGTTCTTATAAAATTTTTGCAACTGATGTGGATCCAGTGGCGGTAGAAATTGCTGGAAGAGGGATTTATTCAGAAAATATTATTTCAGATGTGCCAAAAGAATATTTAAATAAATACTTTGTAAAAAAAGGTGACTATTTCCAAGTTCGTGATTGTATTCGCAATAATATTGTGTTTGCAGTACATAACTTATTGAGTGATCCAGTGTTTTCCAATTTGGATCTATTGCTTTGTCGAAATTTATTTATTTACTTAAAAGCGAATTTACAAAAGAAGGTGTTAGAATCCTTTTGTCAGGCGTTAAATGGAAAGGGCTATTTGTTTATGGGGTCTAGTGAGTCCATCGGAGAGATGACAGAAGCCTTTGAAACTATTGATTCAAAATGGAAAATTTATCGCATGAGAAATGGATTTCATGTCTCTGTCCCTCTTTGGAATTTTGGGGTAAATGATATTAGTGCTTCCAAAACTCGATTTACGGATAATCAATCATTCTCCATGAATTATAATCGGAAAATTCGAATGGACCATTTAGTAGAGAAAGCAGTTTCTGAATTATTGCCACCAGCAGTATTATTAGATGCAGGGGATAATATTATACAAGTGATTAGCAATATTAATCATTTTCTCGATTTAAAACCTGGAAAATTTACAAATCAATTTTTAGCCATTTTACCAAATGATCTCTCCTTATTTGTCAATGGTGTGTTAAGACGATTAAAAAGAAGAGAAAAAGATATTGTAAAAGAAACGATCACAGGATTAAAAAAATTCCCAGGAGAAGAAATTACAATTACGGGAAAAAGGGTTGTATACAATCGTTCTGAATATTATTTAGTGAGTCTTCAAACAGTGATGGTAGGAGCGAAAGAAAATTCTATAGATTTTATGGATTCTGAGTCATTAGCAGGACAGAGAATTGAAGAACTAGAGCGAGAGCTTCAAGCGAGTAAAGAAAGTCTTCATGCAACAGTAGAAGAGTTAGAGACAAGTAATGAGGAATTGCAAAGTACCAATGAAGAGTTAATTGCAAGCAATGAAGAATTGCAAAGTACCAATGAAGAATTACAATCCGTCAATGAAGAATTACATACCGTAAATGCAGAGTATCGCATGAAACTGGATGAGTTGACAGGAATGACAGAAGATATGGATAATCTTCTCGTTAGTGCGGAAATTGGTGCTCTTTATCTAGATCAGAAACTTTGTATTCGAAAGATTACACCAATTGTAAAAGCTATGACCAACTTGGTAGAAAATGATATTGGACGTTCTATTTTTCATGTGACTTTCATGGAAGAGTATCCACAATTCCATGAAGATCTTCGATATGTGGTGGAGAGCAATCAAAAAATCTATCGCTATTTAAATGATAGTCGAGGAAAACGTTGGTTGATTCGTATTCAGCCAAGCAGGACAGAACAAAACATGGTAAATGGAATTATACTCACTATGGTAGATACTACAATAGCTGATAAGGAATTTATAGATAGAAAAGAAGTGTAAATAATAAGAGAGATGAAGGAAATGGATATTCATACGGCTTTCAGTCAATTGAAAAAAGAAAATTCACAATTGAAAAATGTTATTCGAGACATTCAAATGCAGCTAGAATATGAAAAGCAAAAAAATTTGTCACAATATGAAAATATTCCTATCCCTTATATAACAATTAATTTTCATGGTGATATTTTAAAGTTCAATAAGACGGCTTGCGTATTTTTTGGAAGAAAACCAGAAGTGTTATGTATGGACAATTTGATGGAGTTTCTAGATATTGACAGCAAAGGAAGAATGACTCTTTTTTGTCAGATGATGTCAGAAGGGCGACTTAGAAAACAGATCGAAAGAAGTGATTTAGAGATTAATTTCTTTGTTCGAGGCAAGCGTCATGAAACCATGATACATTATTCACTTATTTCTCAAGAGGGAGAATGGTTATTAGAACTTGCGATATGGGATGTGACCGAGACAAATGAAGCAAAAAGGCAGTTAAAAAAGGAACATGAGTGTTACCAAATCGCGTTAAAAACTTCGTCAGATTATATTTTTGAATATAGTATTGCTGATGATAAGTTATTGGAATACGGGGATTTTATGAGACAAGAGATTCCAAAAACAAAGGAAGTAATAAAAGAAAAGTTTTTAGGAAGAATTACGGAAGTACAAAAAGAGATTACAGAATCTTATGTACGGTTACAAGAAGTTTTAAACGGAAAGAGAATGTCGGCAGAAATTGATTTTTCAGAAATTGATTATTATAATCAAAAAAGATGGGTGCATTTAGAACTTTCACCAGTAAGTGATATTTTTAATGAAGCAAGAATTATAGGAAGAATTCGAGATATTACAGAAAAAAAAGAGAAACAGCAAAAAGAAAAAGAGAGAGCTTATCTCGATGAGATTACAGGGCTTTATCATTCTCAATATGGAATTAATATGCTGATTGAACGTTTAGAAGAGACTTATCAAAGAGGCGAAAAGAGCTTTTTATATTTTTTAGCATTAGATGTGGATGTAGAGGCTCAGAAAAATTATGGGTTTACTTTTGTTCGCGGTATGATCGATATTGCTGGTAAGTTAATTAAAAAGAAAGTTGGAAATGATAAACATATTACCGTTATCCGATGTGGAAATAAAGAGTTTTTGTTTTTGATTGAAAAAAAAGAAGAAATAGAAGCGTTAAATTTTTCCAGTTCTTTATTAAAAGAAATGCAGGAACAATACTGTGGAAACATTCAAAATGGAAAAGTTTTTTACCGAGGAATTTTTATTAAAAATCTTCGATGGAACGGCTATCCAAAATGGGGTGAAGTATTGCAATGGCTTTATGATATGCAAAGCCATGAACACAAAGAAGGATTGATTTTGTTAGACAGGAAAATACCACCACAATTTTGTTCCAAACAAAAAGTGACGCTTGGACAATATCAAGGGACCAGTGAAATCTATGATACAAAGGCAAAACCGTTGTTTTCTTACGCTTATGATTTAATTGAGCGAGCAAAGGATATTGAGAGTATTATTCCACTTCTTATGAATATGGTAGGCGTTTATAAGCGGTTAAAATTTGTATCGATTTATGAATTAAATCAGACTTATTTATCAAAATCACTGTTATACCATTGGAATGAAAGAGGGAAAGAGATCGAAGGACAAAAGATTTGCTATTGTCCTTCGAAAGAAGAATGGAACTCTTTATTTTCATGGGAGGAACAAGAAAGTCGTTGTCGATGTCAGACAGCTAGGCAGATAAAGGAAGATCGGGGAAAAGGTTGGATTGCTCCCTATAAGGAAGAAACGAGTCAGATTCTTTGTATTAGTAAAGAAGATAGAGGTTCCCAGTTATTAATTGTCTTTGGATTTGAAAAGGAGAAGGAAGATTGGGAAAAAGAAGAGCAGGAGTTTTATTTTGATTTTGCAAAGATTTTATTTATTGGAATTAATCAAAGTAAAGCCAGTAGTCTTAGCATGACAAAATCTATGTTTTTAGCTAGAATGTCCCATGAAATTCGGACACCAATCAGTGGAATTGTTGGTACCATGCAACTATTAGAGAGTACGTTACGAAAACAAGAGATTCATCAAAATCCAGAGGTAGTGTCCATGCTTAGGCAGATGGGATCGTCCGTAAAGAATCTTTTAAGAGTAACCGATTCGGTGCTAGATATGGCACAAATTGAAGATTATACGATGGAATTAATTAGTGAGAGTTTTCGTATGAAGGAATTATTGGAGCGATTACAAACTCAGTTTGGAAGTAGGGCTCGGAAAAAAAATATTCATTTTCATTATGAGGAGGGAACTTTAATTGAAGAACTCCATGGAGATGAAAAAAGATTTTATCAAGTCCTTTATAATTTGCTAGATAATGCTATGAAATATACAGAAGAAAATGGAAATGTTTTCTTTTCTATTTCAGGAAAAAGAGAAAGTGAGACAAGTGCTGTCTATCAAGTAGAAATTCGTGATGACGGTTGCGGGATCGCAAAAGAAGATCAAGAACGAATTTTTCAGACATTTACAGAAGTTTCAAAAGGAGGTCAAAGTGAAGGCATTGGGCTAGGCCTTTGTATTAGTTTGGCTATTGTTAACTTAATGGGTGGAACGCTAGAGCTAGAGAGTGAAAAAAGAATGGGAACGAAGATCCAACTGTTAGTTCCATTTAAAGTAGTGGAAGAAGTGAGAATCCAAGAAGATATTAGCTCGATAACAGGACTCACTGGAATGCGTATTTTATTAGCAGAAGACAATGAACTAAATGCCATGATTGTTCAAGAGTTATTAGAGATAGAAGGAGCGAAAGTCGATATTGCAAGAGATGGAATCGAGGCCGTTTCCTTTTTTGAAGAAAAAGATAGTTATTATTACCAATTGATTTTAATGGATCTTCGTATGCCCAATATGGATGGCTTTGAGGCCACAAGAGCGATACGATCTTTGGAAAGAGAAGATGCAAGAACAATACCGATTGTTGCTTTAAGTGCGGAATTATTAGAACAAAGTGCAAAAAAGACAGTAGAAATTGGCCTAGATGGTTATTTAACAAAGCCATTATCGGTTGAACTGTTAAAAGAGTTAATTTCAAAAAATAAAAGAGTAAGAAAAACGGTTGTTGAATAGAAGACAACCGTTTTTTTATCCTATAAGAAATTCCTCGCACACTTTGTACTGGTTTTACACAGTTAACAAATAAGAAAAAATTACAGGGAGATAAAGAGAGAAAATATGTATCGAATTATGGTTGTAGAAGATGATCAGACGATTGCTTTTGGAATGAAAAAATTTTTAGAATCTTGGAACTATCAAGTTGTCTGTGTAGAGGAGTTTCAAGATATTATGAAGAGTTTTCAAGAGGAAAATCCAGATATTATATTAATGGATCTAATATTGCCTTATTTTAATGGTTTTTATTGGTGTGAGCAAATTCGAAGAGTTTCAAAAGTTCCTATTATGTTTTTATCATCCGCATCGGATAATATGAATATTGTGATGGCTATGAGTGCAGGAGCAGATGATTTTATTGCAAAGCCTGTAGATTTAAATGTGTTAGTGGCTAAAATACAAGCAATGATCCGTAGGAGCTATGATTTTGCTGGTAAAACAGATTTTTTAGAGCATAAAGGAGTGCGGTTTTATAGTGATGATAATACGGTTCGCTATGAAGAGCTTAGTATTGAACTGACAAAAAATGAAAGCCGTATTTTAAAAATATTAATGCAAAATAAAGGTAAAATCGTAAAAAGAGATCAGATGATGGAGGCGTTATGGCAGACGGATTGTTATGTAGATGAAAATACATTATCCGTAAATGTAAATCGATTGCGTAAAAAGCTAGAGCAAATTGGGATTTTTGACTTTATTCAAACAAAAAAAGGGATTGGTTATTGTTTATGAGAGAGATGTCATTAAGAAAACTTTTCTTTTTTTACTGTAAAGAGCATAGAAAATTATTATTTTCTTACGTGTTAAGTTTTGGAACTCTTCTTTTTATTTTTACGTTATATGATAATTATATCGAAGGAATTTTATATGGAATGTTTTTAAGTAATGGGCTGTTACTTGGAATAGGAAGCTATGATTTTTATCAGTTTGTAAAGAAACATCGGGCGTTAGAAAATAGTCGAGGACAAGTAAGTGATTGTTTGGAATATTTACCAAAAGAGAATGGATTACTGGGGCAAGACTATCAGATTCTATTGCGAGAACTACAAGAAGAAAACAAGGAACAAATGATGAAGTATGAAAATGAAAAAAACGAGTTGGAGGACTATTTTACTCTTTGGGTTCATCAGATAAAACTTCCTATTGCAGGTATGAAATTATTGCTACAGACGGAAGAAGATCTCGATGTGAAGCTTTTAAAATCGGAGCTTTTCCGCATCCAACAATATACGGATATGGTACTTGCTTATGTGCGAATGAATAGTATTTCTACCGACTATGTGTTAAAAGAATCGGAACTTGATGATATGATTCGGCAAGTGTTACGGAAGTTTTCAGGGGAGTTTATTCGAAAGAAATTGCAATTAGATTTTCAAGAAACAAAAAAACAAGTGCTTACCGATGAAAAATGGCTTGTGTTTGTAATAGAACAAGTAATTTCGAATGCTTTAAAGTATACGAAAAAAGGTGGGATCAAGATCTATTTAAAAGATGAGGAAACATTGGTTATTGAGGATACAGGAATTGGTATCGAAGCAAGTGACTGCTATCGTGTTTTTGAAAAAGGATACACAGGGATCAATGGAAGATATGATAAAAAAGCATCTGGCATTGGACTTTATTTATGTAAAACGATTATGACGAATCTTTCCCATAGAATTTGGATAGAATCTGAGAGAAATTATGGGACAAAAGTAATGTTAGCCTTTCCTCATAATATTCATGACAGAGCGTGAGCACAAAAACTAGCAAATGATCATACTTGGTTTTTGATATCGTACAAAAATGTAAGAAATAGAGAAGATTTGTAAGATAGACCGATGGAATTTTCATGCTATTTTTTCTATACTAAAAGAAAAAAGGAGGAAGAGAAAATGGCATTATTACAAGTAAAAAATTTAAAGAAAATATATACAACGAGATTTGGAGGAAATAAAGTACAAGCTCTTTCCAATGTGACTTTCGACGTAGAAGAAGGAGAATATGTAGCAATTATGGGAGAGTCTGGTTCAGGTAAGACGACTCTTTTAAATATTTTAGCAGCACTTGATAGCCCTACTAGCGGAGAAGTATTATTAAAAGGAAATAATATTGTAAAGTTAAAGGAAAGAGAAATTTCTTCTTTCCGAAGAGAGCATTTAGGATTTGTTTTTCAGGATTTTAATTTGTTGGATAATTTTTCGAATAAAGATAATATTTTTTTACCACTTGTATTATCAGGAATGAAACATCAAGAGATGGAAGCAAGGTTAAATCCTATTGCAGAGGAATTAGGAATTACGAGTATTTTAAATAAATATCCTTATGAAGTATCGGGGGGACAAAAACAGCGCTGTGCGGTAGCAAGAGCACTGATTACAGAACCTGATTTAATTTTAGCTGATGAACCAACAGGGGCATTGGATTCTAGAGCCACAGATGATTTGTTGAATCTATTTTCCTCTATCAATGCCAATGGGCAGACAATTATTATGGTAACCCATTCCACAAAGGCTGCAAGCCATGCAAGCCGTGTTCTTTTTATTAAAGACGGTATGGTTTTTCATCAGATTTACCGTGGCAAAAAGACAACGGAAGAGATGTTTCAAAGCATTTCAGATTCTTTATCTTTAATTATGACAGGTGGTGTAAAATATGAATAAATTTTTTTATATGAAACTAGCAAGAACCAATATAAAGAAAAATAGTAAAACCATATTGCCATATTTATTCACCTGTGTTATGACGACTACTATGTTTTACATTTTGTGTTCCCTTTCCAAAAATGAAGGGCTTATGAATATGCCTGGTGGAATGGAGTTGCAATTAGTTTTATCACTCGGCAAGTACGTGATTGGAATTTTTGCAGTTATTTTCTTGTTTTATACGAATAGTTTTTTGATGAAACAAAGAAAAAAGGAATTTGGTGTTTTTAATATATTAGGACTAGAAAAACGGCATATTGCTAAAGTCATAGCATATGAAATACTGATGATAGCTGTGATTAGCATTGGACTTGGATTAGTATTTGGGATCCTTTTAGATAAAGCTATGTATTTGATGTTATTAAAGCTTTTTGATGCTCCTATTGTATTAGGTTTTTATATTTCAAAAAAAGTGCTTATTACGACAGTATTGTTGTTTTTCATCATTCATTTTTTAATCTTTTTAAATTCCATTCGACAAATTCATTTGGCAAATCCAATTGAGTTATTACATAGTGGAAATTATGGAGAACGAGAACCAAAAAATAAATGGATTCTTACCGGTTTTGGACTTCTTTGTCTTTTAGTTGCTTATTATATTTCTATCACCACAAAAAATATTTTTGCAGTATTGGGATTGTTTTTTATAGCAGTTGTTCTTGTTATGATAGGAACGTATTTATTGTTCACTTCTGGTAGTATTACCTTTTTAAAAGTGTTAAAAGCCAATAAAAATTATTATTATCAGACAAGACATTTTATTAGTGTATCAAGTATGATGTACCGTATGAAAAAAAATGCCATTGGGTTAGCAAATATTTGTATTTTATCGACTATGATTCTCGTTTTGTTATCAACTACTATTAGTTTATGGTTTGGACTCGATGATATTTTGCGTACCCGATATCCAAAGGAATTTTCTATTGAACAGAATTTGAAAATAAATGATACAATATTATATGAAGAAAGTTTACAAAATCTGAATGAAGAAGTGAAAAATGTAGTAGCAGAACAGGGACTTTCCATGGAAGAGGTAGAAGTTTATACCGGTCTTAAATTTAGTGCTTTAAAAGAAAATAATAAATTTTATATTGATACAGAAAATCAATCAGTAAAAGATGTAAGCCGTATTTATTCTTTATATTTTGTATTATTAGAAGATTATAATGCGACTATGGGAGTCAATGATTCATTAAAAGAAAATGAAATTCTTGTATGTACGAATGATAAGGGGGAAAAAGAGGAGGAATTGAATCTATTAGAGCAAACATTTTCTGTTAAACGATATGTAAAAGATATTCCGTTTGGAAGGAAAGATTATTTTAGTGACAAATATTATTTGGTTGTATTACCAAATCCAAAAACATTACAGTCTATTGCTAAGAAACAAAAGAAATTGTATGGAAAAGTAGCGTCTAGTATTAGGAATTACATTAGCTTTGAAACTAATGGAACGAAAAAAGAAAATTTAGCATTAAATGATAAGTTAAAAGAAGAAGTGAAAGGAGCGAGCGGAGAAAATCAAAACTGTTACATTGAGTCAAGAGCATCTTCTTATAAAAATGCTGTTTCACTTTATGGTGGCTTTTTGTTTATTGGTGTTTTCTTAAGTATTTTATTTGTTATGGCAACTATCTTAATTATTTATTATAAGCAGATTACAGAAGGTTATGAAGATAAAAAACGATTTGAGATTATGCAAAAGGTAGGAATGTCTCAACATGAAATTAAAGGAGCGATTCAGTCACAAATTTTGATGGTATTCTTTTTACCATTGCTCATGGCAGGAGTGCATATTGTGTTTGCATTTCCAATTATTTATCGAATATTAATGATGTTTAATTTATATAATAAAGAATTATTTATTTTGTGTACGATTGCCTGTTTTGTAGCGTTTGCTGTCATTTATAGTATTGTTTATATGCTGACAGCAAAGACTTATTATTCGATTGTGAAACATGATTAAAAATATTTTCTCCTTTTTTCCTCTATTTTTTATAATTATTGAAAGAGTTTTACTAGAATGGTTGAAAAAACATGAAAAATGAGGTATGCTAAAGCAGTTACTAAAGGAGGAAAAAAATATGATTGAAACGATATTTCATATTACTTATTCAAAAGAAGTTATGCTTTTTAGTTTATTAGCAGCATTTCTTTTGACTGCTATTGCAATCAAAGTATTGCAAGATTATCTTCCACATGATCTTGGAAGAGCTTTTGCTATTAATGGTCAGCTTTCAAAAGGAAAACCGAGAGGGGCTGGGATTATTTTTGTTATTACCTTTATTATCGCAAGCCTTATCTTTGTGCCAATTGAAAAGGAGTATGTCATTTACTGTATCCTTTTATTTGCAGCTATGTTAACAGGATATCTTGATGATCGTGCAGAAACACCATGGGGAGAGTTAAAGAAAGGGATTCTTGATTTTGCTATTGCATTAATGACTGCGATTACATTTGTGAACTTTAACTCAGAATACGTTGGATTTTACTGGTTTGGCAAATTTATTGAAATTCCAGTTATTGTATATATTATTCTTGCAATTATTTTAATTTGGGTATCCATTAACGTAACAAACTGTTCTGACGGAGTAGATGGTCTTAGTAGTAACATGAGTATTATCACTTTATTAAGTATCGCAATGATTTTTATAAAAAGTGGTTCTATTTATGCAAACATTACACTGATTTTAGTAGCCTGTCTATTAGGTTATCTTTGGTTCAATGTTACACCTAGTAAGCTATTAATGGGGGATGCTGGTTCAAGAGCTATTGGATTTTTTATTGCGGTGTTAATGATGAAGAGTTTTCATCCTCTGCTTTATTTATTAGCAGGCTTTATGCTCATTGTGGATGGTGGTTTAGGATTAATTAAAGTTTCCTTACTCCGCTTTTTACATATTCATATTTTGAAAAATGTAAGAACACCGATTCATGATTATGCGAGAAAGACTTTAAATTGGTCGGATTCTCAAGTTGTATTTAAATTTACAATGATTCAAATTATAGCATCTACGATTATGATGTTTTGGATTTTATAAGTTCTACCAGAGAGAAAAATAGAATAAAAGATAGAATACTTCCATAAACGTGAAAAGCTCTAAAATTGTGCTTTTCACGTTTTTTCTGTTATAGGATTTATTTATTTACTTTTTTCGTCTGAAAAAAATAGTGAGTAAAAGCCAGAGCATAAGGAGAGCCGATATAAAAAATCCAACAAAGCTAATCCAAGGCATTTGAAAAAGTTTTGGAGATAGGTCAGAAAGACAAAGAATACTAGAACCTAAAAATAAGCTTATGGATAACAAGGTAAGAATGGTTCGATTCAGTGCATTTTGAAAAAAAGATAAGTGTTTATCGGAATCTTCAAATTCTAAATTTAGCTTTGTTTGCCCATTTTTAGTAATATTTAATAAATCAGATAATAGGGCAGGGATGGCTAATGATTTATCCATAGAGCCATAGAGTAGCCTCGCTTTATGTTTTACTTCTTGTTTCCATTGAAATTCATTTAATAGTTGCCTTGACATATGTCCAGATAGGATTTCTAACATATTAACTTCCGGAGAACAGATTTTTAAAGTTCCCTCCATTGTGATCATACTTCGGCCTAACATAGTAATATCTGGATTGATGGCTATTTTGTGAGATTTTACGAGATCAAGAAGTTTTTCAATTAGCTTTCCAACATCCATATTTCCAAATCCAACGCTCATATATTTTTGAACAATATCATCAATATCACTATAAAGGCGAGCATGGTTAATGCGTTCTTTTGCTTCACCAAAGGCGAGAAGAACGTTTTTTAATTCATACATATCGTTTTTCAAAATAGCAATAATGGCACGTTTTAAAATTTCTTTATGATAAGTAGAGAGTTCCCCAGTCATTCCAAGATCTAACCAAGCGATTTTACCATCGCTGATCCAAATGTTTCCAGGGTGTGGGTCTGCATGAAAAAATCCATCTTCTAATATTTGTTTGCAATAATTTTCAGCAACTTTTCTACCAATTTCTGTTGTATCATATCCATTGTCTAAAAGAAGATTTGTTTTGTCAATTTGAATGCCATCTATATAATCCATAGCAAGAACCGATTTTGTTGTAAGAGAAGAAATGACTTTTGGGCAGGTCACATATACAATCTCTTTTTGATTTTCATAAAATCGTTGAAGATGAGAAGCCTCTTTTTGAAAATCCATTTCTTCTTTTGTTGTTTTCCAAAGCTCATCAAGGATTGTTTGAAAGTCGATTAAATCTCCTGAGCCAATTGCGTATTTAAAAAATTTTAGTGCCTTTCGCATTAAATGAATGTCCTCTTCCATTGTTTCTTGAATATGAGGGCGTTGTACCTTTAAAACAATAGGACTTCCAGATTTTAAAGTAGCATAGTGAACTTGGGCAATGGAAGCAGAGCCAAGGGGAGTTTCTTGAATGTTTGTTATCACTTCTTCTACAGGTCGATGCCATTCCTGCTCTAATATTTGTCGGATGATAGAAAATGGAAGAGGTTTTACTTCCGTTCTCAAATGGGTTAATTCTTCGCAGTAATTTTCAGGTAGAATATCGGAGCGCATTGACATAATCTGGCCTAATTTTACATAAGTAGGGCCTAAGTCTTCAAAAATGGAGCGAAGTTTTTTCGGTGTTAATCCTTTCGTAATCTGATGAGTTTTTAAAACATGAACAATATCCCAAAGACGTTTTTCTAATTTGGGTTCCTTGTTTTGGTGGATAGGTGTTTTGTCATCGGTATTTTTTGTAAATTCCATAAAAACCTCCCAAGTTTTGTGAAAGAAATACAGTAGATGAATAGGAAACATTTGGTGGCAAACAATGAGGAGCACACGATAGGGGGAACAAAGTTGGAAGCAATCTCATGATTCGGTGCTTTTAGATAAAAGAGACCAAGTAACCATAGTTTTTTTCTATGGTTACTTGGTAAATGAGCTTTTTATTGTTTATAAGAGTCTAGTTCTCAGTAGTGTTTTTTTCAGTTGAAGAAATATCAGAAGGATGGGAGTCAGTATTTTCTAAAGAGTCTTGTTCCATAGATTTTTCGGCAGTTTCTTTCATTTCCTGTTCACGAGTAGCAATTTTTCCTTTTAAAATTTTTAGTTCTTCTTCCGTCATTTCATCAACGGCTTTCATGACATTGCCATACTCTTTTATAACATTTACAGTGAAACGATCTTTCATTTTTGTTTCTAAATTGTGTTTTAGTTCTTCATTTAAAACTTTTCCTTGTTCTACAGTTAGTTCTCCCTTTTCTACAAAGGTATCAACTAAATCTGTTGCAGTTTCTACTGTGGTAGCAACTGCGCCAATGCCTGCTAAAAATACTTTTTTTAATCCTTCGCTGAAATCCATAATGATCATCCTTTCTCTTTTGGACAATGTAATATATTGTATCATATCCTTTTATCAGTTACTTTCCTATTATAGTCATTATACTACATTCTTCATGTAAAATCCTAAAATTTTTCTTAAAACTATTAGAAATTTTATTACATAACAAAGAATACCATGATTACTTAGGTAGTAAATTATTTTTCAAGAAGAAGTATAAGGATGTTAGAAAAAGGAACAATATTTGGCATATGTTATGCACTTCTCACATTTTATTTATACTATAAATTGTTCGGTGTATCAGTGATATTTAAATTATTATCTAATTTTTTAATAGCAATTATTGTATCCCAGACAAACCAATCTTTTCCAATACGCTCGATAAAACCAGCGCGTTCCATAGTTGCTTTTACATTTTCCTGTACACCAGAAAATACAATTGTAGTGTCAAGAGAACGGAAATGATTCACTAAAAGATCTAATTCATGAATGGCACTATCATCAATCGATGGAACACCACGCATAGATAGAACCAATCCTTTTAAATCAGTAAGTCCTTCTAAAGCATGGGTTAGTTGATCTTGCGTTCCAAAGAATAAAGGTCCAGTTAAATAGACAACTTTAATGTGTTGATGAGAAGCACTTGTATGTTCTAGTTGTGTTTCATCGATATCACTTAGTGCAATACGGAGCTCGCAACTGCGTAAAACGAAGATGAGCATTGCTACGATAATTCCAATAATAATCGCCAATGCTAAGTCAAAGATAACAGTTGCTATCATTGTAGCTAAAAATTGGATAATAGAATGCTTTAACTTCTTTGAAAATAATTGGCGGATAGCAGCCCAATCATTCATTTTCCATGCAGTTACCATTAATACTCCAGCTAGCGCAGAGAGAGGAATACGTGACATAATTCCACCAAGTAAAAACATAGAAAGAATTAAGGTGATGGAGTGAAAAACACTAGCAAGTCGTGTGCGACCACCACTTTTAATAACAACTGATGTACGGGCAATGGCAGCCGTTGCTGGGATACCTCCAAGAAGTGGAATAATAATATTTCCAATTCCTTGTGCAATTAGTTCACGGGTTGAATTTAACCGCTCTCCTTTCATAAGACCGGCAGAAGCACCACATAATAGACTTTCGATCATGCCAAGGGCGGCAATGGAAAATGCTGGTCCAATAAAAACATAAAAATCTTTAAAATCAACGCCTGTAAAGAGAAGGCTTTGATCAGAAATTAATTTTTGTGGAATGGCTCCCACTTCACTAACAGAAGAGGAGGAAGCAATTGGGTTTAAAATAAAGTTTAAGATGACAGCGACTATAATTGCTATCAAGGAAGAAGGCAAATAGTTGCTCCATTTTTTTGGATAGAGTATCATAATAGCAATCGATAAAATTCCAAAAAGCAATGCCATTTTATCTGGATGAAATCCAAGAGAAGTATATGACCAAAGCTTTGCTAAGGCATTTTCACCTTCGGAAGTTGTTCCAAAAAAGTTATCCACTTGTCCAAGGGCGATAATAATTGCGATTCCAGAAGTAAAACCAGTAATAACGGGAACTGGAATAAAAGAGACAAGTTTACCAACTTTCAACAATCCCATAATTAACAATAGGATACCAGATAAAAGACCAGCAGTTAAGACACCGTGTAATCCGTATTTAGAAGATAGACTAATCAATATAGCAGCCATAGCACCAGTTGGTCCAGAGATCTGATAGGAAGCACCAGATAGGAGGCCGATAATAATACCAGCAGCAATAGCAGTGATCATACCAGCGGCGGCATCAGCTCCAGAACTAACTCCAAAAGCAAGTGCTAATGGAAGTGCCACAGCAGCAACGGTAAGACCAGCCATCAGATCTTGTAGTAGAGTACTTACATTGTAGCCGTGAAATTCACGTTTCAAGTCAAAAATAAATTGTTTCATAAGAATCCTTTCTAAATTTTTTAAATGAACCAAAAAGTATATTTCGCAGACTATTTTGATTCATTGGTGGTTACGAAATCTTTATGTAAGAGTTGAGATTCCGTAGGTTGTTTGTAGTGACAGTGAGAAACAGCATTGACAAATGCTAGTTGTTTCTCCAATATTGCTATAAGTAGTATATTAGATGTGGATGGTTGGTTTATTATAAGAATGCAAGAACGATCATGCATAGTAAGAGTTTTTGAGTATAAGTATCCTTGAATTCTATTTTAGAGATACCTACATGAATAGGGGCTGTTGAAACAAGAATACAATCGGTCGTATTATATAAAATCAAGGGTATATCGGAAGAAAATAACCGAGATTCATATAATAATTCTAATAATTTCTTGTTACCACAGCCCTTTGTCTTATCAATAAAAACATCAGAAATATAATATTTACAACAATTTCATAAGAATCGTATAATAGAAGTTACTGTTTGTCAATGTTTTATCAAAAAAATAATGTATTTTTTTGTATACAATTATTAAAAAATATTAAAATTTGTAAAGGAAAAATAAAATCGAAAATTATAGAATAAAAATTTAGGTATTAATTGAGCAAATAATAAGGATTTTTACTGTTTGAAACGAAGATAAAGAAATCTTCACTTGAAATTATCACTAATTAGTGATATATTAGAATCAATCAATGAAAATGAAATGTAATACGGTATGAATATAGAAAGGAATGAATCAGTATGGAGAGAAAAATTAGAAAGAAAGTAACAGGATTTCAAACACAGGATGGAGCAGGTGTAAGACTTGTACGAGTACTTGGATTAGAAACCGTGGAGGATTACGATCCGTTTTTGATGTTGGATTCTTTTGATAGTAAAAATCCAGCAGATTATACAAAAGGATTCCCATTCCACCCACATAGAGGAATTGAGACGATTACTTATCTTGCAAAAGGAAGAATCAAACATCGTGATCATTTAGGAAATGAAGGGGTGATTGGAGAAGGAGAAGCGCAGTGGATGACAGCAGGTTCTGGAATTATGCATGAAGAAATGCCTGAGGCTTCTGAAGAAATGTTAGGAGTTCAGTTATGGCTCAATCTCCCAGCTGCACATAAAATGACAAGTCCAGAATACAATGACATTAGAGATATTCAAGAAGTACAAGAAGAAACTGCTCTCGTTCGAGTGGTAAGCGGAGAATATAAAAATGTAAAGGGATTCCAAGGAAAATATATTCCAGCTGATTTTTATGATATTCGTTTAATGGAAAATAAAGAATTTACATTCCCAACAAAGGCGGAAAATGAAGTGTATCTTTTCTTATTAAAAGGAGATTTAGAAGTAGAAGGAGAGTTCTGCAAAGAAAAAACAGCCGTTGCTTTAGAACGTGGGGAAGCAGTAAGTGTAAAGAGTGTAGATGGCAAGCCAGCAGAATTTCTTGTATTTAGTGCACCAAAATTAGATGAGCCAGTTGTTTGGGGCGGTCCAATTGTCATGAATACACAAGAAGAGTTAAGACAGGCCTTTTATGAATTACAAAATGGAACATTTGTGAAAGAAGATGCCAAAAAATAATGTGAAATAATGGCTCAGTATAAAAATAGTAAATAAGAGCTATTATCAAAAGTGAAAGCGGGGATAAGAAGCGAAAAGCTCCCCGCTTTTCTTTGTTTTTACTTAATATCTTAATGAGATTGAAAAGAACGACAGGAAGAAGGTTACTCTATATCAAGGATATGATATAAAAATTCGATGGCCTCATTCATGCCGATTCCATTATGCCCTTTGGTTGGTTCAAAGTGCAAGAAAACTTCAATATCATGATATTCTTTGATATCTTTCATTTTTTCCGCTTGTTTTAAAAAAGGTACTAATTGTGTAGAATTATCTGCCATAGAGCATAGGTTTACATGAAGATAGATTTTAGGAACGTAGCTATGTTTTTCAAAGGCGTCGATGACACTAAAGCGCTCTTTATAATTTAAGGCGCTACCAACGTGATCAAAACAAAATGTGAGAACAGAATCTAAGGCCTCTTTAAAAATCCAATTTCGAATATCAAGTTGTGCATTATCAGCAACGACTTTTGAGCCTTTTAAATAAATTCCTGTTAGAATGGAAAGATAGCCTCCCCCAGATGTGCCATAAATTGCAGTATTTTCAAGTGGAATATTCATTTTCTCTATAATTTGTTTTAAGATTAGACTGCTCGTTTCTAGATAGTAGTTTCGTTTTTACCAACTCCCCATCCCAGTTGTAAAAAGCCGTTGATATATAACGTTGGATCCATGCAAAAGATAGACGATGTTTTTAATATTTTTGCCCAGCTATGCCTTTGGAAAATGGGGACATTTACATTTCCACCAGCTACGGCACCATTATGAAACACAATGAGTTTATCTATATCACGTTTTCGATTGATTAAATATTCATATGGAACATCATCTTTTAGAACTCTTAATATATACATAGAATCTTCTAAAATTTCATGTTGTGGTAACTCATAGTCATAAATAGTAATTTCTTTGTATGGCAGTTTTTTCATTTTTGAATGAGAAGTTACGTTTTGGATCGTTTCATCAATTAAATCGGTCGTCTTTTTAATTTCGGTTTTTAGATCATACTCCTCGCCAATCGGAAAGTGTTTCTTATAGCCGTCATACTCGTTTAAATAACGAATTAAAGTAGAAGCGATCTGTTTTTCATCGTATTCAATGAGCGTACCACAGTGATAGTTTTCTACTAATTCTTTTGCAATCCCTACTTCTGTTGAAATAATAGGCGTATTTAGCATAGCACTTTCTGCTAGTACAAGGCTAAATCCCTCGCTAAGAGAAGTGAGTATGGTTGCGACACTGTTTTTGATATAAGGATAGGGATTTTCAATAAATCCAAGTATTTTGACATTTTTTTCAAGAGCATTGTTTTTTATATATTGTTCTAGTTTTTCTCGGTCTTCTCCATCGCCTAAAAGATATACGATAAAATTATCTCGTTGTTGTTTGAGCTCTTTTATGGCTTTTAAAAGTAAGATTTGATTTTTGTTATAGTCAAGTCTGCCAAGAGTAGTAAATAACATTTTATCTGGCAGAGGGATAGGTTCTTCACTGAGAAGTTTTACTTTTTCACTATCAACAGAGTTTGAAATTTTAACAACATTTTTGGTGATACCAAAAAGTTCCGTTAACGTTTGTTGTACTACATCCGATATTACAACGATAGAATCAAAGCATTTTAAAACATTTGCTTGCATTTCATGTTCCTGTTTTACTTGTTGATAACGATCGGTATTTTCATCAAACTGTGTATAATCTAGTTCACGCATATCGCCTCGAATCCAAATGATTTTAGCGCCCCCTGTGATATAAGAAGCAAAATAAGAGGGAGCATTGTGATTACAGGCAATAATACAATCATATTTTTCGGAAATTAATTTATTAAAACGCAAAGGATTTGCCAATAAATCATAATAATTTTTTAGTGCGTCCTGTTCGTTGAAATTTTCGGAAGTGTAGTCAATAAGAGCGTCCAGTATTTTGATATTGTCATTAAAAATTGAATTATTAGAATTTTTGAATAAAGGTAGAATACTGATAGCATATTTGGTTTTATCCATCTGATTTAGCACATCGGCTAATGATTTTTCGGTACCGTATCCATAAGAGATACTCCATGTTATAAACAATAATTTTTTCATTTTATCACCCATAGCTATTATATGAGAGAAAAAGAGAAGCTGTGTATGAAGAAAATATAAAATGTCGAGAAGATAAGTTTTTTAGTTTTTAGGGAGAAACTACTGTATGGAGTTTCTCCCTTATGTTTATTAATTTTTTTGTTGTATTTTTTGAAACCTTTTTAAAATGATAATAGATAAGATGGCGGATAATAAAGCGGTTGTTGGCATATTGAGCCAAAGGCCATTTAATCCCATCGGCCATAGGAGAATTATTATTAAAATTGGGAATAATAAAGCCGTGGATATGGAGATGATAGAGGCAAAAACTGGTTGCTCAATGGCTGCCATAAAGCTTTGTGTTGCAAAAGAAAACCATCTTGTTATATAAGTGGTGCTAAATAGGAGAAGAGCAATCACTGCCATATCCATCAAAGTACCATCTGCATTGCTTGTAAATAAATGTACAAGTTGTTCTGGAAATGCGATAATTACAATGGCGGATGCAATGGATAAAACAAAACTAGCGATGAAGCAACGTTTTGCAATAGCTTTTACCCTAGAATAATCACGAGTTCCCCAATTATAGCCGATAGCAGGCTGTAAAGAGTCGCACATTCCATAAAGCAGTGGCTGAACAAAACCATCTGCAAACATGAGAATACCATAGACCGAAACGGCTATTTCTCCCCCCATGCGTAGAAGGAGTATATTCATAAAAATAGAAGTGATACGAGCGGCAATATTATTTAAAAAGTTCGGACTGCCACAAAGAATGATTTGTTTTATCATTGCCATATGAAACTGTGGTTTGCAAAAACGAAGTTGTAGTTTTCCTCTAAAAAATGGATAAAAAGCGATTAAACTACAAATAAACATTCCAGAGCAAGTAGCCAGAGCAGCCGCCCAAATTCCCCAATCAAAAAGATAGAGGAAAATAAATTCAAGGACAGCAGTTAAGATAGACATAAAAATGTTTAAAAACATACTTCCTCGGATTTTTCCGCAAATACGCAAATAGTTGTCAACGGCAAATATAATTGTTGTAACGGGAGCACAAAGTGCATAAACACGTAGATAGGCAATCGCTAGTTGAGCAAGTTCTGCCTTTGCTCCCATAAAGTGAATAAGAGGAGGAGCTAAAAGGAACATGAGTCCTCCAAATAAGAGAGAAGTTCCAACAATCAATAAGCAAGAACAAGTAAAAAGATTATTGGCTTCTTTTTCCTTTTTTTCTCCTAGTCGAATGGAAATAGGAACAGAAGCTCCAACTCCAATCAGATCTGCCAAAGAAAAATTGATAATAACGAGTGGCATAGCCAGATTCAAGGCGGCAAAAGCAGTATCCCCTAAAATACGGCCAACGAGTATTCCATCAATCAGCTGATAAAGTGCCGATGCTAACATTCCAATAGAACCAGGAATGGCAGCAAAAAGAAACAGCTTTGTAGGCGGTGTCTTTGAAAATAATGTCTTATAATCCATAAGCGTTATCCTTTCTAAGTAATAGTAATATAGTAAGTAATTAAGACTGTCTATAAAAGAAACAACAAGAAAGTCTATAAGATAGCGAAATATTTCATGGAAAATTTTGATGTAATTGATTTTTTCCAAAAAGAAGTATAAACTATAGAGTAACTCAATAGTCAAGAGGTGAGATATGAAACGAAAAAAAGAAAAACTTTATTCTACAGGAGAGTTTGCAAAATATTTTGGAATTAAAAAGGATACATTACTGTATTATGATAAAATTGGATTATTTTCTCCTATGGGAATAAAAAGCAATGGGTATCGTTATTATACAACATCACAAATCGATCTATTTGGAACGTTACTTTCTTTACGAGAAATGAATGTTCCAATTAAAGAAATTCAAGCATATTTTCAAAATCCATCACCAGAGAAATTAAGGGAAATGGCGACAATACAGATTAAAAAGATAGAAACGGAAATCAAAAAATTACAAGAAGTAAAAACATTGTTTACCAATATAGTGGATATGATGCAAGAAGTTCAAGGTGCAATTTTAGGGAAAGTAGAAATAAAAGAATTACCAGCGGAATGGTTTATTTATAGCAAACAGAATGAATCCGATTTTCAGACATCCATTCAGGAATGGCAAGATATTTGTGGAGAGTTTGTACAAGAAATTAACCTAAAGGGAACGGCTATCATTGGTTCCATACTTGCTTTGGAAGATATGAGACAAGGACAATTTAGACGAATTGACCGATTATATGTAAAGAGTGAGCAACAAATAGGGGAAGTAAGAGAAGGGGGCACGTATGCTATTTTCTATTATAAAGGAAAGCATGATAGTATCCCAGAAATCTATCCTTACATTCTTAGTGAAATTAAGAGAAAAGGTTTTGAAATTGTAGGGGACGCTTATGAAGAATATTTGATTACTGAGTTAGCAACAAATAAGGCAGAGGATTATGTTACAAAAGTTGTAATAAAGGTATCTAGCGTATAAGTGAAGCGATAAGAAAATTATCAATAATAGAAAGTTATGAAATAAGGAGGAGAACTTATGAAATTATTAATAAAACAAAGAGTTTTTTCATGGACGGATTCTTATGATGTATATGATGAAAATGAAAATAAAAAATATTTTATAAAGGCCGAATGGCTTGCACTTGGACATCGGCTACATATTTATGATAGTAATCAAAACGAAATTGGGTTGATCAAAGAAAGGTTACTTACGTTTCTTCCAACGTTTGATATCGAAATCAATGGAAAAGAGATAGGGAGTATCCAAAAGAAATTTTCTTTTTTCAAGCCAAAATATGAGGTGGATTTTAATGGATGGAGGGTAGAAGGAGATTTCCTTGCATGGGATTATGATGTTTATATGGAATGTTGTCCTGTTATCCATATCTCAAAGGAAATATGGCATTGGGGAGATACATATGTAATCGATATCGCAGATCCAAGAGATGAGCTTATGGGGCTCATTTTAGTCATTGCTATTGATGCAGCAAACTGTACGGAAGGGTAATTCTTAAGCACTTTATGAGAATGAGGAGGAGAATTTTTTTGAAAGGAAATTCATGATAAAAGGCCTGTACAAAATTAAGTTATAGTCGGCACAGGCCTATGTAATCCATGATGGATAGAAAGAAATAGAACATACTAAATAATAGAGGCTCCTGTATTTTTTATCTGTCTAGCCATGTCACAAAAGGTGTTTCGTAGGAAGAAAACGATTCCGAGGATAGTAATTGGTGCTATATAAAATGGAAAGTATAAATGATTGCCTATGTTATCAAATAAAATGCCATAAAGGAAAGTTCCAATTGGATTGGCGCACATACATATGCAAATAACACAGGAGATAACTTTTCCAATCTGTTCTTTTGGAGTCAACATTTGTACATAAGACATCATTTGAATTTGAAAGAAAGAGGATAATAGCATTAAAAATCCACATCCAACGACTAAAAATAGATAAACTACCATAGAAGAAGTGAACATTTGTAAACCGATTCCTCCTAAGATCATAGAGAAACCACAGCCAATAATGAGAAATGGCATACTGTTAGGGCCTACTTTTTTTGAGAGAAGTCCAGCAAGTAAACCTCCTAAAATACTGCCAATAGCTATAATTCCTTGGGCATAACCATAAAGTTTATTAGCGGTGTTTGGAGGAAATCCTAAATATTGTGTAACTAGAACAGGAACGCTGATTATTACCAAGGAAGATAAGAGGAAACAAGTAGAAGCATAGATGGCAGATAGCTTCCATATTATCGGTTGTTCTTTTGTAATAAATTGAAAACTTTTTTTCAAATCCATAAATGCGGTTCCAAATATATTTGCGGTTCGGTGCTTTTCTTCAAATGGCATAGAGATAAAGAGTTCAATGACTGCTGATAAAAAAAAGCAAATGGCACTTATGTATAAAATAGGTGTTAATCCTAACAATGAGAATAGGATTCCGCCGATTACTGGTCCTAGCATATTTGCCAGAGAACTAATGACATTAATAATAGAATTTGCCTGCATCATATCTTTTTTATCGACTAAAATAGGAACACTTGCATTGACGGCTGGTTGATAAATACCTTGTATTCCATACAAAAGCATCATCATAATTCCTACGAGAAGTATCATATTGATTTTACTTTCTAATATTAAAAAGAGAATCGTTAAAAGAGAAGTAGCAAAATCTAATAGCACCATGATATTTCGTTTATTCACTCTATCCGTAATAATGCCCCCGATTGGAAATAAAAGTAACATGGGAATAAAGCTACATGCAGAAATTGTTCCAAATAGTGTAGAAGAACCTGTTTCGCTTAATAAGTAAAGCGGTAATGCATAGCGTAAAATTTGATTTCCAAACAAAGATATAATCTGTCCGATTATAACAAAAAGAAAGTTTTTGGAAAATAATGTATTGTTTTTCATAATATACTCCTTTATATTTTTGTTTCCTAAGACACAATTGTATGGGTTATATTATACATATTTTTGTGTCCTTGTCAACAAAAAAGTACATAAAAATAAGCAACACTTTTCAAACGTGGGATTGTGTTGCTTATTTTGAATGGAATAATAGATTTTTTATCACATTTTATCATAATTTTCTTTTCGTAAATCGATATGTAAATTTTTAATTTCAGAATCTAAATGTTTCGTATATTTTTTTGCAAAATCCATCATACAGTGAAACTGTTCTTCCGTCATTTGCTCAAATACAACCTGATCGCGTTCTTGAAGTTTTTCATGTAATGTAGCATGTATTTGATATATTTTTCTTCCTTCCTTTGTTAGATGAAAATAAATTTCTTTTTTATTTTCAGGTTTCTGGTAACTTTCGATAAGTCCTTTTTTCATTAGTTTTTTTGTTAATTTGCTGATAGCACTTCTTGTCATATAAAAAGAATCGGATAGTTTTGTTACATTGGAATCGATATTCTCTTCGATATATTCAAGGCAATGAAGCTCCGAAGGAGTATAGTCATTTAGTTCTTTTTTCATTTGGAAGCTGTCAAGCCAATTTTTTTTTCGAAACATTTCCCAAAAAGCGGATATTACTTGTTGTCCTTTGTCCATATCTTTTTCCTCTTTTTCACTTGATTTTTATAAAATTATAGACATTTTTAGGGGCTGTGTCAATAAGCGTAGAAGATGACGGTTATTAACTTTTAATTTGATAAATATCAAAATAATATTAATACTTTAATAATATTTTGATAGGATCAAAATAAAAGTACAAAAAATGGAGAGGTGTAAATGGAGCAAGCAATCATTGATAAAATTGTGAAAGAAAAACCAGAAGATGTAATGTTGTAGGAGAAAGAGAAGAAAAATGACGCTGCTTAAATGTTATGTTATAATAAAAAGTAAGAACTAGAATACAAATTGAAATTTTGGGGGAGGTTTCACTATATGAGAGATAAAGAATTATGGGAGAAATTTAAGAAAGATTGCAATATGCCTGATTGTGAATACCAATTATGGGAATTTGGATTTGACGCAGATGGGCTTGTCGATTTAGTAGTAAAAGGTGAAAAAACGGCAACTGCTTCCAATTATATTTTGTACCAAATTGAAAATGAACCACTGCCAATAGAAGGCGTATATAATATTGTATTGAATTCGAAAGGACAAGCTGTTTGCATTATTCAGACGACAAAAGTATATATAGTTCCGTTCAAAGAAGTATCGGCTGAACATGCGTATAAAGAGGGAGAAGGCGATAAATCACTTTTATATTGGAGAAAAAGTCATAAAGAATGGTTTAAAAATGAGCTTGAAAACATCGGATTAGAATTTAATGAAGAGATGAATGTAGTATGTAAGGAGTTTCAATTAGTGTATAAGGCATAAAGAAAAAACAGAATGTCTATTATGAAGAATATGATCAATACAATCGGCTATTTTGGGCGGAGAAGGATTGAATGGATAAGTGAAAGTGAGATAAAACCAGTAAAAGAATTTGGCTGTAATGGTAATAACTACAATTCGTATCAAAAGAGTGACAAGCCTCAGTTTAACAGGGAAAAAGCAAATTGGTTTTGAGACTTTATGGAGGGATGAGAATGAAGAAAAAGAAGCTCTTTGGAGTTATATTGATAGTCATCGGTATTGTTATTTGCTTAGGAGTCGGAGTAAATTTTGTCAAAAAACAGAAGCAAGAAGATACTTTGAAATTCCTTAAAGAGAATGTATCACCTACAAATACACAGTGTGCTGATTATGAAGTCAACATTGGTAAAAATACTGATGGTGCAACAATAATTGCTGAATTGTGGCAAGATGGTGTTTGTACTCAAAGTTCGCCAGTCATTTTAAATACGCAAACTTCTTACCTGCATATTTCTCTTTTGATGGATGGTTTTGGAACAAATGAGGACATTCATGGATTAAATGTTCAAATAGATACGAATGAACAAGTTAGTTCAATGTTAACATATTTTGACCTTCCATCACAAGTTAGAGGATATTCCTTTACTGCTTATGATAATAAAGAAGTAATTAAAGTGAATGCTGGAGAGGAACATATTCTTGCGGCTATGGCATTTGATCTGGGGGATGGTGTTAGAAGTATGGATTGTACTTCATTACTAGAGGAACCGGAAAGAGTAACATCTGCTTCTTGTCTACTTATAGTGCGCGCGACGTTTGTATAGAATAGGAGTAGTAATAGATAATTATATTGGAGAAAAGGTTATAAAGAATGGTTTAAAAATGAGCTTGAAAACATCGGATTAGGATTTAATGAAGAGATGAATGTAGTATGTAAGGAGTTTCAATTAGTGTATAAGGCATAAGATACTGTGCTTCGACACATTAATCTAGGGGCTAAAATAGAAGGAATAGTGAGAAAAGATTATTATGAATTACCAGTTGGTGCAATTAGAGAGATGATTGTAAATGCAGTATGCCATAGAAACTATATGGACTCTTCCTGTGTACAAGTGGCTGTTTATGATGATCGAGTAGAAGTTACTTCTTCAGGAATGTTGTATGGTGGATTAACTTTGGAAGAGGCGATGAGTGGAAGATCCAAGATTCGGAACAAAGCAATTGCAGAGATTTTTAGTCGAATGGAAATTATTGAAGAATGGGCTACAGGAATTCGGAGAATTATGAATCGGGCAAAAGAGTATGGATTGCGAGAACCACAATTTTTAGAAATTGGGAATACATTTCGCGTGAATTTGTATAGAAAAGCCGATAAAATTAGAAAGAAAACAAATTATTTTTGATTATATAGAAAAGGAAGTATTTTTAATAAGGAAGCAAGAGAATTGTTAAATTTGGCGGAGTCAACAACGAAGAGGATTCTAAAGCAATTAGTGGATGAAGGAGAATTAAAGGAGAAGGGAGAAAGAAAGGCTAGAAGATATTATAGAATTCATTGATGGGGATCAATTTTGTAAAGTGGAAATGCTCAATGATATTATAAAGAAAAATAAAATAATGGTAGAGGAGAGTGATAATAATGTAAGAAAGTTTAGTTATCTTGTTCATTATTATTACACCTATGTTGCACGAAATAGCTCATTTTTTAGTATATGTGATACAAGGCGTTCCCGCTACTATAGAATATGGATATGTAAGAACAGAAATATCGTTATGCTCTGCATTATTAGCAGGACCTTTATATCATATTTTAGTAAGTTCTATTTGTCTTATTCTAGAAAGATATAATAAGAAAAACAAAGAAATTTGGGCGCTCATAGGTTTAGCAACTATTTTATCAAGATTAGTGAGTACATGTATGGTCATAGGACTGAGACTGTATGGATATGAACATATCCTTTATGATAATGATGAAGGATATGTCGCTGTTTCTATTGGAATACCTATTGGAGTTATGTATGCTATTTGCTTTCTGTTGTATTTTATATCCTCTATCTTACATATTAAGAGAATAAAGGAGAAGGGATTGGTTATTCGGATGGTCTTATATACTATCCTAGTGCTATTATATTTAACTGGCAAATGGTAATATTGGAGAAGTTTTAATGTTTGAATTCATTTTCGGTTATGTAAAATGGATCTATGTCAATATCATAGACACAGTATGCGATTATGAAGTTTTCTTAGTACCAGCAATTTTATTTTCAATTATATTTTTTGTACAAAGACAACCTAAAGTTGAATATGTAAATGGCGAAGACATTAAAATGTGGGTGAGTTCTTCTGAGGAAGTCATGAATGTAATAGAAAAAAGATGGAATTGGTTATCTATTACGATTATCTTGTTTTGGTTTGCAGGATTTATTATTATTTTTTTTAAAGCAGCGATTAAAGATACTCAGATATTAAAAAAATTAGAAATATTAGCAACAAAAGAAGAAGATATCCAGACTAATACATTAAAAAATAATATAAGAAAAGAACTAGGAATAAAGAAGAATATAGAAATTTATAGAACACGTCTTATTGATTCTCGTTGCTTTTGCATAAATAAAAAACAGTTCAAAGATCCTATAGCTAGGATATACTTCGAACTGTTTTTTATAATTAAATGAAGGGGAAATTAAACTAGGGCAGATATATATAATTCTAGTTAAAATTTCTTTGTTTTAAAACTATTGGTTATTATAGAAGATATAGCTGTACTTTTACTAATAAATAACATTAATTTTCTAATAGCGACCTGTTTAAGGATTTTATTTTTCTTGAGTGTTGTTATAATCATCATGTAATATAGTTATATGAACTGAAATAACCCCTGTTGCATATAAAATGGCGTATATAATTTCGTCAATCCTAGAATCAATATAAAATAACGAAATCATGTTCATTAAATGAATAAAAACGATACCAACTACTATAATAACAACAAATTGTATAAACTAACGAACTAATTTGATAATCTGTTTATTCATAATTCTTCCTCTTAGATTACTTTAGTAGGATAACTTGTTTTAAGTGAATCATATCATAATTACATAAAATAATCAAATATAATGAAATTATTGTTTTTGTGGAATGTAATTAAAATATTTGCAAAAAATTTAAAGAAAGGAGAATTATATCCACTTTAATATAGAAACAAGGATTTTAAAATATAAATTAAAAAGTACAGGTAGTAAAAACTATGTTATATTCGATACATAGCAACAAGGCTTAGAGTAACAAAAAAAGCGATGAGAGAAATCAGTGACGCGTTGGTTGATGAATTTGAGATTAGATAGTGAATGTAAGGAAAAAGTGGAGCAGTAGCTCTATTTTTGAAAATGTAGTTAGAAAAAGAAAGAATAGAAGATAATATTGTTGAAAAATATAAGGAACTAATTAAAGAATATTATGTTCTTAAACAGGAAGAAAAAAAGAAGGTTCAAAATCAGTTTTAAGTGTTTAATATACCTAGTCTATTTCCCTCTCTCTTTGCATACACTGTAAAAAAACAGTCAGAGGATCAATTTTGAAGGAGTATATTGAAGAGCGAGCAGTGGAGATTGCGAATTATATTATAGAGAACAATGCAACAGTAAGACAAACTGCGAAAAAATTTGGAGTATCAAAGTCTACCGTACATAAAGATGTGACAGAGCGATTGATACAGATCAATAAACCGCTTGCCAACAAAACGAGAGAAGTGTTAGACATCAATAAGTCAGAACGTCACATTCGAGGTGGACTTGCAACGAAAGAAAAATATTTACATCAACAAAAAGAAAATCAATATTGAATCTAGAACCCTATAAGTGAGATGGTACAACTTATAGGGTTTTTTCATTGCTCCCATTTTTTGTATTTGACATAATAGCTGTTTTTTTGACATAGATATGGTATTCTAATAATATTATTACTATGAAAAATAAGGAGCAAAATTGGAATTACTATGGAGAAAAGAAATCTGAGTCTTAGGAAGAAAATATATGATATCTGTTTTTTTATTTATCATTCATTAAAAATAGATGTTCAGTTTATACATGCAGAAGGAGAATTATCGTTAAAGCTTTGTTATTTAGAACCGCCAGCTGTTTTAAAAAATGCAAGGTTACATACCAATTCTCATATTTATCAATTTTTCAAAGAAAATAAGAAAGAAGAGTATGTTTATTATACGGATAGTTTTCAATTAAATTATATTGGAGTCGGATTGTGGGATCAAAAGGAATATCAAGGTGCCTTTATTTTAGGACCATTTTTATCCAGCGTTCCTAATGATATTTTTATTTATGATATTATAAAACGGCATGAATTATCGCTAAACCATCAATTTGAGATTCGACAATATTATACAACAATTCCAATTTTTAATGCCAACTTATCCCACAAAATCGGATATATGGTGATGAATATGGCAATGACAGAATTTAAAGAAACAAAAGTTGTCTATTATCAAGAGAAAAATGTTGAATACATCGATTCAGAAGAATTGTGGGAAGATGAGGGAATGTGTTCAGAAGTGGAAGCAAGGTTTTTTATTGAAGATAAGATTATTGAGGAGGTTCGAAGAGGAAATGCAAAAGGAGCATTAGAAGTTTTAGGAACGTTTTATTTTGATGCTTCTCATCGAATGCCTGATAATTTATTACGTGTCAATAAAGATCTCGCATTTACTTATAATACGATGTTAAGAATTGCAGCAAGACAAGGAGGGGTGCATCCTGTTTATTTGCATAGAAGTTCTGATAAATTTGCAATTTTAATCGAAAAGGCAAATAGCATTAAGGAACTAGAAATGCTTCATAAGAAAATGACCATTGAATATTGTAATTTAGTAAAAGAAGTTTCCACAAATGGATATAGTGTTCTCGTAAAACAGGCGGTAGACTATATTAATCTCCATTTTGAAAAAGAGTTATCTTTAAAAAAGATTGCAGAAACAATTAATGTCAATCCCTCTCATTTGTCCAAGAAATTTAAAAGGGAAACAGGGATTTCTATTACAGAGTTTACGAATCGAAAGAGAATGAAAGAAGCAAAGATTTTACTTGAAAAAAGCAACCATTCCATTACAGATATTGCAATTTTAGTCGGATTTGATGATCCAGGATATTTTACTTCTGTTTTTCGAAAGTTTGTAGGGATGACACCAAGAGAATATATGAAAGCATATCAAAAAAAGGAGATATCTAAGGACAATAAAAAGTGATAGAAGAGATGAGGAAAATTGGGATATTAATGGGGGAGTGATATCTGAACTATCGTCCTATCTGAGCATAAATGCTCTCCCATAGCTCGTTGTCTTGGCGTAAAAAAGAGCGATTACTTTCGTAGATTTTTCTACGTTTGTAATCGCTCCTTGTTATCTCTTTAATCTCTTATAAGCAAAAGATTAAAGTTTTGCTTGCCATTTATTAGCCCAAACTAAATCGTTGTAGCTTCCTTTAAATTCAGATTCACCCATGAGTTTATCAACAACCTGTTTGATTGTTTCAGGGTTGTTGTGGTAAGCGTTGATATAGCCTTTTACCATTGTTAAGTCATGTAAATGTGTTGTATAGTTTAAAGAAACTGCAAAAGTTGGAACTTCCCATACATACCATGGACAATCGCTACTCATAGCTGTTTTCCATTTTACGCGGTAGTTGTTTTCTGCACCGTATCCAACAACGTTAGCGATAACGATTGCAGCGTCAACTTCTTCACGATATTTGTCTGTACGTCCTTTAATACGTGTGCTTCCATCATTGATAGAAACTTCAAATCCACGGCTTTCAAGTTCTGCTTTAAATCCTTCTAATGCAGAAGAAGAAGCCATAATTCCGTTTGTTTCACCTTCTAAGTAGTAGAGGCGAATTTTCTTATGAGTTTCTGGACGGATTGGAAGCTGATTTAATGTATTTTTAACTAATGTGATACCTTTATCAGCAGCGTCAGCACGCATTTTTAAGTGTTCTTCACATCCGATGATTTCTAATTCTTTTTCATCTTTTAAAAGAGTTCCTTCTTCTTTTTTCTTATGAAGGTTTAATTTTGCTTTTAAACCTAAAACTCTTCTAACAGCGTCATTCATACGTTCTTCTGTGATAACACCTTTTTTGTATCCGTTTAACATAAAGTTAAAGTCTTCGTCTAAGTCGTTGAAGAATAAGAACATATCGCAACCAGCAGCGATAGCACCAGGAACATAGTCTTCACGACGCATTGCAGATGTCATACCTAACATATGAGAAGCATCTGTAATAACCATACCGTTGAATCCTAACTGTTCTTTTAAAAGACCTTGGATTAATTCTTCTGCTAATGTAGCAGGTAAAATATCTTTGTCTTCTAAAGATGGATTTAATTTTTTCTGGTATTCTGGAAGTGCGATATGACCAGCCATAATCATTTCTACACCGTTTTCGATATGTGTAGAGTATACACGACCAAAAGAGTTGTCCCATTCTTCTGGAGAAAGTTCATTTACACCTAAAACTAAGTGCTGATCACGTTCTTCTGTTCCATCGCCTGGGAAGTGTTTGATACAAGTGATCATATCTCTTTCAGAACGATATCCTTCAATGAAAGCACTTGTGTATTTAATAACATCATCAGCGTTTGTACCATAGGCACGTGTGTTTACGATTGTATTTCTCCAGTTGTATAAAATATCAACACATGGATCAAAGTTTACATTAACACCAAGAGCACTTGCTTCACGAGCAGATACTAAACCAGCGTTAAATGCAACACTTGGATCTTTAGAAGCTTCACACTGAGCTCCAGAAGCGATATAAGTACCATTAGAGCAAGCACCATTTCCGCCAGAGTCACAGTTTGCTGCAACTAAAAGAGGGATTTTAGAATCTGTTTGTAATTGATTTAATAATTCCTGTACTTGTTTTGCTTCTCCACCATGGAAACGAGCTCCACCGATGTGATATTTTTCAAGAATCTGTTTGTTTGTTAAGTCATTTCCACTGAATTCATCTTTTCCAAAGAAGAAAAGGTTTGTAAATAATTGTCCAACTTTTTCTTCTGCTGTCATAGAAGCAAGAGTGGATTCTACCCACTGAATTTGTTCTTCAGATAGGTTGTAAGGTTTCGCTGTCAAATCGACTAATCTACCCATAATAATTCCTCCTAATTAAGTTCCATTGTATTCACTTTGGTGTTTGATAATTTGTGATTATCCCTAATAGCATAAAAAACATTTGGGAAATACCGAAATGGAATCTCTCGTGTTCGTAGCTATAATATTTTTATTGTAATATGTTATTATAGGAAATAATACGAAAAATATGTGTTTTTTTGTGAAAAATATGTGTTAAAAAAATAAGTAGCCTCTAGTATCCTCTCTAGAAATTCTCAAGAAAGGAGACGGGCTATATACATTTTGAAAAGAGTATGCTATAATTCATTTACGTAAAGGCAATGAACCAGAAACTATGTTTTTAAAGTTTATGACCACTGCCTATAAATGTGAGAAATTAGAGAAACGTGTTTCTCATGATATTCGGCCAACACGAATGGCTGCGAAGCAAGGAGTTATGTGTTAGCACTAATTCATGATAATATATCTTGATAAGGAAAAATCCTAGTGAAAGAAAAGAAAAAGGAGAAAGGCAATGAGCGAAAATTGTAACCATAATTGTGGAAGTTGCCAAGAAAACTGTAGCGAACGTGCAAATGACAAGAGCCAGTTTTTAGCGCCTCTTCATCCACAAAGCAAAGTAAAAAAAGTAATCGGAATTGTCAGCGGAAAAGGTGGAGTTGGGAAATCTTTAGTCACTTCTTTACTCGCTGTAAAAATGAATTACCGTAATCATAAAGTTGGAATTTTAGACGGAGATATTACTGGACCATCCATTCCAAAGGCATTTGGTTTACACGATCCATTAATGGGTACCAAAGATGGAATGATGATTCCAGCAAAAACTCCAACAGGAATTGATATTGTTTCTACAAACTTAATTCTTCCAGATGAAACAGATCCTGTTATTTGGAGAGGACCTGTAATTGCTAATGTAATTAAGCAGTTTTGGAGTGAAGCAATTTGGCAAGATATTGATTATATGTTTGTGGATATGCCTCCAGGAACTGGGGATGTTCCATTAACGGTATTCCAGTCACTTCCAGTGGATGGAATTATTATCGTAGCATCTCCACAGGAATTAGTATCTATGATTGTAGCAAAAGCAGTGAAAATGGCTCAGAAAATGGAAGTTCCAATTATTGGATTAGTAGAAAATATGAGTTATGTAGAATGTCCAGACTGTGGTAAAAAGATCGAAATCTTTGGTAAGAGCCATATCGATGAGATTGCACAGCAGTACGGACTTCCTGTCTTAGCAAGAATTCCAATTAATCCAAAAGTTGCCGATATGGTAGACGAAGGAACAATTGAATTCTTTGAAGAAAACTGGTTTGACGATGCAGCTGAATTATTGGAAAACTTATAGGAGTTTTTATAAATCTCTATATCTATAGAAGAAAAAATAGAAAATCGATTGTCGATTATGGGAGAAAAAGTAGGGTTATAGAAATAAGATAGCCCTGCTTTTTTCATGCAATAGGAAATTTTATTTCCTATTGCATAAAAAAGCACTGTACGAGGCAAAGTGTGAAATGCTAGGAGTAACTAAAAGTCCACAAAGTGTGAAACTCACACTTTATTTTAGGAATACTATAAGGAGAAAAGAGTATGATTGAAACACTTTATCATGAAATTAAATCCTATGTTCCCAAAAATGAACAGGAAGTACAGGATCAAAAAGTAATGCTAGATTATATTACAACGTTTGATAATATTTTAGTAAGAGAAAATGAATTTGGACATTTTACGGCCTCTCCTTGGATTATTAATGAGGAAGGAACAAAAGTGCTTCTTGTCTATCACCGAATTTATGATTCATGGGGCTGGTGTGGCGGTCATAGCGATGGAGAAGCTGACCAGCTAGGAGTCGCATTAAAAGAAGGAAGAGAAGAAACAGGATTAACTTCTATTCGACCATTATCAAAAGAAATATTGGCGATTGATATTTTACCAGTTCCTTCTCATAAAAAGAATGGAAAATTTGTCAATAGTCATGTCCATTTAAATGTCACTTATTTATGTGTTGCTGATGAACAAGAAGAACTCCATCATAAAGAAGATGAAACAAAAGGAGCCATGTGGGTACCGTTAGAGGAAGTCTATGAAAAAGTCAGCCAGTGGGATAAAGAGATGATTCCTGTTTATCAAAAGCTAAATGAACAAGTAAAAAGATGGAAAGAGACACTTTAAGTGCCAAATTATTCTCCGATCACTTTTATTTGACACATTTTCATCGCATTTAAAGCATTTTGGTGGCTTTCTTTTGTGACACCAGCGCAACAAGAGGCATCCACTGTAATTGTGGCTTCAGGGGCGAATGCTTTTATAATCATAGCATTGGAAATAACGCAAATATCCGTACAAACACCAATTAATTCAATCGTATCAAAGTTTTGTTCCACAATGTATTGAGCAAGAGGGATGCTGCCAAAGGAAGGTTTACAAAAGCAAGGATAGTTCTTTTCATAAGGAAGTAAAGATTCTATTAATGCCCAACCTTCACTATTTTCAATACAATGAACGACTGGTAGCTGTTTGCCTTCTTGAGTTTCTAAGTAATTATTCTGGTGAGTGTCTTTTGTAAATACGATACTGTCCTCATTTTGAATATAAGTTTCGATTTTTGATTGGACAGCAGGAAGAATGGCTACGGCTTCTTTTGTACCCAAAGCCCCATCAATAAAGTCTTTTTGCATATCAATAACAACTAATAATTTTTTCAAGAAAGAATCCTCCTTTTTCGTTATATTATGCTTCATTGTATCGGATTTTTTGCTATGACGTCAAGGGATGGGAAGAATAAAAAAGTAACTATTGTTTGAAAATAAAAATAAGTAGAAAAATAGGAAAGATTTTATAGAGTTTTTATATGTATTGTATTGATTTATTAATGAGTTTTACATATAATGATTCTATATGCCCTTTTGGGCAGTTCTCAAACAATGGGAGAAAACCAAAAAGAAAGGGAGGTGTACCTTTTGGAGGAGAATAATAAAAAAGATCCAAAAAAGAGTATGGGGAATAAAAAGCCATTAATTGTTTTGCTTGTATTGGCACTTTTATTTACCTTTTTGTTTCAGTCCGTAATAGAAAGGGCGACAAGACCACAACAGACAATGATTCCTTATAGTGAATTTATTGATATGTTGGAAAATGGAGAAATCCAAAAAGTGACATTGAATTCTGGAAGCGCCCAAAGCTACTTCCTCGTAGAGCCAAAAGAACAAACGAATCCAATTAATAAAGTTGTCTATAAAGTCATCTATTTTCCAGATGATGATCTTGGAAAGAGATTAGAAGAGGCAAAAGAAACAGCAAAGAAAAATAATGTAACGTTCACCTATGGAACAGAAGAAAGAGATAATACATCAGGAATTCTTACAACAATTGCAAGTTGGGTAGTTCCTCTTATCTTTATCTATGGAATTTTATTCTTTGGTATGAGAATGATGACAAAGAATGGTGGAGGATTTATGGGTGGCGTAGGCAAAAGTAATGCAAAAGTCTATGTAGAAGAAAAGACAGGCGTGACCTTTGCCGATGTTGCAGGGCAGGATGAAGCCAAAGAATCGCTTCGAGAAATGGTGGACTTCCTTCATAATCCAAGCCGTTATTTAAAAATTGGAGCGAAGTTACCAAAAGGTGCTTTGCTTGTAGGACCTCCAGGAACTGGTAAAACATTACTTGCAAAAGCCGTTGCTGGTGAAGCCAATGTTCCATTTTTCTCTTTATCTGGTTCTGGATTTGTGGAAATGTTTGTTGGTGTAGGAGCTTCTCGTGTGCGTGATTTATTTAAACAGGCACAGAGTATGGCACCTTGTATTATTTTTATCGATGAGATTGATGCCATTGGTAAAAGTCGTGATAGTCACTATGGTGGTGGAAACGATGAACGAGAACAGACACTCAACCAGTTATTAGCGGAGATGGATGGATTTGATACGTCAAAAGGAATTATTATTTTAGCTGCTACAAACCGTCCAGAAGTGCTTGATAAAGCCCTTCTTCGTCCAGGACGTTTTGACCGTCGTGTTATCGTAGAAAAACCAGATTTAAAAGGTCGTGTTGAGACATTAAAAGTTCATTCAAAAGATGTAAAGATGGATGAAACAGTAGATTTAGAAGCCATTGCCCTTGCAACAGCAGGTGCCGTTGGTTCTGATCTTGCTAACATGGTTAATGAAGCAGCTCTTGCTGCGGTAAAAGCAGGAAGAGAGTATGTTTCTCAAAAAGATTTATTTGAGGCAGTAGAAGTCGTTATCGCTGGTAAAGAAAAGAAAGATCGTATTTTAAATGACGAAGAAAAGAGAATTGTTTCTTATCATGAAGTCGGTCATGCACTTTGTATCGCAACACAAAAGCATACAGAGCCAGTACAAAAAATTACGATTGTTCCAAGAACGATGGGAGCTCTTGGCTACACATTACAAGTACCAGAAGAAGAACGTTATTTAATGAGCAAAGATCAAATGCTCAATGAATTAGTAACATTTTTTGGAGGTCGTGCGGCAGAAGAAGTCAAGTTCCATTCCGTAACAACAGGAGCATCCAATGATATTGAACGTGCAACAGCCATTGCAAGAGCCATGGTAACACAGTATGGTATGTCTGAAAAATATGGTTTAATGGGATTAGAGTCCATTCAAAATCGCTATTTAGATGGAAGACCAGTGATGAATTGTTCCGATGCAACAGCAGCAGGTGTTGATGAAGAAGTTCGTAAGATTTTAAAAGATGCATACGATAAGGCATTAAAAATCATGGAAGACAACATGGAAGCATTGGATGAAATCGCAGAATTTTTAATTGAAAAAGAGACGATTACAGGAAAACAATTTATGGAAATCTTCGAACGTGTCAATGGCAAAGGAGAAGAAAGTAAAGAAGAGACTGTAAAACCAGTTTCCTTAGAAAAAGAAGAGGATGGTTCTTTTATCCATGAAGATATAGAAGTAGTGGAAGAAGAAAAGAAAGAAAAACCAGTCCCAAAAGAAGGAGAAAGCTGGGAAGAGTTTGTACAAAACCAAACAGGGATGAAACAAGAACAGTTATCTTTAGAAGAAGAAAGAGAAGACGAAAAGACAAGATAAAAATCTTTCTTTTAGTTGACAATTTTATAATAGTTTGGTAAAAAGAAACGGTAGTTTTATGATAAAAGAAACACCGTTTCTTTTCATTTGCGTGAAAGGCATAAGTTAAGCAGAAATGCTTGCATTGTTAGAAGTAACCGAAAGTTGTAAAGAGTGTGCAAGGCACATTTTGTTTTTGAAAGATAACGAGTTAAATAACAGGTTAAAAAAGAAAACAAAGTTTTAATTTTTAATAAAAGGATTGGATGAGGAGGAAAGAAAATGGCATATCGTATGATCGTATTAGATCTAGATGGGACATTGACAAATTCACAAAAGATTATTACAGAAAGAACAAAGAAGGCATTATTTGAAGCACAAGAACGAGGTGTAAAAGTCGTATTAGCATCAGGAAGGCCAACGTATGGTGTTGTACCATTAGCAAAAGAATTAGAGTTGGGGAAATACGGAAGTTATATTCTTTCGTTTAATGGTGGAAGAATTACCAATTGTAAGACGAAAGAAGTGCTTTATCAAAGAACCATTCCAGCAGAGATGGTTCCAGAATTGATTGATTTAGCAAAACAATATCAAGTGGATTTTTTAACTTATGAAGGAGAGCGGATTTTAAGCAATAATCCGAATAATCCTTATGTAAAGATTGAAGCAAAAATCAATCATATGCCTGTTGAAAGAATAGAAAATCCAAAGGAAGCGATTGTGTTTCCTGTACCCAAAATATTGATGGTAGGAGAAGGTTCTTATATGGCTACGGTAGAACCCAAAATACAAGAAGCAACCCATGGGTTATTATCGGTGTATCGTTCAGAACCATTTTTCTTAGAAATTATGCCAAAGGGTGTGGATAAGGCCGCATCGTTAGAACGATTATTAGAATGTACAGGTATTAAAAGAGAAGAGATGATTGCTTGTGGAGATGGATTTAATGATCTTTCTATGATTCAGTTTGCAGGGCTTGGAGTAGCAATGGAAAATGCTCAACCTCTCGTCAAACAATCGGCTGATTTTATTACAACCTCTAATGATGAAGATGGTGTAGCTAAAGTAGTAGAACAGTTTATATTAAATATATAACGATAAAAGAAGAGGATAGTGATTTTACGAAATCACTATCCTCTTCTTTTTTAACATTTTTCTTCGCTTGGATTTGCATCGGATACATCCATTGGATAATCTGCATTAAAGCAAGCAGTACAGATTGGAAGGTTTGGAACCATTGTCTGTAAATGCTCAATTTTCATATATCCAAGCGAATCAGCACCAATATCGGCACAGATTTCTTCTGGTGTCATAGAAGAAGCGATGAGTTGTTGATTGGATGGCACATCGGTTCCAAAATAGCAAGGATATAAAAATGGCGGTGAACTGATGCGAACATGGACTTCTAAGGCGCCAGCTTGTTTTAACATTGTAATTAAGTTTTTAATAGTCGTTCCTCTTACAATGGAGTCATCCACAAGAATTAACCGTTTGTCTTTTACAACGGATTCTAAAATACTCAGCTTGATTTTTACAGCAGACTCTCGTTCTTGTTGGGTTGGCTTAATAAAAGTACGTCCCATATAACTATTTTTATGGAAGGCAAGAGCAAATGGAATGCCAGATTCTAACGCATAACCTTGTGCTGCACAAAGACCAGAATCAGGAACACCAACGACTAAATCAGCATCCACAGGATAAGAGCGTGCCAATGCAGAGCCTGCTCGGATACGAGCGTCGTATACATTAAACCCATCAATTTTACTATCAAGACGGGCAAAGTAAATATATTCAAAAATACAACGAGCCTGACGTCCGGTATGCTGTTTCGCAAGGCGATAATCGGAATAGATTTCGGTTGGAGTAATGGTGATGATTTCTCCTGGCTCAATGTCTCGAATAAATTCTGCATCAATAGCTGTAAGAGCACAGCTTTCAGAAGCTAGAATATAAGAATTACCACGTTTTCCAAGACAGAGGGGCTTTAGTCCCCATGGATCGCGAACGCCGATTAATTTTCTTGGGCTCATAATAACAAGGCTATAGGCACCTTTTAGTTTTTTGGCACTTTCATAAACCGCTTCTTCTACAGAAGGCGTGTGGACACGACTTCTCGCAATATGATAAGCGATTACCTCTGAGTCAATCGTCGTATGGAAAATGGCTCCTGTGTATTCGAGTTCATAACGAAGTTCTGCCATATTAACAAGATTACCGTTGTGAGCTAACGCTAATGTTCCTTTCATATAGTTTAGAACAAGAGGTTGCGCATTTTCTTGAGTGACGGCACCTGTTGTGGAATAGCGGACATGACCGACGCCAATATTCCCGTTTAGAGAGTCTAAAATTTCTGGTTTAAAAACTTCGTTTACAAGGCCAAGAGACTTGTGGAAGGCCGCTTGTCTTTTAGGGCCATTTGTGTCAGAAACAGCAATACCGCAAGATTCCTGTCCTCTGTGTTGAAGAGCTGATAATCCATAATAAATGGATCTTGATACATTGTCACCATCGCGATCATAGATACCAAAAACACCACATTCTTCTCTTAAACCGCTGTCGTAAATAGATACATCATTCATTGCCATGAATTTATCCTCGCTTTCTTATGTATAGGAATATCTTTTCCGAGATAGATTTCATGTTAATCTTACCCATAAAATGTAGTCTTGTAAACCCCTGTTTCTTTTTAGTAAAAATAAAAAAAGGGAGGAAGAAAAAATAAGGATGTCAAAGAAAAAAATAAAATAAGAAGAAAAACAAGTAGAAATAGAATAAAAAAAATAAGATATATCTATTTTTTTATGAAAATAGATATATCTTATTTGGGAGAGGAAAGATTTTATCTGGCAATATGTGTAAAGTAGCAATAAAAACTAATTGTCTGAATTTATTAGAGAGAGTAAAAATTTTGTCTGTCTAGTCAAAAGAAATTTTTATTTCTACTGAAGATTAAACATAAAACAGCAATTTGCCATAGGTTGGATAAGGAAGAATCGTATCTGGAATGAGAGGTTCGATTGCATCGATGTCTGTGCGAATTTCTTCCATTGCTTGTAATATAAGATCGTGATAGTTCTGTGCTTTTGTAAGAGAGTCTTCCATTTCCTCAATCTCTTTAAGAGATTGAGAGAGTTTCTCTATTTTTTCATAAATGGTACAAGTGGATTTTGACAGTGTCATGAGTAAGTTTTCTTCATAAGAAGTAGGGATAGAGGAAGAAATCGCTTTCTTTTGTGCTACTTCTTTTGCAAGATGGGTTTCATAAGTGGTAACTGCTGGAAGAAAGTCTTTATTTGTCATTTCGATCATAGTTTTTGCTTCAATGGCGATGCCTTTACAATAATTTTCCAACAAAATATCATAACGAGAATAAATTTCTTCTCGTGTAAAAATATGATGCTTTGTAAAGAGTAAAATGTTTTTATCATGGACAAAATAAGGAAGAGCATCTGGTGTGGAAGTTAGATTATAAAGTCCTCGTCTTTTTGCTTCCTCCACCCATTCGTTGGCATATCCATTACCATTAAAAATAATGCGTTTATGTTTTTTAATCATTTCTTTTAGCAGATTATGTACTGCTAATGGCATATCTTCTTGGCTGACATCTTTTAAACGCTCGGAAAACTGAGATAAGACTTCGGCAACCGCAGTGTTTAAAATAATATTTGGTCCAGAAACAGAAAGGGAGGAGCCAAGCATACGAAACTCAAATTTATTTCCTGTAAATGCAAAAGGAGAAGTACGATTTCGATCCGTTGTATCTTTCATAAAATGTGGAAGAACTTTCGTACCAGTTTCCATCTGGATTTGTTTTGTTTCATCACAGTTTTTATCTCCTTCAATGGCTTCTAATACGGATTGTAATTCATCACCAAGAAAGATAGAAACAATAGCAGGAGGTGCTTCATTTGCGCCTAATCGATGATCATTTCCCGCGCTAGCAACGGAGATACGCATAAGGTCCGCATAATCATCAACCGCTTTTATAATTGCCATAAGAAAGACAAGAAATTGAATGTTTTCGGCTGGTGTTTTTCCCGGTTCTAGTAAATTAATACCAGTATCTGTTAGAAGAGACCAGTTGTTATGCTTTCCACTTCCATTGACACCTTCAAAAGGTTTTTCATGAAGAAGACAAGAAAGATTATGACGATCCGCCACTTTTTTCATCAGCTCCATCGTAAGTTGATTGTGATCAACTGCTACATTGGTTGTATCAAAAACAGGAGCTAATTCGTGTTGAGCAGGTGCCACTTCATTGTGTCGCGTTTTTGATGGAATTCCAAGTTTCCAAAGTTCTTCATCGAGATCTTTCATAAATGCTAATACTCTTGGTTTTATTGTGCCAAAATAGTGATCTTCCATCTCTTGGCCTTTTGGAGCTTTTGCACCCATTAAAGTACGACCGCAAAATTTTAGATCCCGTCTTTTTGTGTAAAGGTCTTTGTCGATGAGGAAATATTCTTGCTCAGCACCTACGGTTGTATTAACACGATGAACGTCTATCTGTCCAAGAATGTGGAGAAGTTTTACGGCTTCCACATTTAAAGCATCCATGGAGCGAAGAAGAGGTGTTTTTTTATCAAGAGCTTCTCCGCTATAGGAGCAGAATGCCGTTGGAATACAAAGAGTATCATCTTTGATAAAAGCAGGTGAGGTCGGATCCCAAGCGGTATATCCGCGGGCTTCGAATGTGGCTCTAAGACCCCCTGATGGAAAGCTAGAGGCATCTGGTTCTCCTTTTACAAGTTCTTTTCCAGAAAAATCCATATTGATTTCTCCATTTCCAACTGGAGAGATAAAACTATCGTGTTTTTCTGCGGTAATTCCAGTCATCGGTTGAAACCAATGAGTAAAATGGGTAGCGCCATGTTCCACTGCCCACTCTTTCATAGCGACAGCCACAGCATTTGCTACATCGAGTTCTAAATGAGTTCCTTGTTCAATTGTTTTCTTTAACGCTTTGTATACGTCTTTTGGAAGCTTATTTTTCATTACTTTGTCATTAAAGACAAGACTTCCATAGAGTTCTGGAATATTTTTATTCATGGCGATGGCTCCTTTTTGGTATTTATTGTTTTTGTATTTCTTTAATCAACGAAAAAAGGCACTTCGATTAAAACCGAAGCGCCTTTGCTTTATGGATAGTAGTATACACGTTGACAAAAAAATGTCAACCCCTAAATGAAAAAAAGATAATGGAAATGAAATTTTTTAAAAAAAAGTTGCATTTTTTTCAAAGTATGTGTATAAGTGTTATGTCAATCATTGTTGAGAGAAACAAAAGATATTATTTTTCAGATCGTGTTCTCTTGTTCTAAAAAAATGAAACGAATCAGACAAAGTGTTATGCAAAAAGGAGGAAATAGCATGGCAGTAAAATATGTATTTGTAACAGGCGGTGTTGTATCTGGGCTTGGAAAAGGGATTACAGCGGCGTCTTTAGGAAGACTTTTAAAAGCAAGAGGGTATGAAGTGACAATGCAAAAATTCGACCCTTATATTAACATTGATCCAGGAACAATGAATCCAATTCAGCATGGGGAAGTCTATGTAACGGACGATGGAACAGAAACGGATCTGGACCTTGGACATTATGAACGATTTATTGATGAGAGCCTTGATAAAAATTCTAATGTGACAACAGGAAAGATCTATTGGTCTGTCTTGCAAAAAGAGAGAAAAGGAGAATTTGGTGGAGGGACAGTGCAAGTGATTCCCCATATTACCAATGCCATTAAAGAGCGCTTTTATCATGCAAAAGACGAAAGTGAGAAAAAGATTGCTATTATTGAGGTTGGAGGAACCGTTGGGGATATTGAAAGTCAGCCGTTTCTTGAGGCCATTCGTCAGTTTAAACATGAAGTTGGAAATGAAAATGCGATTTTAATTCATGTAACACTCATTCCCTACTTAAAAGCATCAGGAGAGATGAAGACAAAACCAACACAAGCTAGTGTAAAAGAATTACAATCTATGGGGCTTTGGCCAGATGTATTAGTATGCCGATCTGAGCATCCAATTTCTGAAGAGATACGAGAAAAGATTGCACTTTTTTGTAATGTAAAAAGCGGTCATGTATTGCAAAACTTAGATGTACCATTTCTTTATGAGGCACCTCTGGCCATGGAAAAAGAGCATTTGGCAGAAGTTGTATTGGAATGTTTGAAATTAGAGAAGACAAAGCCAGATCTCACCGAGTGGAAAGAGATGGTTACGGTATTAAAACAAGCAAAAGAGAAGGTGAAAGTTGGAATCGTTGGCAAGTATGTACAACTTCACGATGCGTATTTAAGTGTAGCAGAAGCACTAAAACACGGTGGAATTGCCAATGAAGTGCAAGTAGAAATTGAATGGATCGATTCCGAAATGATTACAAGAGAAAATGCCAAAGAAGTCTTAGGAGATCTTGATGGAATTTTAGTGCCAGGTGGTTTTGGGAGCCGTGGGGTAGAAGGAAAAATCGAAGCGATTCGTTATGCAAGAGTCAATCATATTCCATTTTTCGGAATTTGTCTTGGAATGCAGTTGATGATTGTGGAATTTGCAAGAAATGTATTAGGGTATGAAGATGCACACAGCATTGAGCTTGATGAGAATACAACCCATCCAGTCATAGCTCTAATGCCAGACCAAGAAAATGTAGAAAATATTGGTGGAACGTTACGTCTTGGAGCTTATCCTTGTGTATTAGAAGAAGGAAGCAAAGCATTTCTTTGCTATGGGAAGAAGGAGATTAGCGAACGGCATAGACATCGTTATGAAGTAAATAATGCCTATCGAGAAGTGTTAGAGCAACATGGATTGACATTTTCTGGACTTTCTCCAGATAAGAGAATTGTTGAGATGGCAGAACTTACAGAAGAAAACTTCTTTTTAGCAACGCAAGCCCATCCAGAATTTAAGTCAAGACCAAATCGTCCACATCCACTTTTTAAGGGATTTATTGCAGGGGCCATGGCCTATAAAAAATTTAGTAAAAACTAACAAAACGAAATTTAGGTCTTTACAAAATTCAAAAAATGGTTTATCCTTTGAACAAATTTAGTAGAAAGGGTGAAGAACCATGGAACAACAAAGGGGGCTTTACAGGCAACAGTTTGAGCATGATAACTGTGGAATCGGAGCCGTTGTAAATATAACAGGACAAAAAAGCCATGAGACCGTGGCAAACGCTTTGACAATCGTAGAAAATTTAGAACATAGAGCTGGCAAAGACGCCGAAGGAAAAACAGGTGATGGAGTAGGAATCCTTTTACAGATTTCTCATTCTTTCTTCAAAAATACCTGTGAATCCCTCGGCGTCTTTTTAGGTGAAGAAGGAACGTATGGAATTGGTATGTTTTTCTTTCCAAAGGAAGAGAGAAAAAGAAAGCAAGCAAAGAGAATGTTTGAAGTGATTGTCGAGAAAGAGGGAATGAAATTTCTTGGCTGGAGAAAAGTTCCCGTTGATGAGACGGTTCTTGGAGCACGAGCAAAAGATTGTATGCCATATATTATGCAAGGGTTTATCCAAAAGCCAAAGCAAGTGGAAAAAGGTCTTGCTTTTGATAGAAAATTGTATGTGGTAAGAAGAATTTTTGAGCAGAGCAATGAAGACACTTATGTGGTATCACTATCAAGCAGAACCATTGTATATAAAGGAATGTTCTTAGTAGGACAGCTTCGTTTGTTCTTTCAAGATTTACAAGCAGAAAGTTATAAAAGTGCCATCGCTTTAGTTCATTCTCGCTTTAGTACCAATACAAATCCAAGTTGGGAAAGAGCACATCCAAATCGACTGATGGTTCATAATGGTGAAATCAATACGATTAAAGGAAATGTGGATAAGATGACAGCGAGAGAAGAGACAATGGAATCTTCTCTTTGGGAAAATGAATTTCATAAAATACTTCCTGTTGTGAATACAGAAGGTTCTGATTCTGCCATGCTTGATAATACATTGGAGTTCTTGACTATGAGCGGAATGCCACTTCCGCTGGCTGTTATGGTTTTAGTACCTGAGCCTTGGGAAAATAATCAAACATTATCTCAGGAAGTTCGAAATTTTTATCAGTATTATGCAACGATGATGGAACCTTGGGACGGCCCAGCCTCTATTTTATTTAGCGATGGGGAAATAATGGGAGCGATTCTCGATCGGAATGGTCTTCGCCCATCTCGTTATTATATTACAACCGATGGTAACTTAATTTTATCATCAGAAGTTGGAGTTTTATCAATACCTCCAGAAAAAATAGCAAAAAAAGAGCGTTTACATCCAGGAAAAATGCTTCTAGTGGATACAAAAATTGGAAAAGTATTTAGCGATGAAGAGATCAAACAATATTATGCAAAAAAACAGCCTTATGGAGAATGGTTAGATAGCAACTTAGTTGAGTTAAAGAGCTTAAAGATTCCAAATGAAAAGGTAGAAGAATACGAAAAAGCTCAGAGAAAACAGCTACAAAAAGCGTTTGGATATGGCTATGAAGAATATCGAGAATCCATTCGCAATATGGCCTTTCATGGAGCGGAAAGTATTGCCTCTATGGGAATTGATACCCCACTTTCTGTTTTTTCTAGCGAGCATCAACCGTTGTTCCATTATTTTAAACAGCTATTTGCACAGGTGACGAACCCACCAATTGATGCCATTCGAGAAGAAATTGTTACATCAACAACGGTTTATGTTGGAAAAGATGGAAACATTTTAGAAGAAAAACCAGAAAACTGCCAAGTATTAAAAATTAACAATCCAATTTTAACAAATACGGATTTATTAAAAATTAAAAATATAAAGCAGGAAGGGCTTCAAGTAGCGGTTGTTCCAATTACGTATTATAAAAGTTCCAAATTAGAAAAAGCATTGGAGTATGTTTTTGTTCAAGTGGATAAAGCTTATCGGGACGGCGCTAATATTTTAATCTTATCCGATCGAGGCGTCGATGAAAATCATTTAGCCATTCCTTCTTTATTAGCGGTATCCGCGGTTCATCAGCATCTTGTAAAGACAAAGAAGAGAACAGAACTTGCTGTTATATTAGAATCTGGAGAGCCAAGAGAAGTCCATCATTTTGCAACCTTGTTAGGATATGGTGCTAGTGCAGTTAATCCATATTTAGCACAAGAAACAATTAAGCAGTTAATCGAAGATGGTATGCTTGAAAAAGATTATTATGCGGCGGTAGAAGACTATAACAATGCTGTTTTACATGGAATTGTAAAAATTGCATCAAAGATGGGAATTTCTACGATCCAATCGTATCAAGGAGCTCAAATTTTTGAGGCAATTGGGATTTCAGAAGAAGTCATTCAGCGCTATTTTACAGGAACGGTAAGTAGAATTGGCGGAATTACATTGAAAGATATTGAAGAAGATGTGAAAAAACGCCATTCAGAAGCATTTGATCCATTGGGACAACCAGTAGACCTTGCATTAGACAGTATTGGTGGCCATAAAATGCGAAGCCAAGGAGAAGAACATCGTTATAATCCACAGACGATTCATCTCTTACAGCAGGCGGTCCAAAGAGGGGATTCTGCTATGTTTAAACAATATAGTGCTCTTGTGGATCAAGAAGATACTGGATATTTAAGAAGTCTTTTAGAATTTCAGTATCCAGAAAAAGGGGTGCCAATTTCTGAAGTGGAGAGTGCTAAGTCTATTGTAAAACGATTTAAAACAGGGGCAATGTCTTATGGTTCTATTTCAGAAGAAGCTCATGAAGCGCTTGCGCTTGCCATGAATCGCCTTCATGGAAAATCCAATACAGGAGAAGGTGGGGAAAGTGAAGAACGATTGGACTCAAGAGGAAGGAAAGAAGATCGCTGTTCTTCTATTAAGCAGGTGGCTTCTGGAAGATTTGGTGTAACAAGCCGTTACCTTGTATCCGCCGATGAGATTCAGATTAAGATGGCACAAGGAGCAAAACCAGGAGAAGGAGGACATCTTCCATCCAAAAAAGTATATCCTTGGATTGCAAAGACAAGACATTCTACAGCAGGTGTTAGTCTCATTTCTCCACCACCACATCATGATATCTACTCCATTGAAGACTTAGCTCAATTGATTTATGACTTAAAAAATGCCAATGATAAAGCGGCAATTTCTGTAAAATTAGTATCTGAAGCAGGAGTAGGAACTATTGCAGCAGGTGTTGCAAAGGCGGGAGCAGAAGTTATTTTAGTTGCTGGATACGATGGTGGAACAGGAGCAGCACCAAAAAGTTCCATTCAACATGCAGGGCTTCCTTGGGAATTGGGGCTTGCAGAAACACATCAAACGCTAATTCAAAATGGATTGCGAGATAAAATTCGTTTAGAAACCGATGGAAAACTAATGAGTGGTCGTGATGTAGCGGTTGCAGCGCTTCTTGGAGCAGAAGAGTTTGGATTTGCAACAGCACCGCTTGTTGCTTTAGGTTGTGTCATGATGCGAGTTTGTAACTTAGATACTTGTCCAATGGGAATTGCAACACAAAATCCAGAACTTCGCAAACGTTTTATTGGAAAGCCAGAATATGTTATGAATTTTATGCTATTTATTGCAGAAGAACTCAGAGAATATATGGCAAAATTAGGATTTCGAACAATCGATGAGATGGTAGGGCATAGTGAATGTTTAAAAGAAAAAGAAACTTCACATTTAATGCACGCAAAGAAAGTAGATTTAAGTGCTGTTTTATATCAAGCCAAAGAAGATAAATCTTTTGTAACGTTTAATCCTGAAAAAGTATATGATTTCCAATTAAAGCACACAAAAGATCAAGCGGTTCTTTTAAAGGAATTAAAGAAACAAGTAGTAGATGGAACAAAAGCGGAATTGACTATCGATGTAACCAATACGGATCGCTCTTTTGGAACAATGCTTGGCTCTGAAATTACGAGAAATCATAAAAAAGGGTTAGAAGAGGATACAATTGTGATTCATTGCCATGGAGCTGGAGGACAAAGTTTTGGAGCCTTTATTCCAAAAGGATTGACGTTAGAGCTCAGTGGTGATTCCAATGATTACTTTGGAAAAGGATTATCTGGTGGAAAATTAGTGCTCTATCCTCCAAAAGAAGCGACATTTAAGGCAGAGGAAAACATTATTGTAGGTAACGTAGCTCTTTATGGTGCGACCAGTGGAAAAGCATATATTAGCGGGATTGCTGGTGAGAGATTTTGTGTTCGAAATTCAGGAGCTTATGCGGTAGTTGAAGGCGTTGGCGATCATGGATGCGAATATATGACAGGTGGCTGTGTTGTGGTTCTTGGAAAGACTGGAAAGAATTTTGCAGCTGGCATGAGTGGTGGAATCGCTTATGTGCTAGATGAGGAAAATGAATTTTATAAAAATTTAAATAGAGAGATGATTTCCTTAGAAAAGGTAACAGAAAAACTGGAAGAACAACAACTGTTCCGTTTGATTGAAGAACATGTAAAAGCAACTGGCTCTCAAAAAGGAAAAGAAGTACTAGAACATTTTGAAGAGTATTTACCAAAGTTTAAAAAAGTCATTCCAAATGATTATAAAAAAATGCTTGCATTAACCGTTCGCTATGAAGAGAAAGGCTATGACAGTGAACAGGCACAAATAGAGGCATTTTATGAAAGCACAACAGGAAAAGTAAAATAGGAGGAAAAGGCTATGGGAAAACCAACAGGATTTTTAGAATATGAGAGAAAGATAGGCGATGTCATAGAGCCAAATGTAAGAATCCAAAACTTCTTAGAATTTCATAAAAGCCTGCCTTTTAACGAACAAAGAAAACAGGGAGCAAGATGTATGGACTGTGGAGTTCCGTTTTGTCAGTCTGGAATGATGATCGGTGGAATGACATCAGGATGCCCGCTGAATAATTTGATTCCTGAGTGGAATGATCTTGTCTATTTAGGCAATATGGAACAAGCCTATGAACGTTTGAAAAAAACAAATCCATTTCCTGAGTTTACAGGAAGAGTTTGTCCAGCACTCTGTGAAAAAGCTTGTACTTGTAGTTTACATGGAGAAGCTGTTTCGATAAAAGAAAATGAGTATTCCATTATTGAAGATGCGTTTTGGCACGATAGAATAAAACCAGAGCCACCTTCTATTCGAACAGGGAAAAAGGTAGCCATTATCGGAAGTGGTCCAGCAGGGCTTTCTGCTGCCTTTGTTCTTAATAAAAGAGGACATGAAGTGACGGTTTATGAACGCAGTGATCGAATCGGTGGTCTTCTCTATTATGGAATACCAAATATGAAATTAGAAAAATGGGTGATTGATCGAAGAGTGAAGCTATTAGAAGAAGAAGGGGTTCGTTTTATTACAAATGTAAATGCAGGCATTGACATATCGGTAAAAGAGTTACAAGAACAATATGATAAAATCCTTTTAGCGTGTGGAGCATCAAATCCAAGAGACATTTCTGTAAAAGGAAGAGAAGCAAAGGGAATTTATTTTGCAGTGGACTTTTTAAGCAAAGTAACAAAGAGTTTGCCAGAGTTACAAAAGGGCAAAAAAGGGCAGTATCCAGAAGTAAAAGGAAAAGATGTTATTGTAATCGGAGGAGGCGACACTGGAAACGACTGCGTAGGAACTTCCATTCGACTAGGGGCAAAGTCAATTGTTCAGATTGAAATGATGCCAAAAGCACCAGAAGAAAGAACTGCCGATAATCCATGGCCAGAATGGCCAAAAGTGAATAAGACTGATTATGGCCAAGAAGAGGCAATTGCAGTGTTTGGACAGGATCCAAGAATTTATGAAACAACAGTGGAAGAGTTTTTAATGGATGAACATGGTCAGTTAAAAGGGGTAAAAATAGTAAAAGTAGAATCAAAAATAAAAGATGGAAAACGGGTGCTAGAGCCAGTAAAGGGTAGTGAACGAGTATTGAAAGCACAAGTTGTTTTTATTGCTGCAGGATTTTTAGGAACAGAACCTTATATTCGCGATTGCTTTGGAGTTTCCTTTAATCAGCGGACTTCCATTGAATCAAAAGCAGGAAGTTATAAAACAAATGTTCCAAATATTTATTCTGCAGGAGATTGTAGAAGAGGACAATCTCTAGTTGTGTGGGCAATGCGAGAAGGAATAGAAGTGGCAAAAGAAATTGATGAGGCTCTTATGAGCTAAAAAATGATTTGACAATAAAATAGGATACTGCTATAATACACACCAAGAACAAAGGCGTTCTTATTCCAATGGAGAAGTAACCATGGAATAAGAATGCCTTTTTTATATTATAAGAAATTGCGTTATTTTTGTGTGATAGAGTTACGATTCTTATGATATAAAAAAGCACTACGTGCAAACGATGCACAGCGCACAGAGAAGAAAACTTTAAAAGAATCGGTATACAGGAGGGAAAAGAATGGCACATTATACAAGAGAGCGGATTTTACAGCTGATAGAAGAGGAAGATGTAGAATTCATTCGACTTCAGTTTACGGATATGTTTGGAACTTTTAAGAATGTGGCAATCACTGCAAGTCAAATGAAGAAAGCATTGAATAATCAGTGCATGTTTGATGGCTCTTCCATTGAAAGCTATATTAAAATTGAAGAGTCTGATATGTATTTATATCCAGACTTAGATACCTTTGTTATTCTTCCATGGCGTCCACAACATGGAAAAGTGGCAAGGCTAATTTGTGATATTTATCGTCCTGACGGAACCGATTTTGAAGGAAGTCCAAGATATATTTTAAAGAAGGTATTAGAAGAAGCAAAAGAACTTGGATATGATTTTCAAGTAGGGACGGAGTGTGAATTTTTCCTTTTCCAGACGGCAGAAGATGGAACTCCAACGACAAATACAACGGAAAGAGCTGGATATTTTGATTTAGGTCCTCTTGATCAAGGGGAAAATGCAAGGAGAGATATGGTGCTTACGTTAGAAGATATGGGATTTGAAATTGAATCTTCTCATCATGAATCCGCACCAGCCCAACATGAAATTGATTTAAAATATGAGAGTGCCTTAAAGGCAGCGGATCAGATTATGACATTTAAATTTGCGGTGAGAACCATTGCAAAACGTCATGGTGTACACGCCACCTTTATGCCAAAACCGAAATATGGTGTCAACGGCTCAGGAATGCACGTCAATATGTCTTTAATGAAAGATGGAAAAAATTGTTTTTTTGATGCTTCGGATCCGTTAGGTCTTAGTAAAGAGGCTTATTATTTTATTGGTGGTATCTTAAAGCATATGAAAGGAATGACCGTGATTACCAATCCAATTGTTAATTCTTATAAACGATTAGTTCCAGGGTTTGAAGCGCCTGTTTATATTGCTTGGTCTTCCAAAAATAGAAGTCCTTTGATTCGAATTCCAGCTGTAAAAGGAGAGGAAATTCGAGTAGAACTTAGAAGTCCCGATCCTTCTGCAAATCCTTATCTTGTATTTGCTGTTTGCTTACGAGCTGGATTGCAAGGAATAAAAGATAAAATAGAACCACCATATTCTATTGATAGAAATATTTTTGAAATGACAAAAGAAGAGAGAAAAGAAAAACAAATCGAGGCATTGCCTGCTAATTTAAAAGAGGCTATTTTAGAGTTTGAAAACGATGATTTTATAAAAGAAACTCTTGGAAAAGAGTTTTCGATGCATTATGCAAAAGGGAAGCTAAATGAATGGAACGCTTATATTGAACAAGTAAGTGCTTGGGAAATTGAACAATATCTTTATCGGATTTAAAGAAAGAGAACAGAACGGGCACTTATAAAAATTAATGAAAAAATTCTTTCCACATAAGAGAATGATATAGGAAAGAAGAGACCATGTAAGGAGGAGAAGAGATGAGCAGTATCATTATTGTATTTCCAAAATTGGAAAATGGAAAACGCATGAAGGATATTCTCCTACAAAATGGTTTTGAAATTGAAGCAGTATGTTCTACTGGAGCTAGTGTTCTTGAAAAAATACAGCAGTTAGACTATGGAATTATCGTTGGAAGTTATCGGTATACCGATATGTTTTACACGGAAATGATAGAATATTTGCCAAAAGAATTTAAAATGCTTTTAGTTGCTTCCGAGCAGGTACTGGATCAATATGGGGGCGGAGAAGTTATGACGATCCGTCAGCCATTCAAAGTTTCAGAATTGGTGGATACTCTTCATATGATGGAAGCCATACAAGAAAAACAGATTCAAAAGAAGGCAAGAAGTAAAAATGATAAAAAACGGATTGAGGAAGCAAAACAAGTGTTAATGGCGAGAAATCATATGACAGAAGAAGAAGCTCATCGCTATTTGCAAAAAACGAGTATGGATAGTGGAACGAATATGGTAGAAACTGCTCAGATGATTTTAATGTTAATGAGTTAGGAAGAAAAAAAAGTATACAGCGTCTCAAGAATCAGTTAAAATAAAAGGAAACAAGCTGAGGAAGGAGACGCTGTTTTTATGTTTCATATAGAAGAAGAATTAAAAAAGCTTCCTGAAAAACCAGGAGTTTATTTGATGCATAATAAAGAAGATGAAATCATCTATGTCGGAAAGGCAGTTGTATTAAAAAATCGTGTGCGCCAATATTTTCAAAGCAGTCGCAATCACACAGAAAAAATAAAAAAAATGGTTTCTCAAATTGCTTATTTTGAATATATCGTAACAGACTCTGAGCTAGAGGCACTTGTGCTAGAATGTAACTTAATTAAAGAACATCGTCCAAAGTATAATACGATGTTAAAAGATGATAAAAGTTATCCTTATATTAAAGTAACCGTTCAAGAACCTTATCCAAGAATTTTATTTGCCCGTCAAATAAAAAGGGATAAAGCAAAATATTTTGGGCCTTATACAAGTGCAGGTGCAGTAAAAGATACCATTGAATTAATCAGAAAGTTATATAAATTGCGCTCTTGCAATCGAAGTTTACCAAAGGAAACGGGAAACGAGAGACCTTGTTTATATTATCATATTAAGCAATGTGATGCTCCGTGCCAAAATTATATTAGCGTAGAAGAATATCGAAAATATGTCAATGAGGCCCTTGATTTTTTAAGTGGAAATCATCAAAAAATTACAGAACATTTGACGAAAGCCATGATGGAAGCAGCCGAAAAGATGGAATTTGAGCGTGCAGGAGAATATCGGGATCTGTTAAAAAGTATTCAAGCCATTTCAGAAAAGCAAAAAGTCAATTCCAATGAAATGGAGGATCGAGATGTGGTCGCTATTGCAAAAGCAATGGAAGAGGCAGTTGTATCGGTTTTCTTTATTCGAAATGGAAAGCTATTAGGTAGAGAAAATTTTCATATGACAGGAGTTTCAGAAACGACCATGTCAGAAGTTATGAGTAACTTTGTAAAGCAATTTTATGCGGGAACACCTTATATTCCAAAGGAGCTGGTATTACAATATCCGATTCAAGAAGAAGATATTATGAAAGAGTGGCTATCAAAAAAGAGAAAGCAAAAAGTTCAAATTTTAGTGCCACAAAAGGGAAGTAAAAAACGGCTCGTTGACTTAGCCTATGAAAATGCTTCCATTGTTCTTCAAAGGGATGGAGAAAAGTTAAAACGAGAAGAAAAGAGAACCATTGGTGCGGTAAAAGAGTTAGAACAGCTTTTAGGGCTTTCTAATATCCACCGAATGGAATCATTTGATATTTCCAATATTAATGGCTTTGAAACTGTAGCATCTATGGTTGTCTATGAAGATGGAAAGCCAAAGCGAAGTGATTATCGTAAGTTTAAAATAAAAACGGTAAAAGGTCCTGATGACTATAAGAGTATGGAAGAAGTGCTAACAAGACGTTTTACGCATGGATTAGAAGAAAAGGAACAGTTAAAAGAAAAAGGAATCGACGAACAATATGGAAGTTTTAACCGATTCCCAGATTTACTATGTATGGATGGTGGAAAAGGACAAGTTAATGTGGCTTTAAAAGTATTACAGGAACTAAAAATTAATATTCCTGTTTGTGGAATGGTAAAAGATGATAATCATAGAACAAGAGGGCTTTATTACCAAAATGAAGAAATATTATTTCCAAAAAATAGTGAGGCCTTTCATCTCGTTACGAGAATTCAAGATGAAACTCATAGATTTGCCATTGAATACCATAAACAGTTAAGAAGTAAAACACAAATAAAGTCCATTTTAGATGATATTAAAGGGGTAGGGCCAGCCAGAAGAAAAGCTTTAATGAGACATTTTAAAGATATTGCTTTTATAAAAGAAGCAGAGGTAGAACAGCTAATGGCAGTAGAAGGAATTACCGAAACGGTAGCAAAAGAGATTTATTACTTTTTCCATAGAAATGAATAATTTTATACAAAAATAAATTTATGGAAAACAATAAATTGAAACTTTATAATAATGAGAGAAAATGATATAATAAATGCGAATAATAAAAAAGAAATCAAGTTGAGATCATAAGTAAAGTTTATGATAGAATGAGCTATGCTCATGATAGAGCATTTAAGGAGTAAAGGAGAAATAAACATGTATCAGGTTGCTTTAAGCAAAATTGTGGAAAAAATGGGTCTTACAAATGTAACTCCTGAAATCAGTACCGAAGATGTTATGATTACACAAACGGATATCAACCGTCCAGCATTACAACTTTCTGGTTTTTTTGAACATTTTGATTCCGATCGTGTACAAATTATCGGTATGGTAGAGTACACCTATTTAAAAAAGATTCAGGAAGATGATATTGTCATTGAACGCTTGGATCGTCTGTTTGGAGCAGGAATTCCATGTATTATTTTTTGCCGAGGCTTAGAGCCTTGTGAGCGTTTAATGGAAGCTGCAAAACGCCATAAAGTACCAGTTCTTACTACAGAACAACATACATCTGGCTTTATGGCAGAGCTTATTCGCTGGTTAAATGTAGAGTTAGCGCCAAGAATTTCCATTCATGGTGTATTGGTGGATGTTTATGGTGAAGGCGTTTTAATTATGGGAGAGAGTGGCATTGGAAAAAGTGAAGCGGCTCTTGAATTAATTAAACGAGGCCATCGTCTTGTATCTGATGATGTGGTAGAAATTAAGCGTGTCAGTGAGGATACCCTTGTTGGTACTTCACCAGAAATCACAAGATATTTTATCGAACTTCGTGGTATTGGAATTATTGATGTAAAGACATTATTTGGTGTTGAAAGCGTAAAACCAACACAGAGTATCGATTTAGTTATTAAGTTAGAAGAGTGGGATAAAAAAGAAGAGTATGATCGTCTTGGATTAGAAGAACAGTATACAGAAATTCTTGGAAATAAAGTAGTATGCCACTCCATTCCAATTCGCCCAGGGCGTAATCTAGCAATTATTGTAGAATCAGCAGCTGTTAACCATCGTCAGAAGAAGATGGGATATAATGCTGCAATTGAGCTTTATAATCGTGTAACAGGAAACCTTAATAAAGGAAAAGAAGAGAAATAAATTTTTGTACGAATGGTAATAAAAGAGGGAGAAATGAAAATGAAGTATGTAGTAGGAATTGACATCGGAGGAACAACAGTAAAAATCGGTTTATTTACCACAGAAGCAGAACTTCTTGATAAATGGGAAGTAGCCACAAGAAAAGAAGATAATGGAGCTTATATTTTAAATGACGTGGCAGAGAGTGTAAAGGAAAAGTTAGCAGAAAAAGGAATTGCTCTTTCTGATATTACAGGAGCAGGAGTTGGTGTTCCAGGGCCTGTTACCGCAGATGGAGTCGTAAAAAGTTGTGTAAATCTTGGATGGGGAACATTTTCTGTGGCTGATACGATGACTGAATTGTTAGGAGTTCCAGTAAAGGCTGGAAATGATGCCAATGTTGCTGCACTTGGTGAAATGTGGAATGGTGGAGCAAAAGGGTATAAAAACGTTATTTTAGTAACACTTGGAACAGGTGTTGGTGGTGGAATTATTATCGATGGAAAAGTGGTAGCAGGAAGTCATGGAGCTGGTGGAGAAATTGGTCATGCAACAGTGAATCCACATGAAACGGTAGCTTGTAATTGTGGAAAGAAAGGTTGCTTAGAACAATACTCTTCTGCAACAGGTTTAATTCGAGGTGCAAAAGAGGCATTAAAAAAATCGGATATGCCATCTGTTCTTAGAGATATGCCAGATTTTATGGCAAAAGAAATTTTAGATGCGGCAAAAGCTGGTGATGAATTTGCTGTTTTAGAAGTTGAAAAATTCTGTCGTATCTTAGGCCGTGCTCTTTCTGTTTTTGCTGTTGTTGCAGATCCTGAAGTTATTGTTATTGGCGGTGGAGTATCAAAGGCAGGAACTTATTTAACCGATATGATTCAAAAATATTTTGATGAATATGCATTTAATGCTTGTACTGCAAAAGTGGTGCTTGCAGAGCTTGGAAATGATGCTGGAATTTATGGAGCGGCAAAGCTTTGTATGTAATTTAGCAGAGGGTTTTATAGTTTAAAATAAAATATTATAAATTTGACAAAAAGAGAGAAAAAACTTTTTTTAGAATCTAGTGTTTTCTTATGACAGAGGGCTTTTTTGCCCTCTGTTTTTTAGTTATTATTTACATTGAGAAATAATCTTTAATATTGTATGATATAATTAAATAGAAATTATTGAGGTGTCAATATGAATCAGACATTATATCAGACATTAGTGCTTGCTCTAGGGGAAGAGCAGGTGATAAAAAAGGAACCTATGAGCAAACACACAACATTTCGTATTGGTGGGGATGCTGATTTGTTTGTCGTTCCACAAAATGCAGAACAGGTAAAACAAGTTGTTTGCCATGCAAAAGAAGCAAAGGTACCCTATTATTTTATCGGAAATGGAAGTAATCTTTTAGTATCAGATGATGGAATTCGTGGTGTTGTTATTTTAATTGCAGATAATATGAAGGCGATTGAAGTAGATGATACAACAATTCGAGCACAGGCGGGAATTTCTTTGGCTTCCCTTGCAAAACAAGCGTTAAAAAATGAATTAACAGGATTTGAGTTTGCAGCAGGAATTCCAGGAACACTTGGTGGAGCTGTTAGCATGAACGCAGGTGCTTATGGTGGAGAAATGAAAGATGTTCTTTTAGAGGCAACCGTTCTTACTGATGAAGGAGAGATTGTAACTCTTTCAAAAGAAGAGCTAGAGCTTGGATATCGCACAAGTTTAGTTGGAAGAAATCATTATATTGTTTTAGAAGCAGTTGTTGCATTAGAAAAAGGACGAAAAGAAGACATTCTATTAAAAATGGAAGATCTTGCACAAAGACGAAGAGACAAACAGCCGCTAGAGTATCCAAGTGCAGGAAGCACATTTAAACGTCCAGAAGGTTATTTTGCAGGACAATTAATTGATGAGACAGGATTAAGAGGGTTTCAAGTTGGAGGGGCCCAAGTATCAGAAAAACACTGTGGATTTGTCATTAATACAGGAAATGCCACATCTCATGATGTGAGACAATTAATTGAAGAAGTAGCAAACCGAGTTGAGAAGAAGTTTGGAGTTCGTTTACATCCAGAAGTGAAAATGATAGGATTTGAAAACGACAGATAAGGGGATACGGTTATGAGATTTGTCATTGTATCTGGTATGTCAGGGGCTGGGAAAACGACAGCACTTAAAGTGTTAGAAGATGCAGGATATTTCTGTGTGGATAATTTACCAGTTCCTTTAATACCCAATTTTGCAGATATTACTTATAATTTGGAAACAGAAGTAAATAATGTAGCAGTTGGTATTGATATACGAAGTGGAGAATCGCTTCTTATGTTAGCCGATCAGTTATCTGCTTTAGAGGCAAGGGGAAGAAAATATGAGATTTTGTTCCTTGATGCTTCCAATGAAGTGTTAATTAAGCGATATAAAGAGACGAGAAGAATCCATCCTCTTGCTCATGGCACACGGATTGAAAATGGAATTTTGCTTGAGAGAGAGAAGGTTCGTTTCTTAAGAGAAAAGGCTAGTTACATTATTGACACTAGTTGTCTTTTAACAAAGGAATTAAAGCATGAACTTGAGAAGATTTTTGTAGAAAATCAAAATTATAGTAATTTCATTATTACAATTCTTTCTTTTGGTTTCAAGTATGGAATCCCTACGGATTCTGATCTTGTATTTGATGTACGATTTTTGCCAAATCCTTATTATATTAAAGAAATTAGACATTTGACAGGAAATGACAAACCAATTCAAGAATATGTGATGGCAAGTCAAAAATCCTACGAGTTTTTGGATAAAATTGAAGATTTGCTCGAATTTTTAATTCCGAATTATATCAATGAAGGAAAAAATCAGCTTGTTGTGAGCATAGGTTGTACAGGAGGGAAACATCGTTCTGTAACAATGGTGAATGAATTGTTAGAGCGAATGAAAAGTCTTCCCTATAGTGTCCGAACAGAACATCGTGATATTGAAAAGGATACAAAACAAAAAGCACTATAATAAGGAGAATGGAAATTATGTCTTTTTCCAGTGAGGTGAAAGAAGAACTGGCTCGTGCTATGAGTCCAGCGAGGCATTGTCAAATTGCAGAAATTGCAGCAATTGTCAGTCTATGTGGCAGAGTGCAAATTTCAGAATTTGATGAGTACAAGCTGCTTGTTCATACAGAAAATGCGGTGGTAGCTAGGAAATACTATTCACTATTAAAAAGTGCATTTCAGATTAATGCAAGCATTTTGATTAAAAGGAATGTGTATTTAAAAAAAACACATACTTATATGGTGAAAATTGATGATCACCAACAGTCGTTAAAAGTATTACGAGCAACGAAATTAATCGATAATAATGGAGAAATTCGAGAAGAATTATCTCAGATCGATAATATGGTGTTACAAAGAGATTGCTGTAAGAGAGCCTTTATAAGAGGTGCGTTTTTAGCGGCTGGTTCTATTAGTGATCCAGAAAAAAATTATCATTTTGAAATTGTATGCACTAATGAAGAAAAAGCAAAACAACTTCAAGAAATTATTAATACATTTGAACTAGATGCCAAGATTGTTTTACGTAAAAAATATTATGTTGTATATATAAAAGAAGGTGCAATGATTGTTGATATTTTAAACGTAATGGAAGCTCATGTTTCTTTGATGAAATTAGAAAATGTTCGCATATTAAAGGACATGAGAAATTCCGTAAATCGACGGGTGAATTGTGAGACAGCCAATATTAATAAGACAGTTTCTGCTGCAATGAAACAATTAGAGGATATTCGATTTATTCAAGAAACAATTGGTTTTTCAGAGTTATCAGAAGGTCTTGCTGAAATTGCAAAATTACGTCTTAGTCAGCCCGAGGCAACTTTAAAAGAATTGGGAACAATGCTTAATCCACCAGTAGGAAAATCTGGTGTCAATCATAGATTAAGAAAATTGAGTAATATGGCAGACGATTTGAGAGAACGTCAACAAAATTCAAGAAGTTTGTAATAGGCAATAAGGAGGATATTATGATCACAAAAACTATGACAATCAAAATTCCATCAGGATTAGAAGCAAGACCAGTGGCTGTTTTAGTACAAGTAGCAAGTCAATATGAAAGCAGTATTTTAATTGAGACAGAAGATAAAAAAATCAATGCAAAAAGTATTATGGGAATGATGAGTCTTGGGCTTTCAGTGGGAGAGGAAATTACAGTTATCGCTGAAGGAAAAGATGAAGAGGATGCAGTAAACCATATTGAACAATATGTGAGTGCAAATTAATAGAGAACTTTTTTAGGGCTATCACATTTAGGTGATAGCCCTTTTAGTACTTTGTAGGAAATCTTTAAGAAATTCTTTATAGAAATTCTAGAGTATTTCATGTAGAATAAACAACAGGATAATAAGATAGACAAGATAAAAAACGATGGAGGTCGAAAATGTACGATAGTATAGTAATTGGAGCAGGTGTGGCAGGGAGCGTTATTGCACGAGAGTTAGCAGAGCGATGCAATAAAAAGGTACTTGTAATAGAACAAAGAGAACATATAGCTGGAAACTGTTATGATGAATACGATGAAAATGGTATTTTAATTCATACCTATGGCCCTCATATTTTCCACACCAATAAAAAGAGAGTCTATGAATATCTTTCTCGTTTTACAAAGTGGTATCCATACTCTCATGAAGTAGTTGCAAATGTATATGGCACTTATTTGCCAGTTCCTTTTAACTTAAATAGTCTTTACCAAGTATATGGAGAAGAAAAAGGGAAAGAATTAGAAGAAAAGTTAAAAAATACATATGGGGATGGAGCGAGAGTTTCTATTTTAACATTGAAGGAAAATGAAGACGAAGAAATTCAAAAAGTTGCAGATTATGTGTATGAAAATGTATTTCTTCATTATACCATGAAACAATGGGGACAAACGCCTGATGAGATCGATCCATCGGTTATGAATCGTGTTCCTGTGTTAATTTCAAGAGATAATCGCTATTTTCAAGATACATGGCAAGGAATGCCTCTTGATGGCTATACAAAAATGTTTGAAGCGATTTTGAACCATGAAAACATTGAAGTGCAAGTTGGGAAAAAGGCCCAAGAGAGAATTTCTTTTATGAATGATCAAATATTATTGGATGGCGTTCCATTTTCAGGAGAAGTTATTTATACAGGTCCAGTAGACGAATTGTTTGAATTTCAATATGGCAGATTACCTTATCGCACGCTTCATTTCATATTTGAACATTTTGAAGAAGATTATGTTCAAACACATGGGGTTGTCAATTATACAGTGAATGAGTCCTATACAAGAATTACGGAATTTAAACATATGACAGGACAAAAAGAAAAAGGAACAACCATTATGAAGGAATATCCAAATACTTATACAGGAGAAGAAGGAGAAATTCCTTACTATGCGATTCTCAATAAAGAGAACCGTGCCAATTATGAAAAATATTGTAAGATGCTAGAGAAATATGACAATATATATTTATTAGGACGGTTAGCAGAGTATCAGTATTATAATATTGATGCTATGGTGGAAAAGGCATTAGAACTTGCGGATAAGCTTGAGGGAATTACGAAATAGGAGGATGAATAGATGAAATTAATTACATTTGCAGTGCCTTGTTATAACTCAGAAAGTTATATGAGACATTGTGTTGACTCTCTTTTAGAAGGAGGAGAGGAAGTTGAAATTTTAATTGTGGACGATGGATCAAAAGATGGGACGGCTCAAATTGCAGATGAATATGCAAGCAAATATCCAACCATTGTAAGAGCCATTCATCAAGAAAACGGTGGACATGGAGAGGCTGTGAACACAGGACTTTTAAATGCCACAGGATATTATTATAAAGTTGTTGATAGTGATGACTGGGTCAATAAAGCTGCTTATCATGATATTTTAGAAGTTCTTCGTAAGATGGTAAGAGAAAATATTTCCCTCGACATGCTTCTTAGTAACTTTGTCTATGAAAAACAAGGAGCAAGAAGAAAAAAAGTAATGAGTTATCGTAATATGTTTCCACAAGATGAAGTGATTACATGGGACGATATGAGATTTTTAAAAAAATCCCAATATATTTTAATGCACTCTGTTATTTATCGAACAGAGCTATTAAGAGAGTGCGGTTTAAAACTCCCAAAACATACATTTTATGTTGATAATATTTTTGTATATCAACCGCTTCCTTATGTAAAAACCATATACTATTTAGATGTGAATTTCTATCGTTATTTTATCGGAAGAGGCGATCAATCTGTAAATGAAAAGGTTATGATTGGTAGAATCGATCAGCAGATCCGAGTAACGCATATTATGTTAGAGACATATAATGTGTGGAAGATTGAGAATAAAAAATTAAGAAAGTATATGATGAATTATTTGGATATTATGATGATGGTATCCTCTATTTTATTAATACGTTCAGGAACGGATGAAAACTTTAAGAAAAAACAAGAACTTTGGAAGTATTTAAAAAATCTAGATCGTAAGTTATATCGAAAACTCCGTTATAGCATTATGGGACGTTCTTCTAATCTACCAGGAAAAGGTGGACGAAAGGTATCGATTATGGCGTATCAGATAGTGAGAAAATTCTATGGATTTAATTAATATCTAAATAAATCCTTTTATATTTTTTCAGGCAGTAGATAATATTAGATACAATAGGAAAATATGTTTCCTATCCCACAAAAAAGAGGCTATCACATGAATTCTTTCATGTGATAGCCTCTTTGTATGGAAATCAATTGCTTTCTTTTATTCTCGATTAAATGTTTTCAATAGAGGGTTTCGTTTTATTATTTTCCGTATGATAAGCGGGACGATAAACAAAACGATAAATAACACCCCACATAATAAATGCAGTTATAACATCTAAGAAAGAATGTTGTTTTAAAAACATAGTAGATAAAATAATAGATATGGATAAAATTGTTGTTATCATGTAAGTTATATTTTTTAGTCGGCTGCTAAAATGTTCCTTTAGATAGTTACTTCTTTGAACAGCAGACCAAACACAGAGTGTGTTATACACATGAATGCTTGGAGCAATATTCGTTGGAGTATCAAGCTGATAGAGATATTTTACCATATCTACAAAAATATTGTCTCTTGCAAATTCAGTAGGACGAAGTTGATGTCCGTTTGGAAATAAGGTGGATACAATTAAAAAAATCGTCATTCCAATAAATAAAAAGCAAGTAAGTTGATAAAACTCTTTTGTATCTTTAAAGAAAAAGTATATGACCCATATGCTAATAAAAGCGAACCAGAGCATATAAGGAATAATAAAAAATTCGATAAATGGAATATAGTCATCAATTTTTACATGAATGATATATTCGGGAGAATAGCCCACGGTCTTTTCAAGCCAAGCAAACCATGGTAAATAAATAAGAAAATATAAAAACATACAAGCGTGTCTATGTTGGTATAACCACTTTTTCATAAGGATCATCCTTTCCACTTCGTTCATAAATTCTAAGCAAATGATATAATATTTATAAAGTATTTTGTATATCGAAATTATAACATAGCTAAAAAATAGAAACAATAAAAATGAACAATTATTAAGAAAGATTAAGAAAATTTTAAAAGTAATCAATTCCTGTTTAAGAAGGAGATTGGGAATTAATTAGGAAGGAAATTTGGTTTTGAAATAAAGTATCATAAATAAATACGAAATGTAGAAAAATTCTTTAAAAACTAGAAGAAAAAGGGGATGCATTGTTAGAGGTAGCCTAAAGTAGAAAAGAGTGAGCAATGCATACTTTGTTTTGAAAGAGTTAAAAGTAGTTTATGCAAATAAATAAAAGATAGTATGGAAAATATTACTAAATATTTTTGTGAATAGAATATTTAATATAACCTATTGAAAATATTATAAAAATAGTGTATAATAATTTTGTTGCATAGAAAACCTATAGCATAGGCTAGAATGGCTCAGTTGGTAGAGCAACGCATTCGTAATGCGTGGGTCGAGGGTTCGAGTCCCTTTTCTAGCTTTTAAGACAAAGGAAAAAGAAGTCTCAAGATAAAACTTGGGACTTCTTTTTTTTACATGGAAGGTATACTTCTCATCATTTGCAGGAAGAAGAACAATCAAATTCAGGGTTAAAGGCATAGAAGTTTTTAGAGTCTAGACGTTCTTGAACTCTTCTAAGTCCTTCACCAAATCTTTGATAATGCACAATTTCTCGCTCTCTTAAGAAACGGATTGGGTCTACAATATCAGGATCTTTAATTAATCGTAAAATATTATCATAGGTTGTGCGGGCTTTTTGTTCTGCGGCCAAATCTTCATGGAGGTCGGTTATGGCATCCCCTTTTGACTGGAAAACAGTTGCACTAAAAGGAGTTCCACTCGCCGCTTGTGGCCAAAGACCAACGGTATGATCCACATAATAATCAGCAAATCCTTGACATTTAATTTCTTCAGGTGTTAAGTTACGAGTTAATTGATGAACAATGGCACAAATCATTTCCATATGTGCCAGTTCCTCGGTACCGATATCTGTTAAAAGACCAGCGATATCTCGAAATGGCATAGAATAACGTTGAGAAAGATAACGCATAGAAGCAGCTAGTTCACCGTCTGGTCCACCAAACTGCGTAATAATAATTTTTGCCATAGCAGGATCTGGATTTTTGATTTTAACAGGGTATTGCAAGCGTTTTTCATAAGTCCACATAGTTATCCCTCCATTTCCCATGGCCATGGTGTTTGTACCCATGTCCAATAGTCACAAGTTTCTACATCACGGTATGTCAAAGGACCGAAATGTTTGGTATAAGCATCCACTGCCTTTTTTCTAAGTACACGAAGATGTTCATAATAATCAAGAGCCTTTTGATCCATTGGATGCGTATCTAAAAAAAGAGCGAGCTCATCGATTCCAAAAGAAACTTCATTAATATATTGCATCAGTTGTTTTTGATTCATTTGCGCCATGACTTACAACCTCCTTCTCCCAAGAATGGCTTATTTAGTTCGGGAAAAATGGTACCACATTGAAAGCCTTTTGGAAGATCATAAGGACAGCCAAAACGTTGGAAAGGAACATAGGCCATAGCAAGTGGAAATTGTTCTAGGCAAGAATCATAATTGTTCTGAGAACAAGATTGAAATTCCATAATTTTTAACTCCATTATTTTATTGTCAATGTTAGTATATGACTAGAAACAAAAGAAGGTGAAAAAAGCTCTGCACCAATTTTATGGAACAGAGCTTTTTGAATGGGAGAAATTCGTATCGTTTGTTTCTCATCGTTATTTACTTGCATTAATCGCTTGCTGAATGGCTGTTAGAAGGCTATATTTTTTTACGGTTGTATCCTGTGTGATTTCCCAGATCATAACACCGCCGAAATGATTGATGGCATACTTTGTTTTCTTTCGAATCGTTGGCATACCGTTATAATAGGCTTCCATACCATAGATAGTTGCAACATCTTTTTTATAGGCATTTTTATCTGTTTGTAAAATTGTTTCATAGCTTGCCCAAGAAGGACGACCGTAAAAAGGAACTCCAAGAACTACTTTTTTTGCGGGCATTTTTCTTGTTTTTCTCCAATAATTTCCAGAATTTATCGCAAATTGATAGCTAGAATGACGAGCACCATCTCCACCGTCATATGCCATAACGTTAATCCAGTCCACAGCTTTTAACACTTTATCTGTATGGGCTGCAGCATCGTAATAGATTTGTCCATCAGGAGTAGCACCACTTAATACTGCGGAAGATAATAGTTTTCCTTTGGCATGAAGTTTCTTCGATAATGTCACCATAACAGCTTCATATTGTTTCTTTGAACTATCATCAACACGAGGGTGTTCCCAGTCCATATCTACTCCATCAAAACCATATTTATCGACGAGTTTTAAAATAGAGTTGACAAATTTTGTACGCTTTGCTTTTGTAGCGGTGGCGGATTTAAAGGTTGCCTCTAAAGGAGTTCCATTATAGCTCCAACCGCCAATAGCAATGAATACTTTCGCATTATTAGCATGAGCTTTCTTAATAATCTGTTTTGCAAGAGATGGATTCTCAAGAGGACGAAGTCCCCCATCAGAAGTAGGGATAGCAAAGGAATAATTTACATGTGTGATAGTGTTAAAGCGAAGTTTATTTAATCCATTTGTTACCCAAGAAGGGTAATAGGCTACTACTTTGAAATTATTTGGATGTTTCTTGTTTGTAGTAGTCGTTGTTTTATCTTGATTTGAAGTATTTGTGCTTTCATTTGTCGTTGTATCTTTGCTAGTGTTTGAAATGTTTGAACTTGTATCTTCGTTTCCATTCGTATTTGTAGAAGTCGAAGAAGCTTTTTTAATATACTTCCAAACTCCCCATGTATCTTCTTTGGATGGAATTTCATTTTGTGTCCACCATTTTGCTTCATAAATATTATTTTTATAAATAACCCGATCCCCTGCGACATATACGGTTTTAGAAGACCAAGATTTTATGGCGTTTTTTGTAAGAGAGTTTTTTGAAAAATTCTCCTGTTCTACAGATGTGCTTTTCGTGTCCATATTTGTTTCTTCTTGTGATTGTGTGCTAGTTGAGTCAGCGGAAATTATTTCAGTGGAAATTGTTCTTGCCTTTGTTTGATTTGGTACATAAGAAATAAGGGCAAATAAAATCCCGATAGTAAGAATAATTCCAAATAGAATACCGCTTAAAAAGAGTGAATGTTTTTTTGAGTTCATGTTAGTTCCTCCTAAAAATAATTCAATTTTATAATTAAGCAATAAAAAGTTTTATAATAAGATTTAGGTGTCAAAACATCCTTTTAGAAATAGATAAAGTCAAAAATAGATTGTTTTAAATTCCATAAAATTAAATAAGAGAGCGAGAAAAATCACCATAAATTGGAAAAATATCTACTCGATTAAAGAATACCATCGAATAAAATAGGAAACAACCAAACTTTCACAACTTAACGTGAAGATTTCTTAACATAAAATAGGAAAAGCACATATCATGGAAAACAACATACTGTAACAATAGCAAGAAAAAAGGGGAGGGCAGTATGGACCAACAAAGAAGAGTGAAAATGTCTGAAATGAAGGAAGGTGAAAGTGGAAAAGTTGTTTTATTTCAGGCGGAACCTTCGATGAAAGAGAGATTTCAAGCACTGGGGATGGAAGAAGGTGTGCATATTAAATGTTTATTTTTTTCTTTTGCAAGAGATCCGATTGTGTTTGAAATTTGTGATTGTGTTATTGCCATTCGAAAGAAAGATATAGAAGAGATAATAATAGAATTAGAAGAAAAATCCTCTGTGACAGAGCAAAACTATACGATTTTATTGGCGGGAAATCCAAATGTTGGGAAAAGTACATTATTTAATTATTTAACAGGATTACATCAACACACAGGCAACTGGACAGGAAAAACAGTGGAAAGTGCAAAAGGAGTTCGAAAAGAGGGAGAGATTCTTTATCAATTTTATGATTTGCCAGGAACGTATTCCTTACATTCTCGCTCTGAGGAAGAAAGAGAGGCTGAAAACTGTTTAAGAAATATGCAGTACGATAAAGTCATTGTTGTATGTGATGGCAGTTGTCTAAAGCGAAATCTTTTATTGGTACTTGAAATTATGGAATTGACAAAAGAAGTCGTTGTTTGTGTTAATTTATTGGATGAAGCAAAGAAAAAAGGAATCGAAATTGATTTAGAAAAATTGGGAAATTTATTACAAGTACCAGTCGTTGGTTGTGTAGCAAGAGCGGGAGAAGGAATTGAACAGCTGCTAAAAGAATGTACAAAAAGCGATAAGATAGGGAAAGAAAGAGAAGGAGAATTAAAGGAAAAGGCACAAATGTATTCAAGTGATTCTGACGAGAAGGATGTCTTTGTATCGGCTATGTCACAAGAGAAAAATTCAGAAGTAGAACAAACAATGATTCAAAGGGCAGAAAGTATTGCAAGTCAAGTAATACACCAAAAACAAGACACCAAGTGGAAGAAAGAAGAAACCATCGACCGGTTGTTGACAAGAAAAAGTACCGGAATTCCCATTATGTTACTGTTATTATTCGGAATTTTTTGGATTACAATGAAAGGGGCTAATACGCCTTCTGATCTATTGGCAGGAGGTTTTGAACATCTTGGAGTTTTCTTAAATGAATGGTTATTAAAAATCCATATGCCTGAATTTTTAATTGGATTTTTCATGAAAGGAATTTATCAAGTAACCAGTTTTGTAATATCGGTTATGTTACCACCTATGATGATATTTTTTCCATTGTTTACTTTGCTGGAAGATTATGGATTTTTACCGAGAATTGCGTTAAATCTCGATCATGTTTTTCAAAAATGTCATGCTTGTGGAAAACAAGCGTTAACTATGTGTATGGGATTTGGCTGTTCGGCCGTTGGAGTAACCGGTTGTCGGATTATTGATTCCAAAAGAGAGCGGTTAATTGCTATGCTCACAAATTGCCTTGTGCCATGTAATGGCAAGTTCCCTACATTAGTGGCTATGATCGGTGTCGGTATGGTGATGCTTGGGAAGGAAAATAGTTTTCTTGGTGCACTAATATTAACAGGACTTATTTTGTTAGGCGTTGCTATGACATTTTTAATTTCCTATTTTTTATCAGTCACTCTTTTAAAAGGAGTTCCTTCTGCCTTTACATTGGAATTGCCGCCATACCGTAGACCCCAGTTTGGAAAAGTACTTATCCGTTCTTTTTTAGATCGCACGCTTTTTGTTTTAAGAAGAGCGGTTGTTGTAGCCATGCCAGCGGGAATCCTCTTGTTTTTAGCTGGTCAGATACAAATACAAGGAATCCCATTGACAATGCAAATAGCCCATGTTTTAGATCCAATTGGAAGACAGTTAGGATTAGATGGCATTATTTTAACCGCTTTTTTCTTTGGTTTTCCAGCCAATGAAATTATCGTTCCGATTATGTTGATGTTATATCTATCTACAGGAGATTTAATAGGATTTGGGCAAGTGGGGGAATTAAAAGTAATATTACAGGCAGCAGGATGGACGTTAGAAACAGTTGTTTGTATTTGTATCTTTATGTTATTTCATTATCCATGTTCTACTACCGTTTTAACAATGAAAAAAGAAACGAATAGTTGGTTTTGGACTTTCATTGGCTTTTTATTACCAACCTTTGTTGGAGTTACTTTATGTATGCTCATTCACCTTTTATGGTAGAGAAATAGAATGAGGTATAAAATTTCTTGGTAATTTTTTTATATATAAACTGTCGGAAGAAAAAAGACTTGGTTGTAATGACACTTTTTTTAAGGGCGTTTTTCGTGTATACTAATAGACATTAACGCCCCCCTTTTATATTAAGAAAGAAGAGTTTCTAATAAAAGGAAAAAAGAATAGGAGGAACTATGAAAAAGAGAAACTATGTAGTTGCAATATGTTTCATTATAGCAACTGTAATGATGACAGCATTTCCTGTATTTGGAAAAACAAAGGAAGATGCGCAAAAAGAGTTAGAGATTGTATTTACACATGATTTACATTCCCATCTAGACAGTTTTACAACGGAATTTAATGGAAAACAACAAAAAATGGGTGGGTTTTCTAGAATTTCTACTATAATCCAAGAAAAAAAGAAAGAAAATCCTGCTACTTTAGTTGTGGATGCAGGAGATTTTTCTATGGGAACCTTATATCAGACTATTTATGAATCAGAAGCATCGGAACTTCGTATGCTTGGAAAAATTGGATTTGATGCGACGACTTTAGGAAATCATGAGACCGATTATCGGAATCAAGGGCTTGCCAATATGCTAAATTCTGCAAAGAATTCAAACGATCCATTACCAGAGTTTGTTTTATCCAATATTAGTTTTGAAGATGCAGGAGAAGAAGAACTTGTGGTAAAGGAAGCGATGGATCACTATGGAGCCAAGCCTTATACTATCATTGAAAAAAACGGAATAAAAATAGGCTTATTTGGAATTTTTGGAAAGACATCTATCGAGTATTCCCCTATGTGCACATTAACGTTTACCGATCAAATAGAAAGTGCAAAAACGGCAGTGAAAGCTTTGAAAGAAGAAGGAGCAGATATTATTGTTTGTCTTTCTCATAGCGGAACAGATGTGGATCCAGAAAAATCAGAAGATGAAATTTTAGCAAAACAAGTTCCTGATATTGATGTCATTATTAGTGGACATACCCATACAACATTAGAACAACCAAAAAAGGTTGGAAATACGATTATAGGCTCTACAGGAGCGTATGGGATTCGTATCGGAACAATGAAGTTAAACCAGCAACAAGATGGAAGATGGGAGTTAGAACAATATGAATTAATTCCGATTACTTCCGATATAAAAGAGGATAAGAAAACAAAACAGCAGTTAGAAGAGTTCCATCAGTTGATTAATAAAGATTATTTATCTCAGTTTGGTTACCAAATGGGACAAGTATTGGCAACTAATACAGTAGAATTTACTCCTATGAGTATTATGGGAGAACGCCACCAAGAAGAAAACTTAGGAAACTTTATTGCGGATTCTTATATTCATACAATAAAAAAAGAAGAAGGAGAAAATTATATCTCGATTGCTGCTGCCATTGTGCCAGCGGGAGTTGTGCGAGAGACGATTCCAAAAGGAGAGGTGAAGGTAGAAGATGCCTTTATGACAATGTCTCTTGGAATCGGTAAAGATAAAATTTCAGGATACCCTCTTGTGGATGTATATTTAACAGGGAAAGAATTAAAAACGGCAGCGGAAATTGACGCTTCTATTTCTCCGATTATGGGAGTCGCTCAGCTCTATACATCAGGACTTCATTTTACCTTTAGTCCAAAACGTCTTATTTTTAATAAAGTAATGGATGTTTCCTTATGGGATGAAGAAACAGGAGAGCAAAAGCCATTAGAAGATGATAAGTTATATCGTGTTGTTGCTGACCTCTATAGTGGGCAGATGTTAAGTGCCGTAGAAAAACAATCCTATGGATTGCTTTCTATCGTTCCAAAAGATAAAAATGGAAATAAAATAGAAAATTTTGAAGATCATTTAGTATATCAATCCAATGGAAAAGAATTAAAGGCATGGTTATGTGTTGCCGATTACTTAAAGTCGTTTGAACCAAAAGAAGGAGAAACGGTAGGAAGTGTACCTGAGTATTATAAGGAGCTTCATAATAGAAAAGTAGTGGATAATAGTGGAAGTTTAAAAAGTCTATTAAGTCATCCAAATAAATTTACATGGATTGCATTAGGTATCGTCGTATTCCTTATTATATTAATTGTCTTATTGATTCGATTGATTCAGAAATTATTGTTTGGTAGAAAACGATAATGGAAAAATAATATGATAGAATACAATAAGAAACGTAAGGAAAAGCAAATAAAACAAGGAAGAAGGAGGAAAAGATGAGTTTTACACATTTACATGTGCATACAGAATATAGCTTATTAGATGGTTCTAGTAAAATTAAAGAATTGGTTCAAAGAGTAAAAGATCTTGGAATGGATTCTTTAGCGATTACGGATCATGGAGTTATGTATGGGGTCATTGATTTTTATCGTGCAGCAAAAGAAATTGGTATTAAACCGATTTTAGGATGTGAAATTTATGTAACACTAGGGTCTCGATTAGAAAAAGAGACAGGAAAATCAAGATATCATCACCTTGTACTGTTGGCAGAAAATGATACAGGATATCATAACTTAATGAAAATTGTGTCAAGAGGATTTACAGAAGGATTTTATTACAAACCTCGTGTTGATTATGAAGTGCTAGAAAAATATCATGAAGGTATTATTGCATTAAGTGCTTGTTTAGCAGGAGAGGTATCTTCTTTATTAAATCAAGGATTTTATGAGGAAGCAAAAAAATCAGCGTTACATTTAGAGAGCATTTTTGGGAAAGGAAATTTCTTTTTAGAAATGCAAGATCATGGAATTGAAGCACAACAAGTGGTAAATCAAGGAATGATGCGACTTCATAAAGATACAGGAATTGATCTTGTTGTAACAAATGATATTCATTATGTTTATGAAGAAGATGCAAAAGCCCATGATATTTTGCTCTGTATCCAAACAGGAAAGAAAGTGGCAGATGAAAATCGAATGCGTTATGAAGGAGGGCAATATTTTGCAAAATCAGAAGAGCAAATGAGAGAATTGTTCCCTTACGCATTAGAGGCAATTGAAAATACACATAAAATTGCAGAACGATGCAATGTAGAAATTGTATTTGGAGAGCAAAAAGTGCCAAAATTTGATGTGCCAGAAGGATATGATGCGTATTCTTATTTGACAAAACTTTGTGAAGAAGGGCTAAAAAAACGATATGGCGATCAGGAAGTAAAAGAAGGAATTTGTCTAAAAGAACGATTAGAATATGAACTTACAACAATTAAAAATATGGGCTATGTGGACTACTTTTTAATTGTTTGGGACTTTATTAAATATGCAAAAGATCATCAGATTGCTGTAGGACCTGGGCGTGGTTCTGCAGCAGGAAGTATTGTATCTTATTGCTTAGAAATTACCGATATTGATCCGATTCGTTACAATCTTCTTTTTGAACGTTTCTTAAATCCAGAGCGTGTTTCCATGCCCGATATTGATGTGGATTTTTGTTTCGAACGAAGACAAGAAGTCATTGATTATGTCGTAGGTAAGTATGGGAAAGAGAAAGTGGTACAGATTGTAACATTTGGAACGATGGCAGCAAAAGCGGTAATTCGAGATGTAGGGCGTGTTCTTGATATTCCATATGCTGTTGTCGATAGTGTTGCAAAAATGATTCCAAATGAGCTTAATATGACCATTGATAAGGCGCTAAAGGCAAGTAAGGATCTAAAAGATATTTATGCAAACGATCCACAAATACAATATTTAATTGATATGTCAAAACGTTTAGAAGGATTGCCAAGACATTCTTCTATGCATGCAGCAGGAGTTGTAATTGGACAAGAAGCATTAGATGAATATGTGCCATTAGCAAAAGCTTCTGATGATGCTATCGTTACACAATTTACTATGACTACGATAGAACAGCTTGGACTTTTAAAAATGGATTTTTTAGGTCTTCGAACGCTTACTGTAATCCAAAACGCCATTAGTCTCATTGAAGATAGAATTGGAAGACGTTTGGAAATGCATCATATTGATTATGACGATAAAAAAGTATTTGAACTGATTAGTTCAGGAAAAACAGAAGGGATTTTTCAGCTAGAAAGTTCTGGAATGAAGAGTTTTATGAAAGAATTAAAACCTGAAAATCTGGAAGATATTATAGCGGGAATTTCGCTATATCGTCCTGGGCCAATGGATTTTATTCCAAAATATATTCAAGGAAAAAATGATCGACATCTCATTCAATATACGTGTCCACAATTGGAGAAGATTTTATCACCAACGTACGGGTGTATTGTCTATCAAGGTGCGACTCGTTCCTAGTTTAAATTCACAAAGGCTAGGCACGTTGTTCAGATTAAATGCCAAAGCATTGAAATGAAAAACGGAGAACTACAACTTCGAAGTATGGAATGATGGGGTAACGCCCTGAAACATACTCTTTAATACTCCGACTAGCATATAAAAGCGAAAGCTGATATGTTAGAAGCTCGGTAAAGTCGGCAGAAGCACACCTAAGTTAAAGAAATAATCAAGTAAGGTTGGTACAAAAGTGGCTAGAGCCCACCTGCCATGAAAGATTAAAGTATGAGATATGGTTTGTGATATGTCGGAAGTCTATAAAGTTTCTATGGTGAGTATGTCATAACGACTGACGAACTCGAGAATTTAAAGGACCTAGATACGACTGTATGGAAACATACAGGGCCGCTCGTAACGGTGTTAGTGTGGTAAAGTAAGAATCTTGGTTATGAAATACCATAATATGCGAAATCTTCGGATGGCGGGCATATTCAAGCTAACGGGTCTATATTGAGCACCTAATGAAATATGTACAGATAGAAGTTGTGGAACGAGGAAAGGTATTGGGTGATTCGAAAGAATTATAGGTTGTCGAAGAATAATAAGCAACCAAACCAGTGCTGAAAAGTAGTGGTCGAACCTGTGAAGTTCCTGTAATGGGAATGGAGGAATGGCCACAAGTCGTTGTAATTCTTAAAACTAAGTTAATTAACCTTAATTTATTCATTCGAATTTAAATAGGGATTTCGTGTATGACTAAAAAGACTCACTTTCAATCCAAAAGAAAGGAAGTGAGAACCCTATGCCTAAAAAGACAAAATGCATTGATAGTTTGAGACATAACGAATACTATGATATGCAGAGTATCTTCGATGAACTTTATAATGAAAGCATAAAGGGCTCGGAATTTCATGATTTAATGGATATCATTCTTGATGAGAATAACATTTTACTTGCGTATCGCAATATCAAAACGAATGGCGGTAGTAATACCCCAGGTACAGATGGATTATCCATCAAAGATATAGCGAAAATGGAGCCACAAAAAGTGGTTGAAAAAGTAAGATTTATTTTGAGAGGAAGCAAACATGGATACAGACCAAAAGCTGTAAGAAGAAAGGAAATTCCAAAGCCAAACGGAAAAACAAGACCTCTTGGAATACCATGCATTTGGGACAGACTTGTGCAGCAATGTATCAAACAGGTTATGGAGCCAATTTGCGAAGCTAAGTTCTCCGAAAACAGCTTTGGATTCAGACCTAATCGCTCTGTAGAGAATGTTATAGCAAGAACCTACAGACTGTTGCAGATGTCCAACCTACATTATGTTATCGAATTTGACATAAAAGGCTTTTTCGATAATGTAGACCATAGTAAGCTGATAAAGCAGATATGGGCGCTAGGAATACGAGATAAAGAGTTAATTTATGTAATCAAAAGAATTCTAAAAGCTCCAATCAAAATGCAAGACGGTAGCTTGATCAGTCCAGAAAAAGGAACACCGCAAGGTGGTATCCTATCACCTCTGTTAGCCAATATTGTACTCAATGAATTAGACCACTGGGTTGAAAGTCAATGGCAGTACAGTAAGGTGACAGATAACTATAGCCAAAGACCACAAAGGAATGGAACCGTTGACAGGTGCCACGGCTATAGAGCAATGCGTGAATCCACTAAACTCAAAGAGATGTGGATTGTAAGGTATGCAGACGATTTCAGAATTTTTTGTAAAACGAGAAGTGATGCAGAAAAAACTAAAATAGCTATTGAAAAATGGCTAAAAGATAGACTGAGATTAGAGATATCACCTGAAAAAACTCGCATTGTAAACACAAGGCAAAGACATATGGAATTCTTAGGGTTCAGCATTAAAGTTCACAAAAAGAAAAAAGACTCGAAATACGTCGTAGACTCGCATATTAGTTCAAAAGCTCTCAAGGACAAAAGTGATAAACTAGCAAATCAAGTCAAAGTATTTTGCAAATACAAAGATTCAGACCAAGGTGCAAAAGAGGTTGTAATTTACAACTCAATGGTTCTGGGAATACAGAACTATTACAGAATTGCGACCAATGTAGCAAGCGACCTGAACAAAATTCAGCAGCGAACATACAGAATTATGTATAATAGATTGAATACACAAAGTGGAAACGCCTTACGAAAGGAAGGCAGGAAACTGACTCCATTGGAAAAGCAACGATTTGGGAAATCGAAGTCTCTCAGATATGTAGCAGGAACAAGAGAACCTATATATCCAATCTATTACATACAGTTTAAAAATCCAATGGCGTTTAATCGCAAGATATGTCCTTACACAAGTGAGGGCAGAGCGATTGTTCATGACAGACTAGGTATTAACTGTAATCTGATGTACCAGCTAATGAATCAGAAACTTATTGGTGGAAGTATTGAATTTTATGATAACAGAATATCACTATACAGTGCCCAGTGGGGTAAGTGCTATGTTACGGGTAAAGAATTTCTGAGCCTAAAGGACATACACTGTCATCACAAAATTCCCAAAAGTAAAGGTGGCACAGACGCATATTCAAATCTAGTTCTGGTTGACAAAGATGTTCATAAACTGATACATGCCACAGACTTGGAAGTTGTGAGATACTATTTAGAAATGCTAGACCTAAAATCAACTGAAATTCAAAAACTTAACCGTCTAAGACAGCTTTTAGAGATACCCTTAATTGTGAAAAAGAAAAAGAGCCTGATACTTAGTTATACTTGTGAATAAATCGTAAATTTATTATATAAGTAAAACACAGAAGTAAACAAACACTTGTAAGAATAGATTTATAATCCTTTTAGGTTATTTGAATAGAATGAATAGGAATTGCAACGATGGAACGCCGTGTGCGGGGAAACTCGCATGCACGGTGTGGAGTGGGGGAAAAGCTGGAGATAATATCAAAGGCTTACCTATCACTATAACAAGTTATGCAGATTGTTATGGAGCTTGCAGGCTATACAATGGGACGAAGTGATCTTGTAAGACGTGCTATGTCTAAAAAGAAAGGAGATGTGATGGAGAGGGAACGCCAAAACTTTGTTTATGGCAACGAAGAAGAGGGAGTTCCTGGTTGTATCAAAAATGGAATTGATGAAAAAACAGCCCATCAGATTTTTGATGAGATGATTGATTTTGCAAAATACGCATTTAACAAATCCCATGCGGCGGCGTATGCAATTGTTTCTTATCAAACAGCCTATTTAAAATGCTATTATCCTGTGGAATTTATGGCAGCGCTTTTAACATCTGTTCTTGGAAACACGGCGAAAGTATCCGAATATATTATGCATTGTCGTCAAATGGGGATTGAAATTTTACCTCCCGATGTAAATGAAGGAATCAGTGGATTTTCCGTATCCAATGGAAAGATTCGTTATGGACTTTCTGCCATTAAAAGTCTTGGTAAACCTGTGATTGATGCAATTGTGGCAGAAAGAAAAGCTGGTGGAACGTTTAAAAGTTTAAAAGATTTTGTGGAGCGGTTATCCAGTAAAGAAGTCAATAAAAGAACCGTGGAAAGTTTTATTAAAGCAGGGGCTTTTGATAGCCTTCATGCCACAAGAAAACAGATGATGCTCGTTTATATTAGTGTTATTGACGGTGTGAACCAAGAAAAGAAAAAGTCAATTTCTGGCCAGATGTCATTATTTGATATGATGGAAGAAGAAGAAAAACAAGAATATGAATTAAATTATCCAGATGTGGGAGAATATAAGAAAGAGCAGCTGCTTGCAATGGAAAAAGAAGTGCTTGGCATTTATGCAAGTGGACATCCATTAGAAGAATATGCAGATACTTTACAAAAAATGGTAACTGCAACAACAGCAGACTTTTTAATTGATTCAGAAACAGGAACAGCAAAAGTACAAGATCAAAGTCTTTATATTATTGGAGGTTTAATTTCTAATAAAACCGTTAAAATGACAAGAAATAATCAAAATATGGCGTTTTTAACGATTGAAGATCTTTATGGAACAGTAGAAGTTGTTGTCTTTCCAAGGGATTATGAGAAATATAAAGAGGTAATGAACCTGGATGAAAAAGTATACATTCGAGGAAGAGCATCTGTTTCAGAAGAAGAAGGAAAAATGATTTGTGAGATGATCGTTCCATTTAATGAAGTTCCAAAGGAAATTTGGATTCAATTCCAAAATAAAGAGCAGTTTAATGAAACGGCGCCAGCCCTTTATCGGATTTTTGGAGCGAATAAAGGAAACTGTCCTGTTGTCATTTACTGTAAGGAAGAACGGGCATTAAATCGGCTTCCAAGAAATCTTATGATTAGCGGTTCTGAAGAACTATTGTACAATTTATCCGAGAAATATGGAAAAGATAATGTAAAAGTTGTTGAGAAGAGTATTGAAAATCTGAAGAAAATACATTAGAATTAAAACTGATTCTTGCATTGGTTTTAGTGAGGGAATATATAACAAATGTGGAGGTAGTTATTATGTCAAAAGAAACAACAAAGCCAGCAATCGTTACAAAACCAGCCGTATCTACTATCGGTATTTTAACAAGTGGTGGAGATGCTCCTGGTATGAATGCTGCAACAAGAGCAGTTGTACGTGCTGCGCTTTCAAAAGGGTTGAAAGTAAAAGGAATTCGTAAAGGTTATAATGGTTTATTAAATGAAGATATTTTTGATATGTCTGCAAAAGATGTATCTGAAACAATTCAGCATGGCGGTACAATTCTTTTTACTGCTCGTTGTGAAGAATTTAAGACACCAGAAGGACAAGCAAAAGGTGCAGAAATTTGTAAAAAACATGGAATCGATGGACTTGTAGTTATCGGTGGTGATGGTTCTTTCCAAGGTGCATTAAAACTTGCAAATTTAGGAATCAACACAATTGCACTTCCAGGTACTATCGATCTTGATATTGCTTGTACTGATTATACAATTGGATTTGATACAGCCGTTAATACAGCTGTTCAGGCAATTGATAAAATTCGTGAAACATCAAACTCTCATGAGAGATGTTCTATTGTAGAAGTTATGGGTAGAAATGCAGGATACATCGCTCTATGGTGTGGTATTGCCAACGGAGCAGAAGATATTTTAATTCCAGAACGCTATAATGGAAATATTGTAGAATTAGAAGGAATGTTAATTGATCACATTCGTGAAAGTAGAAGAAAAGGAAAATCACATCATCTTGTAATTAATGCAGAAGGTATTGGACAATCCCATGGAATGGCTAAAATCATTGAAAATGCTACAGGAGTAGAAACAAGAGCTACGATTCTTGGTCATATGCAAAGAGGTGGAAGCCCAACAGCAAAAGACCGTGTATATGCTTCTTATATGGGAGCAATGGCAGTGGATCTTCTTTGCGAAGGAAAGTCAAATCGTGTTGTTGCATATAAAGATGGTCAATTTGTTGACTATGATATTCAAGATGCATTAAAAATGACAAAAGATATTAGACAATGGGAATTAGAGGTTGCAAGATTATTAAGCTAGTGATATAGTGATATCATATAAAGCATGAAACGGACAGATGTTTTTTTCTGTCCGTTTTTATCGCTAAAATATTTTGGATAAGAGGAGGATATCGAAAGACACTTATACCAATAAGGTCTTTCCTATAGTAGAATTGAGATGAATGTAATATTAGAAAAACTTAGTAAAATATCTCCACCCCGTATTATTTTACTTGGATTTTTAGGTGTTATTTTTTTAGGCTCTCTATTACTATCATTGCCAATTGCTACGCGCTCAGGAGAAGCAACCCCCTATGTGGATGCTTTATTTACGTCAACAACATCGGTTTGTGTGACAGGACTTGTTACGGTAAATACATTAGAACACTGGAATCTATTTGGGCATATCGTAATTCTTTTACTGATTCAGTTTGGCGGACTTGGGTTTGTGGCAGTGATGACAGCAATGATGTTGATTACAGGGAAAAAACTAAGTTTGAAAGAGAGAATTTTAATACAGGAAGCCTATAGTTTTAATAAGCTATCAGGGTTAGTAAAATTTACGCGAAGTGTTTTGATTGGTACATTGACAGTAGAATTATGTGGAGCTATTTTTTACATGTTTCAGTTTATTCCGCAGTTTGGACTTGTGCGAGGCATTTGGATATCCATATTTAATGCAGTTTCTGCTTTTTGCAATGCTGGGATTGATATTATTGGACCAAACAGTCTTGTTCCTTATGTACAAAACCCGTTGATCAATCTTGTGACGATGACTTTAATTGTAAGTGGTGGTATTGGTTTTACGGTATGGTGGGATGTGCTTCGTGTTGGAAAACTTTGTATTAAAAAAGAAATACAACCAAAACGTATTTTTCAAAGACTGTCGCTTCATACAAAAATAGTTTTGACAACGACAATTTCTTTAATTATCGGTGGAGCTATTTTAATTTTCTTATTAGAATATAGAAACACAGGTACGATTGGTAATTTTTCTATTTTTGGAAAAATACAGGCGTCATTCTTTCAGTCAGTTACACTGCGTACCGCTGGATTCGCAACATTTGCACAAGAAAATTTAAGAGATGATACATCGCTTATTTGTATTATTTTAATGTTTATAGGTGGATCTCCTGTAGGAACTGCTGGTGGTATTAAGACTGTTACCATTGCCGTTTTGTTTGCTACAGTAATTTCTGTTGTTCGTGGGCATAAAAATGTGGTAATCTATAATCGAAAAGTCTCAATCGAGTATGTAAAAAAGAGCTTGGCGATTATTTGTATTAGTTTATTTTTTCTTTTAATTGCCACCATTTTGCTGAATGCAACAGAGCTAAAAGCAGATTTTATGACTTGTTTGTATGAAGTTGCATCAGCGTTAGGAACTGTCGGACTTAGTAAAAACTTAACTCCTTCGTTATCGGTACTTGGGAAGATTATTATTATTATTGCCATGTACATTGGAAGGGTTGGTCCAATTACAATGGCGGTTGGTTTTAATATAAAGAGTAAAAAAACATTAATTGAATTTCCAGAGGAAGATATTTTAGTAGGATAAGATTGGGATAAAATTAGGATAAGATAAGGAAGATGTAATTATGAAAAAAGGATTTGCAGTTTTAGGACTTGGTAGGTTTGGGACAAGTGTAGCAATACATTTAGCGGAAACAGGGGCAGAAGTTATGGTTGTGGATCAAGATGAAGCGAATGTCCACGAAGTAGCAGATTTGGTAACTTATGCCGTTCAGGGGGATATTTCCGATCCAGAGACATTAACTTCACTTGGAATTGGCAATATGGATGCTGTGATTGTAGCGATTGCAGGAAATATTGAAGCCAGTGTTATGGCGACAATTCTTGCAAAAGAACAAGGAGTTCCTTATGTCATTGCAAAAGCACAAAATGAGATGCATGGAAAGATTTTAGATAAAGTAGGCGCTGATAATGTTATTTACCCTGAAAAAGAGATGGGAGCGCGTATCGCTCGTAATTTGACGGTTGGTAACTTTATTGATCTATTTGAGTTATCTTCAAAAGTTAGCATGGTAGAAATGATTGTAAAGCCAGAATGGGAAGGCAAGACACTCGTTGAGTTAGATTTAAGAGGGCGTTATGGAGTCAATGTAGTAGCTGTAAAACGAGGGGTTGATTTAGATGTGAGTCCAGCGCCAACAGAAGCACTTCAACCAGAAATGCACCTTCTTTTAACAGGATATAATCATGACTTAAAGAAATTAATGCAGGGGAAAGTGTAATGATAACAAGTGGAACAAATGGACAGATTAAAAATCTTATCAAGTTACAAAAAAGTGGAAAATATCGAAAAGAACAACAAATGTTTGTTGTAGAAGGGCTACGGATTTTTAAAGAAATTCCAAAGGAATGGCTAATAAAAGCCTATGTTACAGAAGAGTTTCTGGAAAAACAAGGGGAATTATTAAAAGACGTTCCATTGGAAATAGTAGCTCCTAATGTTTTAAAAGAAGCAGCAGACACAAAGACACCACAAGGAGTCATTGCCCTTGTGAAAATGCCGAATTATTCGATTACATCGTTTCTACAAAAGGAAAATCCTTGTTTTATTGTTTTAGAAAATCTACAAGATCCAGGGAATTTAGGAACGATTCTTCGTACAAGCGAAGGTGCTGGAGTTAGTGGAGTTTTGATGAGTGAGGACACCGTGGATATTTATAATCCAAAAGTTGTTCGTTCTACAATGGGTTCTATTTTTCGAATGCCATTTTATATTGCACCAATGAAAGAAATTTTTACATTTTTAGAAGATAATTCCATTATAAGTTATGGAGCTCATTTACATGGAAATAATTTTTATCAAGAAGATTATACAAAGCCATGTGCCTTTTTCATTGGTAATGAAGGAAATGGATTAACAGAAGAAACAACCGAGCGAGTGAATAAAAAAATAAAAATTCCGATGCATGGTCAAGTGGAATCATTAAATGCTGCAATTGCAGGGACTGTTCTTATGTATGAAGCAATGAGACAAAGAAGTATTTTTTAGTAACTTTAAAAAAATATAAAAAGTAAGTTTCGTACAAACAAAAAATTGCTGTAAAATCTTATTTTTATAGCAATTTTTTTGTGCTTATAAAGAAAAAATAAGAGTCCCTTTATAAAAAATTATTACTTTTGCAATAAAATTGTAATAATTAGCATTAAATAAATAGAACCAGAAAGAAAAAAGAATAGGAGAAACAGGAGGAAAAAAATGAAAAAATGGTTTATGGCGCTTATGATTTGCTTGCTTTTCATAGGGGCGAATAATGTTGTCTATGCGGAACAGACAATGGTACAATCCACAGACAAGAATGGGCAAATAACGACGTATGGAGAATTAGTATCGACAATGAAGCTAAATGGCAAAGAGCAAAACTTAAACAATATGCCTGGTGTTATTGTGGATGGGAACGTAATGCTTCCTAGATATTTAGCATTTAAAAAGATTATGGGAATGAAGATCTCTCATACAAGCACTACCATTACTCTGAAAACAAAAGAGCATACAGCAGAGTTTACAATGGGTTCTAAAAAGGCACTAGTTGATGGAGAAGAAGTGGACTTAGCAATTGCACCTTTTTCAGCAAAGTTTGTAGTGACAAATGAAAATACAATGATGCTTCCAGCAGAAGATATTGCTAAAATTTTTGGTTATGAGTATTCGTATGATGCAGTGAATCAGGTTGTATCTTTTGAAAGAGAAGGCGGAATGGAATTATCTTATGGAGGACTTTCCTATTATTATAAAGATGAGACCGTAGACTTATATGTGGATGGAAAGGAAGTTGATACAGCCATTCCAGGATTTTTTATTGATGACTGTGATTTTGTTCCAGCATGGAGAATTTCAAAAGAATTAGGAGTGAAATACTCAAAAAGTGGAAAAAAGATCACAATGACAAGAGGAAGTTATAAAGTAGTTTTCAATATTTATAAGACAAATGCAACGGTAAATGGAAAAGCCTATACACTAGATGTGGCGCCAACGTATATTAAAGATAAAGAAAATAATGTGGGTGCTTATATGGTTCCAGGAAAAGTAGTAGCAGAAGCTTTGGGATTTGGCTATGAATGGAATGAAGAAGATTACAGCAGTTGTTTTAAGAAATCAGAAGAATATCAGATTGCAATTCCACTTCCAGAAGATTGTCAAGATGAAAACTATGAGATAAATGATGATTATTTCAACAATCGTTTTGAAATTATTTTAGATGGGAACTATAGTTCCTTTTATAAAACGAATGTAGTTTCTAATCCTTATTTCGCTGTAGATAAAGTATCTGTTAGCAGTTCAAATGGAAAAACAAAAATAATTTTACAAGCAAGTGAAATTAAGGGCTATCGCTTAAAAGAAGAAAATGGTATACTATATGTAAAAGTCGGTACACCAAAAGAAATTTATGATAAAATCCTTGTTTTAGATGCAGGACACGGTGGAACAGATCCTGGTGCAGCAGGAAATGGTATTTATGAAAATAATTGTACTCTTAATATTGTAAATGCTGCAAAAGATTACTTTGATGAGGATAGTTCTATTAAAGTGTATTATACGAGAACAACAAATACACAAACAAATATCACTTCTGGCTCCAGTGGATTAAATACAAGCACTTCTTTACGTGCTAGAACGGATTTAGCAAATAAAGTGGATGCGGATTTATTTATTAGTGTACATATTAATTCAGCAGGAAATACGACTGCAAGAGGAACAGAAGTTTATTATAGTGCCAACAATAACAAAAAAAATAGTGGAGGCTTAAGCGCCTCAAAATTAGCACAGATGGCTTATGATAATGTAGTAAAGGCAGTTGGCAGTTCAAAAAGAGGGGTTAAGACAGCCAATTTCTATGTAATTCGCTACACAAATATGCCTGCAATTTTAATTGAAACGGCTTTTATATCAAATAAGCAAGATGCAGAAATTTTAAAAAGTGATAAAAAAATCGATCAAATCGGAAAATCAATTTACGATACGGTTGTTAGTGCGTTTGGTAAGTATCCGACTGGTCGATAGGTGACATTGAGGAGGAAGCATTGTGAGAAAAAATCTGGTTAAATTATGTCTGTTGACGGCGTTAACGTCTGGAGTTGTGATGCAGAATGGTATTGATGCACAGGCGGCAAATAAGTATGATAAAATGGTGATTGCGAATGTAGACAATAGTTTAAATGTGCGTAAAGAGGCGTCTACAAGTTCAAAAGTCGTAGGACAAATGAAGCGTGGAGCAGTCGGGACGATTGTTAAAAAAGGAAGCAAATGGACAAAAATTAAATCAGGAAAAGTGACTGGATACGTATCAAATGATTATGTTCTGACGGGAAAACAAATGGAGAAATTTGCGAAAGAGAATATAAAGACGAAAGATGCTACGGTTACAACAGAGGTTCTCAATGTCCGTGCAAAAAAGAGTACAAGTTCTAAAGTGATTGGAAAAGTAACAAAAGGGACAACTTTTTCGGTAAAAGGTCAAACAGTAGCTTGGACAAAAATTAATTATAAAAAACAAACAGGATATTTATCCAATGATTATATTGAAGTGGACTACCGATTTGTAACAGCAACTCCATTAAATAGTTCCGATCCAGATGTATCGATTTCGGATAATGAAAACAGTACGGTTGGCGATAAAAATCCAAGCAGTAATTCCGATACAAATAATAGTGGAAGTAATACTAATAATAGTACAAGCAATAATACTAACAATAACAGTGGAACAGGTTCACAAGAGAAAGAGGATCAAGTAACCGTACCGAATATTGATACAGATGAACTTCGAGAAGAAATTGTGGATTATGCATTGCAGTTTGTTGGAAATCCTTATGTCTATGGTGGAACAAGTTTGACAGAAGGGGCAGATTGCTCTGGATTTGTACAATCTGTATTTGGAAAATTTGGAATTAAGATCAATCGAGTATCTGCGGATCAGGCAACAAATGGAAGAGAAATTTCCTTAGATGAAATTCAACCAGGAGATTTAATCTTTTATGTAAGCAAAGGAAGCTCTAGAATTAGTCATGTATCTTTATACATAGGGAATGATATGGTTGTACATGCACTAAACCAAGCAAAGGGAATTTGTGTTACAAATATGTACTATAATACACCATATATGGTAAGAAATATTATAGATTAAGATAAGATTTTTTTGATAGGCACCTGCCAAGCCCTTCTTACATATGATAGTAGAAAAGGGCTTAGAGGGTGCTTTTCTTTTGCAATCATTTCAAAAACCATTGAATTCTAAAGAAGAACAACATTATCTAGTATTGAGTCAGACGGGAGACAGAGAAGCCCGAAATATATTAGTGGAACGAAATTTGCGTTTAGTCGCACATATTGTAAAGAAATATCATAACGGGGAACGAGAAGTAGAAGACTTAATTTCTATTGGAACGATAGGACTTATAAAAGCCATTAATACTTATAAAATAGAGAAGGGAAATCGATTAGTCACTTATGCCTCAAGATGTATAGAAAATGAATTATTGATGATGTTGAGACAGGAAAGGAAATGTTCCAAAGAAGTATCGCTTTATGAACCGATGGGAACGGATAAAGAAGGAAATGAAATCAGTTTAATGGACATTATGTGTAACCAAGAATTATTAGTAGAAGAATCCGTTATCTTCGGTCAAAATGTTGGAAAGCTGTATGAATTAGTTGGGAACATGAAGCCAGGACGAGAAAAAACAGTTCTGATTATGCGATATGGACTTTATGGGACAAAGGAATATACACAAAGAGAAATTGCAGATATGCTTGGAATATCAAGAAGCTATGTGTCACGGCTAGAGAAAAAAGTCGTGGAGAAATTACGGAGTGAATTTGAGATCAAACAGGAGTAATTGATGATTAAGTTTCTTTTGGAAGTTAGTAAGAGGCACTTTTGAAGAAAGATATTAATATAGTAATTAGGTAAGGACATCTTTTTATTGATGAATTGGTGGATAGAGTTTCAGTAACTCTATGTTACGATAAGTCAGTGGGGAGATGTCTATTTTAGATCTTAGAATAAAAGATTGGAGATGGAAATCTTGTTGTGAAAGAATAGTCTTGTGATATAATAGGAATAAATTGGAATTTAATTGGTACAGTGCTATGTTAATATGCATTGCTTGCAGCAACGATATAATTAAGCATAAAATTAGTCCAAAAATAAAAAGAAAGGGAAAGATATTATGCTTAATGAAAACTTAAAAACCATTAGAAAACAAAAAGGATTATCGCAAGAGGAACTGGCAATTCGTTTAAATGTTGTTCGTCAAACCATTTCTAAGTGGGAAAAAGGACTTTCTGTCCCTGATTCTGATATGCTAGTTAAAATGGGTGATATATTATTTATTGTATTGGGTTTAAAGTAGATATTTTTGGAGGGGAAATGAAAAAGAAAGTAATTAAGATTTCGACTGTTTGTGCTATTATATTGTTTTGTGTTTTATGGATGTTTGGAGAGAAAAAATTTCCATTAAAGTTAGATGAAATCAAAAAAATTGAAATATTTAATGGTAATACAGGACATAGTATTATCATTCAAGATAAAGATGAGATAGAGAAAATAGTAAATAATTTAAATGAAGTATCAATGAGATGGAAAGAAATTTCATTTTTAAAATTGGGGTATAGCTTGAAGTTTTCTGTTTATAATGAGCAAGGAAAAAAAATGAAATCCTTTATTATAAATGGTGAAGATTATGTTAGAAAAACTTTTTTCTCATATAAAGTTATAAAAGGAAAGTTGAGTTATGAATATTTTTATGAGTTAGTAGAAAAAAATGGCGTCTAAATATATAAGTAAAAGGTAGAGGATGTTATAAAAAATCGTGTATTTTACAACAAAAATAAAATTATGTTAAAGAAAAACCACTATTATGTATTGAGAATAATTATATAAGGGTGGTTTTTTATTTTAACCTTATCACAAAAAATAAATAGACTTAATAATTATACGACATGAAAGTTAAGCAATTCTTTTCTTGTCTCTGTTAACAGTTCTGAAAAAGTGGCAGCAAAGGAAAAAGGAAATTAATTTATAGATTGACATTTATCTATATAATAGATATAGTATATATAGATAAATATCTATATGAATGATTTACGATAAGAAGAGGAAAGCGTATGGAAAACAAATATATCCAAAATGTAAGCGTTATAAAAGCATTATCAGATGTGAATAGAATGATGATTGTTGATATGTTATCTTGTGGAGAACTTTGTGCTTGTGAAATATTAGAAAAATTTCAAATTACACAGCCAACTCTTTCACATCACATGAAAATTTTATGTTCTTGTGGTTTAGTAAAGTTTCGCAAAGAAGGTAAGATGACAATGTACACTCTAAACGAAGAAACCGTTAAAAGTCTAGAAACCTTTATACACGATATCATATCCAATACGGATGATTGTATTTGTAAATAAGGGATAAGGGATTCGTTTTAATTTATTTATGCCAAGATGCAAGTCAGAAACGATACTGATAAGTGGATGACGACTACTCATGAACAGGAGAAACATATGAAATGTGTTTCTCATTGTTTTATTCAATACATAGATAATTATCTATGTATTTCTCATCATTTATAGATAACAATGCTCATTACTTAATTAGGAGGTCAAATATGACAAAAGGAAAGAAAAAAAGAGGTGGTATTAGTTTTTTTGAAAAGTATCTTAGTATTTGGGTGCTTTTATGTATGGTGGTAGGTGTACTCATTAGTAAATATATACCTGTGATTCCAAATACATTAGGAAAAATGGAATTAGCTAACATATCAATTCCTATTACAGTACTCATATGGATTATGATTTATCCAATGATGATGAAAATTGACTTTCAGTCGATAAAAAATGTGGGTAAAAATCCCAAAGGTTTACTTATTTCCACAGGAACAAGCTGGTTGATAAAACCATTTTTAATGTTTGGATTAGCTACATTATTTTTTCATTATGTTTTTCAAGCCTTTCTTTCATCAGAATTAGCAACGCAGTATGTAGCAGGAGCTGTTCTTTTAGGAGCGGCACCATGTACAGCAATGGTATTTGTTTGGAGTAATCTTACAAAAGGAGATCCAGCACATACATTAGTGCAAGTATCTATTAATGATTTAATTATCCTTGTAGCCTTTGTTCCCATTGTATCATTTCTTTTAGGTATGGGGAATGTGTTCGTGCCATGGGATACATTAATTTTATCCATTGTTTTATTTGTAGTTGTGCCATTACTAGCTGGGGTAATTACAAGAGTCTCTATAATAAGAACAAAAGGATTACAATATTTTAATGAAACGTTTGTATCAAAATTTGATAATGTTACTACTATAGGGCTCTTATTAACATTGATTATTATTTTTGCATTTCAAGGTGATGTGTTAATCAATAATCCATTTCATGTGCTTTTGATTTCTGTGCCATTAATATTACAAAATGTAATAACAGCAGCATTTGCATATGTGATGTGTAAGATATTGAAACAGCCACATAATATTGCTGCGCCAGCTGCACTAATTGGTGCTTCGGATTTCTTTGAGTTATCGGTAGCCGTAGCGATCGCATTATTTGGTCCCACATCACCAGTTGTTCTCGTATGTACGGTGGGAGTATTAACAGAAGTTCCGGTTATGTTGATCCTTGTAAATATTGTGAATAAGACAAAATCATGGTTCGAGGTGAAAAAATAATGTCAAAAGTTAAAGTTGGATTTATATGTGTTCATAATTCTTGTAGAAGTCAAATGGCAGAAGCATTAGGAAAATTGTTTGCAAGTGATGTTTTTGAAAGTTATTCTGCTGGAACGGAGTTAGTGCCAGAGATTAATCAAAAAGCAGTGAAAACAATTTTTGACTTATATGATTACGATATGAGTCATCAATATTCAAAACGATTAGAAGAACTGCCAGAATTGGATATTGTAATTACGATGGGATGTAATGTAAAGTGTCCGCTTATAAAATGTAGCCATAGAGAAGACTGGGGGCTTGAAGATCCGAGTGGAAAAGAAGATTTGATATTTAAGGATACAGCAAAACGGATCGAAGAAAAAGTCTTAGATTTAAAAGATAGAATTAAAAATAATAAATTATAAAAAACGTACTTGGAGAAAAGGCTCAAAATATTGTAGAACTAACAGAAGGCTTTTCTAATATTGCATATAAAATATCGTTAAACAATAAAACTGTAATTTTAAAAATTACATCACCTAAGAATATAGGGATTATGACATATGAAGAAAATATTATGTTTAGCGAAGTGGATGAAATGAAAATGATATCCAAGATAACAGTGGATACCGATGGGGATGTGATATGTTAAAACAATAGTATCATGAAAGTTTAGCTTATTGATTTAGAAAGAAATCTCCCTTTTTGCTCCATAAAATGGGACAAAAAGGGAGATTTTCTAGTAATCAAAATTCTTTTTTTCTCATAATCATGATACTTGCTTTATAAGAGATAAGTAATAGCACGATAGCGATAGCCATTTCAATTCCGATTAGTGCCCCAACACTTATCACTGGAAAAGTGTTAAAGATAGCGTCTAAATTAACATGGAATACTTTTACCATTTTTACAACAAGGACACCGAATACAAACAGTAAACCGACGGTGCCAATGATAGCAATTCTTCCTTTTTCTCCACCAAATTTCAAATGAAATGGAATCATAAGAGCCAAAAGGATTAACATGATCGGTAAAATGATAAGAGCGCTTATTAGAATATCGATTGTCATATCGGTATTTCTTATAAGTCCTGCGATTAGAACAAGAAAGGTTGCCAATATCCATGAACTGATTCCCATAATAAGCCCAAATCCATATTTTTCTGCAACATAGCTTTTTCGAGAGACTGGCAAGGAAAATAAAAAGGCATTTCCGTTATCAAATTCATCATAGCTGATTGTGCTTAGTGTAAATAAAGAGCAGACAAATGTTAAATATCCAATGATAAAAGAGCAATCTTTTGTAAAGAGTGCCATTCCGATTGCGATGGCAACAATAAGTATAAAGAAATTCTTTTGTGTTTTTAGTAATCGGAAATCTTTCATTAACAATCCTTTCATAATAGTTCACCTCGAATCATCATCGTAATTACCTCATCAATCGTTCCTTTTTCGATTGCTATCTGTGGATAGTTTTCCATATAATATTGTTTTTGATTTGTCAAACAGCGATAGCCATAACTTTCTTTTTTGGAGCGTAAAATGTACTGTTTATCCAATGTATCATATTGTTTTTGGTTCACTTTTATTAAGGCATAATCGCTTAATAATATGTCAGTGTCTTCGTGTAAAATGATTTTTCCTTCATGAATCATATAAAGATCATCGCACAGAGTTTCTAAATCACTTGAAATATGGGAACTGATAAGAATAGAACGCTCCTCATCTTGTTCCATAAATTCTCTTAGCAGTTCTAATAATTCATCTCTGGCGATTACATCAAGTCCTGCAGTTGGCTCGTCTAATATAAGTAATTTGGCATTATGGGAAATAGCAACTAACATTTTCAGTTTTACTTTCATACCAGTGGAAAATTCTTTTATTTTTTTATTTTGTGGTAATCCAAATCTTTCTATCTGCTTTAGAAAGAATGCGGAATTAAAGTCATTATAAAGATTCTTTAAGATAGGAATAATGTCGTCAATTGCTAAATATCCACTAAATCCTGAATCGGATAAAACAACCCCTAACTTTTGTTTATCTTTTTCATTAAATTCTTTTATGTCTTTGCCTAATATATGGATCGTTCCACTATCGATAGAAATCAATCCTAAAATTGCTTTGAAAGTTGTACTTTTCCCTGCACCATTTTGTCCGATTAAACCTGTGATACATCCAGATTTTATTTCTAAAGAACAGTCTAAGGAAAAAGAACTATAATTTTTTCTTACATGTTCAATTTTCAACATAAGTCAACCCTCCAAAATCAATTCAAATAAACTTCGAATGTCTTCATCACTGATTCCATATCTTCTACCTTTTTGAATGGCCATTTCTAAATCGTTTTCCAATTCTTTTTTTTGTTCTTCTAACAAAAGTTCTGCATTTGTGGCAGCAACATAAGTTCCTTTTCCATGAACCGTTATGGTAAAACCTTCTGCTTCTAAGTTATCGTATGCTTTCTTAACTGTTAGAGCGCTGATTTTAAGTTCTTTTGATAACGAACGAACCGATGGTAAACTATCATTTTCCTTTAGTTCTCCGTTACGAATTAGAGTTTTAATTTGATCAACGATTTGTTCGTATATAGGGACCATCAAAGAAGTGTTTATAATTAGATTCATTCTTTTGCCTCCTTTGTTTATAAACAGTATATAACAGTAAAGAACTGCTGTCAAGTGTTATATACTGTTTGTTTTATGTGCTGAAATAAGATAAGAAAGCAAAAAAGTGATATCGTTCCAAGAAAATTGATATAGGTGGTAGGATAAAATTGTATTATGATTTAATAGAAGTGGTATATATTTTCTGTGAAAAAAGAAAGTATGTACCATATAATAAAAAATAGGAGGAAAGGGATTTGTCGAAATTCTATAGGAGATTATGAAAAAGAATAGTAAAAAGAAATTGGAAACAAAATGGATTATGGAGCAAAGCAAAGGCGTTCGATGGAAATTAAGTGTCCTTGGTATAACGAGGATCGCCTTTGTTGTCGTTAATTTAGTCATGTCTGTCGTGCTCAGCCAATTTACAGAGTATGCCATTGGAAACGCCAAGTATTCTATGGGATTTTTGCTACTTCTAGCATTAAGTGTTTTCTTATTAGAAGGTGTGGCTTATGTCATTGAATCCATATTAAAGAAGAGTATTTATTCGCAAATGGAGAAAAAAATTAGAATTCATTCTTTAGAAGCGTTACAAAAGAGCAATCTATTTTTTCTACAACAGTATCATTCAAGCGAATTGTTGACCAGATTGACAAAAGATACAGAACAAGTTTCTAATTGTTTACAAAATTTGATTATCAACGTATTCGGCGGAATTGTTATGGCAGTGGCTGCTTTTAGTTATATGATGGTATTGAGTTGGAAATTATCCGTAATTATTATTATCGCAATCCCAGTATTAGGAGTATTGGTAAGTCTTTTTTCACCTTTCTTGCAAAAATATAATGAATTAGATAAAAAGAATGAAGATAGAAATAGAATTGAGATGAGAGAGCTTGTTGGTAATATTTCATTATCACAAGTATATGGTGCAGAGGGCTTATTAAGAAATAAAGTAGACTATGCTTATGAGAAGAAAGAAAAAAGTGCGATAAAATTAGGCGTTGTGGAAGGATTTTTTTCTTTTTTTAATAATTTGACAGGCAGTATTATGTTTTTAATTGTTATGGGTGTGGGAGCGTATTTGACAACGAAAGGAGAATTTTCCGTTGGAAGCATGATCGCTGTTATTAATTTATTAAATTATATTGTATGGCCATTTGCCAATATTTCGAATTCCATTAGTGAATTAAATCAAGCCTTAATTTCTGCTAACCGTATTATGGAGCTAAATGAATTTCCGAAGGTACAACAATTACAAATGAGAAAGGCCAAAGGAGAAGAGGAAAAAGCAGAACAGATTTTGGTAGAAGATATGAGCTTTTATTACAAGAAAGAAAACCCTATTTTTTCTCATTTAAATATGAAATTTGAGAAAAACGGAATGATTGGAGTAGTTGGAAAAAGTGGAGGTGGAAAGAGTACATTTTTAAAATTACTCTTAAATATCTATACACCTCAAGAAGGAAAAGTACAATATATAAATACGAGTAATGCCGATGATGAGGAAGAAGAACCTATGATTGCACTTGTTCCAAGCAGTGATTATATTTTTTCAGGAACCGTAAAAGAAAATATCGGTATGTCAGGACAGGTAGATGAGGCACGGATGATAGAAGCAGCACAACGAGCAAATGCGGATGGATTCATTTGTGAAATGCAACACCAATATGAGGAACCGATAGGGGATGGTGGTAATGCCTTATCCAGTGGGCAAGCCCAAAGAATTGCTATAGCAAGAGCCTACTATCATAATGCAAAGTGCGTTGTTTTTGATGAACCAACCTCAAATTTGGATCAAGTATCTATAGAAAAATTTATTGGAACGATAAAAGAGATGAGTAAAAACTGTTTATGTATTATTGCCACCCATGACCGTTCGGTAATCGAAGTTTGTGAGCGTGTGATATTAATTGATGAAATGGGGGTACGAGATGTGGAAAGGGATGCCGTACAAAACTACATAGAAGAATAATAGAATAGCATAGAGGCTGTATTTGTTATAGAAGAAAAGACTGTTGCAAAATCAATTGTTTGTATAAGATAGGGAATGTTATGATTTTTATCTTATCCATATCGGAAGGAAGAAGTAGTATTTTCACTTGGCTTTGTAGGATTGCAAAAAATAATTATTTTCTTCTATTGAAAAGGAAAAAAATATATGTTATTTTGGTTTAAGATAATGGAATAACATATCAAGTGCTTAGGCAAAGAAGAGAACCTTTTCCTAAGAAAGAGGGAATCAGGTGAAAGTCCTGAACGATCCGGTCACTGTAAAAGAGGAGTCTCGTTTTGTTATTATAAGAGCCATTGTGATAAAAATCATGAGAAGGTGAAACGAAGGCGTAGATACTTAAGTCAGGAAACCTGCTTGATATGGGATAGATGAAGCTTCCGATGAAGGCAACACCTAAAATACACTTCCGTAAGGAAGTGTATTTTCTGATGCCTGTTTAATACAGGCTTTTTTTATGTTATAGGAAATTGCGTCATTTGTATAGGATAGAGTATGGTTCTTATGATATAAAAAAGCACATGAGCGCGTCGTCCTCGACGAGGAAGGTCATGACGATCGGAATGCGGCGCACGG
>CAJMOB010000010.1:0-108036 GCA_905214925.1 uncultured bacterium | reverse complement strand
TGCGACCTCTTGATCCCAAATCAAGCGCTCTAGCCAAGCTGAGCCACACCCCGTTATTTAAGAGATTTTTCTTTCTTATCACTCTTTCGAAACCGCTTTGTTTTCGTTTCGTTTTTATCTCTTCTGTCCGGCGACATGGTTTATTATAGAGTATGACAACCCAAATGTCAACAACTTTTTTAAACTTTTTTTTATTTTTTTTTTGAAAACCTCAAAAACCACGATTTTAAGCCATTTTTAGCCACTAATTTTTTTCAAAAAAGTTTCTATTTTTTATGTTTTTTCATTTTTTTACTCAAAAAAATTTTTTTATTTTTTCTTTTCTTGACCTAAAATATTTTTATATTCCTCTCTCATTGAATTATAACTTCTTTTATATCCCACCCTTTTTTTGTATTGAATTCCATTATTACCCATCTATTTTTATTTCGTTATTTTATTATTTTCAATCATAATTCTAGTTCATTTCTTATTTTTCTTTTTTGTATTTTTTATTTTTAAGTTAAAATTCTATTTTTTATTCTATTTTTTCTCTTCCACTTCCACTTACTCATAATAATTTTTTATTTTCTAATAGAAAAAAATAAAGTTCTTATTGAAATTTTTCCACAAAACATTCTTATCTATACAAAAAAACTTCAAGAACATAAAATATATTCCTGAAGTTTTTTCTTTTTACCCAAAGACAGCGAGCCATGCGGTAGCATTTATGCTTACATATAGCAACTGTCTGCCAATATGAGAAGTTCACAAAGCGTGTTTCTCATGGTTTATTCTGTTTTTTCTGCTTCTTCTTGTTCCTCTGTTTCAGATTCTGTAGAAACTTCTTCTTTTTCTGCTACTGGTTGTTCCACTTCTACTTCATCTTCTTCGTCATCAAAGAAATCATCATCAAAATCATCATCGAAGTCATCTTCAAAATCTTCAAGATAATCTGGTGTTAAATATCTGTATACTGCGTATGCGATCGCTGCCACTGCTGCTACTGCACCAATAATTGCCAATCCCCATACAATCTTATTATCTTTTTCCTCTTTTTCTTTCTTAGCGAGTAATTCTGATAATTTAGCTGCACTTAATAATTCATCAATATTTTTCATAATTGGTTCCATCCTTTCTCCACGATTTCTTACACCGCTTATGATACAGATACTGAATTGTTATAATGACCTGTATACAATGCTATCAGCGTTAGTAGTATTATAACATCTTTTACTCTATTTTACTACGCATTTATAGAAATTTAACATAATCTTATTTGATTTCTTTTTCTTTTCTTCGAAATCAATAAAGATTGTTGGTTTTTTAAATTTTATTCACTTATTTTTTTTAATTTCGCAAAAGATGCAAACATTTTCTTTACTCCAACTTTTTCAAAGTCAACGGTAACTTCATAGTCCTTCCCACCAGAACGAATTTCTGTTACCACTCCTACTCCAAATTTTAAGTGTTTTACGGTATCTCCTACGCCATAGTCTAAACTCACCTTTGGAGCTGAAACTTCTTGTTTTTTATATGGATTTCCTCCCATAACAGGCATTCTTGACTTAAATGCTTTTTTCATTTGATCTTCTGCCAAAGAACTAAGTCCACCTCTTTGGAATCTGGACATTCCATTTGTAATTTCTAAAAGCTCTCTTGGAATTTCATTAATAAAACGGGATACTTTATTAAACTGTGTTTGTCCACGTATCATTCGTTTTCGAGCAGCACTTAAAAAGAGTTGTTTCTTTGCGCGAGTAATTCCTACATAGCAAAGACGTCTCTCCTCCTCTAATTCATCTTGATCATCCGCTACGATTGTCATATAACTTGGGAACATACCATCTTCCATTCCTCCCATAAACACATATGGAAACTCTAACCCTTTGGCACTATGGAGCGTCATAATAACAACGGCTTCTGTATCATTTTCTAAATTATCAATATCTGCAACCAATGCAATCTCTTCTAATAATTCATTTAATGTTGGCTCTTCTGCTGATTCTTCATAGGAAACAATTTTATTTAAAAGTTCATCAATGTTTTCAATTCTTCCCTCTGCTTCCTCTGTCTTTTCAGCAGCTAACTCATCCACATATCCTGTTTGTTCTATAATATAAGAAAACAGTTCCGATACGCTCATACGATTTGCTTGTTCACGGAAATCATCAATTAAATTTGTAAAATCTCGAATCTTTCCTATGGCCCTTGACATACCTGCTATGTTTTCTACTTCGTACGCAGAATCTAGGAAACTGATTCCCCTTCCAATGGCATACTCTTGAATTCGCTCCACCGTAGTCAAACCGATTCCTCTTTTAGGAACATTGATAATACGTCGCACGGCTAAATCATCTTGTCCATTATTTACAACTTTTAAATAGCTAATTAAATCTTTAATTTCCTTTCTTTGATAGAAATTAACCCCACCGACAATTTTATATGGAATATTTTTTAGCAGAAATTTTTCCTCAAATACACGGGACTGTGCATTTGTTCGGTTTAAAATTGCAATATCTTGCAAACGAGCGGTACCGTCTTTCGTAAGCTGTTCAATCTTATTCACGATCTGCTCTGCTTCTTCATATTCACTATCATATTGACAGAAGGAAACAAGCTCTCCTGCTTCATTATCTGTCCAAAGTGTCTTGTCTTTTCTTCCTATATTATGGCGAATCACACCATTTGCCGCATTTAATATATTTTGAGTGGAACGATAATTTTGCTCTAATTTAATAACCGTAGCATCTTCATATTTCTTTTCAAAATTTAAAATATTATAGATATTGGCACCACGGAATTTATAAATAGACTGATCGTCATCACCAACAACACAAAGGTTGCGATATTTGCCCGCTAACATGCTAACAAATAGAAATTGAACATGGTTGGTGTCCTGATACTCATCAACCATAATATAGCGAAAACGCTCTTGATATTTTTCCAAAATTTCTGGATGAAATTGGAATAACTCCACTGTTTTAAATAATAAATCATCAAAATCCAATGCATTATTTGCCTTTAAACGTTTTTGATATTCTTTATAAACACTTGCTACCTTTGTCTTATGGAAATCCCCTCTATGCTCTGCTTCATACTCAGATGGAGATAAAAACTCGTCCTTTGCCTTTGAAATGGCACTCATAAGACTTCTTTCTGGAAACATTTTTGTATCGATTTGAAGATATTTACATACTTCTTTGATCAATGTTTTCTGATCGTCGGTATCATAAATAGTAAAACTATTTTCATAACCTAATAAATCAATATGACGTCTTAAGATTCTTACGCAAGTGGAGTGAAAGGTACTCACCCATATATTTTCTGCCCCAAATCCGATCATATCGTCCACACGTTCTCGCATCTCTCCTGCCGCTTTGTTTGTAAAAGTAATGGCCATAATGTTCCATGGATTTACTTGTTCTTCTTCAATTAAATAGGCAATACGATGAACAAGAACTCTTGTCTTTCCTGAGCCCGCTCCCGCTAGCAATAAAAGCGGTCCTCTCGTATGAAAAACCGCTTCTTTTTGCTGTTTATTTAATGTGTCATAAATACTCATATTCTTTCCTTTCGTTCTTTTATTTTTTACTGAAATAGACCTCTGTTTTAGTATACCGCAGTGCAAATGTTTGGACAAGAGCCTTTCAAGCTCCTTTCTTTTATTTCTACATTTTTCCAAAATCTATCGCTTCCTTTAGAAGAAAATGGTATGATTATACTAGCAATGTATTTATTTTTTTAATGAGGAGGAATTTTTATGGGTTACCCAATACCAAAGCCAAAACTCTGGCAAAAGATAGCAAAGATTGTTATTTTTGTTCTTATATTAACTCTTATTATTTTTTATTTTATTGCCACTCGTTATGGATTTCAAACAAAAGTGCAAAAGACAATTCCAGCACTTGAATTATCAGTAGCAACAAAGGAAAATCCAACAAAAACAAAAATCACCATTGATGGAACCTATACGCACTATATTTTTCCAAACTATGGAAGGGGTTTTCTAGCCTTTTCAAGAAAAGATCATCTTGATTCTTTCGATGGTTCAATCTCTATCTCTTCTCATAAAGAAACCCAAGGTAAAAATTATTCTCTTCCACTCACCTTTTTAGAAGGGAGTGCAACATTATCTTATATTGAAAAAGGTAAGGATAACTATTTAGATCTTGGAGAAACTTTTGGCTCTATTCATGCTACCAAAAACTTAGAACAAATGATTATCCTAATTATGGAAAAAAAAGGTTCTCAATACTCTTGGGATGTGGATCATTCCTTTCTTGTAGCTCCCGCCACTACAAAAGAAGATGTAATCGAAGTCTTCAATCAATATTTAAAAGAATATCCAGATAGTTCTTATGCCCCCCTTATTATATACTTAAAGTCTTATCTATTAGAGCGTCTAGAGCGTCCATGGACGAATGAATAAAAAAGAAAAGGACTGATATCAACCAAATCTGAACTCCAGTGACTTCAAATTTTTTGATAAAAGTCCTTTTCTTTTTCTTATGCTATTCCTATCTTATCGTCCTTTATAATTTCATTCCACAGTTTGGACAGAAATTGGCTCCATTTGTCTTTGTTCCACAATTTGGACAAAAATTAGGTTTTGCTCCTGTTCCTTGCATCGGTTCATAAGGAGTTCCTTGTTGTGTTTGATTTTGTTGCATCTGATTGACCATCTGCTGTCCCATCATCATTCCCATTTGGATTCCTGCTACATCACTTGCCACACTACTTCCATGTCCTCTGCCTTTTTCCATTCCATGGAGCATTGCCATTGTTTGATAACGTCCCATATCCCCAACCATACTTTGAGAAGCCACTTTATTGATCATTTCTTGTACTTCTTCAGGATAGTTAAAGCTTGCGATTTGAAAACCTGTAATAGAGAATCCAATTTTCATTAACTCCATATCCAGATCTTCTCCAATTCCTTTTGCAATCTCATAAGCATTGGCTTGTAAATTAAATAAGTCTTTTCCTTCTTTTGTAATCCACTTCATCAATAAGGGATCTAAAACAGCTAATACTCTTTCTTTAATATCTTCAATAGAATATTGTTGTTTTACTCCTGCAATCTTATCGATTAATGCTAAATAATCACTTACTTTACAATTAAAAGTTCCAAATACACGGATTGGAAGCCCTCCTGGTAGTGCTTCATGTGGAATGTTAATAGCCTTTTTCGTTCCCCATTTAATCGTAAATTCTTTTGTATTAACAAACAACACTTCTGCACGGAGTCCACTATTAAATCCAAACTTAAATCCTTTTAAAGAGGAAAGGAATGGTAGGATTTCTGATTCAATATCAAAACTTCCTTCATCGGTAAAAATACCTTCTCTCTTTCCATTATAGAGAAAAATAGCATCCTGCCCTGGTCGAATGACCAATTTTGAACCTTTTTTAATCTCTTTGTTACTCCACTTCCAAAATATAATATCGTCTCTATATTCTTCCCATTCTACTACATTGGCAAACTGCCCTGAAAACAAACCCATTTCTTCCTCCTGTTTTTATACACTCTTTTATTTCTTTTGTTCTATAGCACAAGCTATTATGATATCTCACTCTTTATCTGTCACTATTTATGTATCACTATTTATGTATCACTTCTTTATATAACACTGATAGTAAAAGCTTCCTCTTGTTCTCCACCACTCTCTAATCGCAATGGAAGAAGACTTTGCTCCAAAACGGTATTGGTCATTTCCATTACTTGTTGTTCTTTCGCTTTACTATCGGTACTTGATGTAGCAGAAATCAGCATATAACCAAAAATCACTGCTAAAATAGCAATAATCGTAGCAATTGCAATCTTCACAGGACTTTTTGGATATTCTCCTTTTATCCGTCCACTCTGTCCATTAATAACAACCGTATATTGTTTATTCTTATAATGATAAGAAGTAGAATACACAGGAACAAGCACATATTTATAAGTCTCTTTTGAAAATCTTGGAGAAATATGAATGGAATCTGCACAGTCATACCTTGCTAAGATTTCTTGCTCTGCCAGCGCTCTTAATTCTCCTTCCATTTCACTCAAAGCTTCTTGATGTCCACTTTCTAAATCAACGCTATAATTTTCTGCTAAATATCCAGATAAATATTCTTTCGAATAAGATTTTAATTCTTGAAAAGAAAACGGCTGTATCCCTTGAAACAATCCCTCTTTAAAACGAGTCGTTGCAGGAATCTGCACATCATCAAAAAAATGTTCCATTCTTCCGCTTACATAATACCAATCGGTTACGGTTCTCGTATGTTCTTTCCCTTCTGAATCTTTATAACGTTCCGTACGGAATCGTCCTCCTCTTCCTGTATAAGAGCAGTCACTCTTTGCATCAAACGTCCAATAAGGAATATAGACACCTAAAAATTTATCTCTTTGATACAATCGCTTTAATTCACTTGGTGCAAACCACCTCTTTTTGATCCACGTTTGAAACAATTCTTTTAACTTCGTTTCATTCACTCGAAAAGGAACAACCCCATCTGGAACTAATACATCCTTTTGTTCACTAGAAAGCACATAATGGCTTCCACAATAAGGACATTCGGCTGTAGCATCGAATTGGCTTACTTCTAGCTTTGCCCCGCACCCTTGGCATTCAATCGTCTTTGTTTCCTTTTCCTTTACTTTTATTTTCTGTCTTTCATGAAGCGTCAATGGATGCTCGACAATCCGCTCCTTATGATGCTCAATTTCAATATAAGCTCCACAATGAGGACATTTTAACGTCTGACTCTCTGCATCAAACTCCATTATAGAACCACACGCTTCACATAAAAATACTTGTTCCTCTATCATTTTCTTATAATCCTAATTTTTCTTTTAATTTCTCCAATTCATCTTCCACCTGTCCGTTTTGAGAAGAATGGGTATCATATTTTGCCATTAGATCTTCTACAGAAGCCTCTTCTTTCCCTTGATTTAACTCTGCCATAGCACTTGCCTCATCGAGCATTTTATTAGCTTTTGCCTCCATTTTATCAAAAGCTGATAAATTAACACTAGCATTGCTCATAGAAGAACCGATTTTATTGATTTTCTCCTGTGCCTTTGCCATAGCTACTTTGGCTTTTATCTGATCCCTTCTAGTATTTAAAGAAGCGATATCTTTTACTAGTTTATCATGCATTGCCTGCATTTTTTCTGCATTGGATTTTGCCATTTCATAAGCCTGTAATAAGGTTGTTTTTTTATTGCTATACTCTCCCTTTTTCTCAAGAAACGTTCTAGCATCAGCTTCATTTCCAGATAATAAGGCTTTCTCGGCGTAGTTTGAAAGTTTTGCTATCATCTCATCACATTCATCAAGCTCTCGTTTTGCTCTCTTTTCTTCTGCCATTACAGAAGCTGTTTCTGCTTTTACATTACCAAGATCCTTTTCTAAATCTCTTAAATACTGATCGATCATCTTAGCAGGATCTTCTGCCTTATCCAATATCGCATTGATATTTGCTGACATAATATCGGTAAACCTTTTTAAAACTCCCATGGTAAACTCCTCCTTATAATATAAAACATATTTTTATATTTAAATTTAAAAACATAAAGAATTCTACTTTCATCGTTTTTTAATCACCTACTTCGTTCATCCCCTTTTTGCTAATAGCATTTTTATTAAAAAAGAACAAATAGGTAAATATATTATATCATAATCCTATGCTCTTTTTGACAAAAACTTAGAAAAAAATAGCACTTTATATTTTTTTTCCTTTCTTTCTTAATTTTATGTTATACTATAATTATAATATTAACTTTAATTGTCATATTAACTTTTAACGAAAGAAATACGCCAAGAGCCTAGGAGGTTTTTTAATGGATATTAAGGATTATATTGCACAATGGTGCAAACTGGATTATATTCTTCCAGAAGATATTCCAAATATCGAATTATATATGGATCAAGTGACTACCTTTATGGATCAACACTTTTCCAATTCAAAACGATATAAAGATGATAAAACATTGACCAAAACGATGATCAATAACTATACTAAAAATAAATTAATGCCACCGCCGATTAAGAAGAAATATAGTAAAAACCAAATTTATCTTTTAATCTACATTTACTATTTTAAAAATATCTTATCTATCAGTGATATTCAAAAAATTCTTAATCCACTAACAGAACGATTTTATGAACCAAGTTCTGTTAGTGGCAAAATTGATTTCTCTGGTATTTACCAATCTCTCTATGAAGTGGAACATGAGCATCATTATAAAATTAAGGAAAGCATCGAAGAGACAATTGATCTTGCCAAATCCGCTTTTCCTGATCTAGAAGGAGAAGACAAAGAACTCCTTCAAAAATTTACAATTATCGCTTTACTAAGTTATGATATTTTCTTAAGAAAGCAAATTATTGAACGGATGATTGATAATCTTTATGTGCCTTCTCATACAAAAAAAGATTCTGATGAAAAACGATGAGAAAACGTATAAATACTCTTTCATAACTCGTTGCTCTCCCAAAAACCCTAAAAAGGCTATGATACCAAACTGTACCATAGCCTTTTTCATCGTTTTCATTATTATTTTTCTTTGTTTATTCTTTCAAATACCATGTCATACCCATCGTTTCCATAATTTAAAGAACGATTTACACGGCTAATGGTAGCAGTAGACGCTCCTGTCTTCTCAGCTACTTCCAAATAGGTATTGTGTTCACGAAGCATTTTCGCTACTTCAAATCTCTGAGCTAATGATAATAATTCATTTACTGTACAAAGATCTTCAAAAAAATCAAAGCATTCTTCTACATTTTCTAGTGTGAGAATCGCCTCTAATAAATGGCTTACTGCTTCTGTTTTAATTCCTTTTCCCATATTCATAACACCTCGTTTTTATCATATACGCAATTACTGTTTATTTTATGTTTCACTCTGATGTCAAATCATTCTTACTGCTTTTTCCTATCCTGTTATTTTTTCCTTCATTTATCGACAAGAACCCTCGAGCGTTTCTTAAAATAAGCCATTTTTTTGACTTTTATTATTTTTACTTTTCCGCTCCATATCACTATATCACAACGCAGTATTAAAGTCAAACATTTTATAAATTTTGCTGTCCAAACTCTACTTAAAAAATTCAGCTTTTGAACAGCAAAACTTATTCTCTCATATTGTTCCTAATTTTTCAATAATTTTTTTCTTATAAGCAAGAAATTCTTCTGTTAAATTAAAATCTTTTCTTCGAGGCTTTGGCTCTTCAATGATAATTTCATCTGTAATCCTTCCAGGTTTTCCCGTTAATAAGTAAATGCGATCCGATAATAAAATAGCCTCATCAATATCATGGGTAATAAAAATGGTGGATAAATGGATCTTTTCCATCACATCTAAATACCACTGATGAATGGCACTTTTTGTAATCGTATCTAACGCGCTAAATGGCTCATCTAAAAGAGCGATACCATTTTCTTCTTTCCCATTATGATTGGCAAATAAGTAAGTGCGTAAAAGTGCCGCTCTTTGCCTCATCCCTCCAGATAACTGATTGGGATATTTTCTCTGTGTTCCTTCTAATCCAAATTCTTTAAAATAACTACTTGCTTTTTCTCTCGCTCTCTTTTTCTTCTCTCCTTTTATAATAAGAGGAAGTGCGATATTATCAACCATTGTCTTATAGGGAAGCAAAAGATCTTTTTGGAGCATATAACTAATATGCCCTGCTTCTCCTGTAATCTCCGTTCCATTTAAATAGATACTGCCCTCTTCTGGCGTTAAAAGGCCAGAAATAACATTAAACAATGTTGTCTTTCCAGCCCCACTTACGCCAAGAAGGCAGACCAGTTCTTTTTCATGGACTTCAATCGAAATATCTTGAATGATGGTTTTTCCATCAAATTTCTTTGTCACATTTTTTGTAAACAGTTCTGCCATCTTTGTCACCTATTGATTCTTTTTCTATTTTTTATTTTTTAATTATTCAGGCAAATACTCATTTGTAAATCCTGTATTTTCTGGAATGGCTTGTTCTGTCAATCCATTCTCTCCTAACCAGTTATAAAAGGCATTCCAACGTTCTTTATCAATATATCCCCACTGTGCTACTTCTGCTTTATATTGATCCACTAACCACTTTTGGCTTTCTAATACAAGCTCTTTGTCAAGTTCAGGAGCTGCTTTGCATAAAATATCTGCCGCCTCTTCTGGATTACGAATTGCGTCTTCATATCCTTTTTTCACCGCATTTAAAAATGCTTTTGCTGTTTCTTTATTTTCCTCTAAATATTGATTATTTCCAATAATAACAGGGGTATAATAATCAAACACTGGATTATTATCTTTAAAAGAGAAATAATCCGTTTCTAACCCTTTAATTTTTGTAGCAATTCCTGCCCATGCATAATAAACCCATATGGCATCTACTTGCTTTGTTTTCAATGCGGTATATTCATCGCTTACAGTACTTGGAATCAATTCGACTTTGCTAAAATCACCGCCATCTGTTTCCACTACATTTTGAATCATGGCTTTTTCAATTGGAGCATCCCATGTAGCATACTTATGGTTTTCCATTCCTTTTGGACTATCCATTCCCTCGCCTTTTCTTGAAAGAATTCCAGAAGTATTATGCTGAATAATCGTAGCCACTGCCGTAATTGGAAGAGGAGAATCCGTTGCAAATGCTGGCGCTAACGTATCTTGAAAAGAAACGCCAAACTGCGCTTTTCCTGATGCAACTAATGCCTCTGCCCCATCTTCTGGTGGCTGTACAATTTCCACTTCAAGTCCAGCTTCTTCAAAATACCCCTTTTCTTCTGCTACATAGACACCTGTGTGATTCGTATTTGGTGTCCAGTCAAGAACGAATGTGAGCTTTTTCTTTTCTTTTTCTGTCCCATTTTCTGCACTCGTTCCATTACTTGTATTGCCACAAGCAGTAAAGCTCATTGTCATAGCCAAAGATAACCCAACTGCCAATAATTTTTTTCCATATCGTTTCATATTTCGTCTTTCGTCCCTTTCTCCTCGTTTTTTAATTTTATTCCTCTTCTTTTTTGACTTGCTCCCATGGCATACATTTCTTTTGTAATACAGCAACAAGAGCCATCAACAATAGACTCAAAAAAGAAATTAAAAAAATAACTGCGAACATTTTATCAAAGGCAAATGATTTTCGCACTCTTGTCATATAAACGCCAAGCCCACTGGTTCCTCCTAGCCACTCTGCAATAACAGCTCCTACAATCGAATAGGAAATAGAAATACGCAAACTGGAGAAAAAAGCTCCTAATGCACTTGGAAATTTCACATGCCAAAAGATCTGTACCTTCCCAGCTCCCATAGAACGCAATAAATGGATCGTATCTTTATCCGCAGAGCGAAATCCATTTAATACTCCAACCGCAATCGGAAAGAAGGTTACAATAATAATTAATACAACTTTTGGCGCCATCTCATATCCAAGCCATAAAACTAATAGGGGCGCTATGGCAACCGTTGGTATTGTCTGTGTTAAAACGATTAATGGATAAAGGCCTTTATAAAGCCAATCATAATGATCCATAAGAACAGCTGCAATAAATCCGATGAGCACCCCTAACGCTAGTCCAATTCCCGCTTCCATTAATGAAGTGACAGAATGACTCATAAGAAGTCCAAAATCATTGATAAATGCCTGTACCACTTTTGCTGGCGATGGCAACATAAATTCTGGAACAATGGAAAAACTACAAACAAACTGCCACACTACCAGTAAAAGAAGAACCGCACTGACCGAATAAAATTTATTGATGATGTTTTGTGACTTTCTTTTCAATGGTCAAAATATCTCCTTCTGGTTTATAACTCACTTTAATATAAGCGGCAACGGATGGTGCTCCAGCACGAATTGCAATATGCTGACATTCCTTTACAATATCCATTAAAGCATCATAATCCCCTTCAATTGTCGTTTCAAAAGGTCCTACATAATAGTTGTATCCTGTGCTTTTAATATAGTCGATAACCTCATCCACAACACGGATTAACTCCTCATCGTTTTCCATATTTGGCAATACTTGAATTGCAACACTTGCGTTCATTTTTTCTTCCTCCTTTATTGAATCATACTTATGAGAGAATTGCTTTTTCTCTCTTCCCATTAGCAGGTGACATCCTATCTTCTTTTCTTGTTTTCTTGTCTTTCACAAAAATTCGGAAAAACAAGAAAAAGAAAAACCCCCATCTTTGTCAGACGAGGGTTAGAATCGTTTCTTTCCATCTATGATATTTAAAATACAGTCATATCTAAAATATGCAAAGATAAATTCCATAATCTACCTACGCTGGCATTACCCAGATCAGGTTCAAGGCTTTAAAAACATTAGAGTAGTTTTAATCTCAGTCGAATTCATTCGACTCACCTGCTATGTATTATTTTTTATTTCTTTTTTAGTCTAACGCTTTCTGTATACAATGTCAATATTTATTTCTTATGTTTCCCACTACTTATTCTTTCATTCAAAGAAAAAATCTTTTTATTTTGTTATATATTTTATGGTAAAGTTTCAAAGATTACACTGGGCATTTATTTTAATTTGTCGTATAATAATCATAATATCTATTTGAACAAAGTGTACAAGCAATATGCATAGTAAAAGTTTTTTCTTCTAACTGTATATTACTTGTATTTAGAAATAACCTTCAACCTTTTGTTTATAGTACAAAGAAAAAGGAGATACTACGATTATGTCAAGAAATTTAACACTTTTAACTGATTTTTATGAACTGACGATGATGCAAGGATACTTTAAATCGAAAGCAAAAGAACACGTTATTTTCGATGTTTTTTACCGCGTGAATCCATCTGGTAGCAGTTATGCAATTACCGCTGGTTTAGAACAAGTCATTGATTATATAAAAAATCTTTCCTTTAGCTATGATGACATTGACTATTTAAGAAGTCTCAATATGTTTGATGAAGACTTCTTAGATTATTTAGCAAGTTATCACTTCTCAGGTGATATTTATGCTATTCCTGAAGGAAGCGTTGTTTTCCCAAAAGAACCTTTAGTAAAAGTCATCGCTCCCATTATGGAAGCACAACTTGTAGAAACTGCTATTTTAAACATTATTAACCATCAAAGCCTCATTGCAACAAAAGCTTCTCGTGTTGTGTATGCAGCAGGTGGTGATGCCGTTATGGAATTTGGTCTTCGTCGTGCCCAAGGCCCAGACGCTGGTATTTATGGAGCAAGAGCTGCTGTTATCGGTGGATGTGTCGGAACTTCTAACGTTCTTTGTGGACAACAATTTGATATTCCTGTTCTTGGCACTCACGCCCATAGCTGGATTATGAGTTTTGAAACCGAATACGATGCGTTTTATCGCTATGCGACTTATTATCCAAATAATTGCATCCTTCTTGTAGATACTTACGACACTCTAAAATCTGGAGTGCCAAATGCCATTAAAGTATTTAAAAAGAAACAAGAAGAGGGAGTAAAATTAGAAAATTTCGGTATCCGTTTAGACAGTGGAGATCTTGCTTACCTATCAAAACAAGCCCGTCAAATGTTAGATGAAGCAGGTTTTCCTGATGCTATTATCACAGCTTCTAGCGATCTCGATGAAAACCTTATTTATAGTTTAAAAACACAAGGAGCTACGATTAATTCTTGGGGTGTTGGAACAAACCTTATCACCTCTGCCGATTGCCCTGCATTTGGAGGGGTCTATAAGCTAGCGGGAATTCGTTATGAAGGCGATGAAGAATTTACACCCAAAATTAAAGTTTCAGAAAACCCTGCCAAAGTTACAAACCCTGGAAATAAAACCGTATATCGTATTTATAATAAAAATACTGGAAAGATCAAAGCTGATCTCATCTGCCTTTCCGATGAAGTCTATGATGAATCAAAAGATTTAAAACTTTTTGATCCAGAAGCAACTTGGAAAAATACAACTCTTCCTGGTGGAAGTTATACGATGAAGGAACTGCTTGTGCCTATTTTCATAAAGGGACAATGTGTTTATCAGTCTCCAAAAGTAATGGATATCCGTTCCTACTGTCAACAGGAATTAAATACCCTGTGGGATGAATCAAGACGCCTTATGTATCCACAGGAAGTATATGTCGATCTATCAAAACCACTTTTTGACTTAAAACATCAACTTTTAAATAATGAAATTCCTCTTTAATGACGAGGTAACAGGCTGTTGCAACATTTGCAGCAGCCTGTTTATTTTTCCTTATCGCACTCTCATGGAAAGTAAAAATTCCTCTAATGTAAGCCCACATTTCATCATAATTTCCGCTTCATTTCTACCTACATATCGTAAATGCCATGGCTCATATTGATAGCCAGTAATGATTTCTTTCCCTTTTGGATAGCGAATAATAAACCCCTCTTTCCAACAGTTTCTTCTAAGCCATACTCCTTCTTTCGTCAATCCAAAGAGCTCTTCTAACCCATATTGAATGGACTCTCCTGACACATCTACCGCTAATCCTGTCTGGTGTTCACTATAACCTGCCTTTGCTTGGTATCGATTCGCATAAGAAATGCCATTTTTTTTAACACTTCTTTCATAAAGTTCCTCTTGCCTCTCATAAGATCGGTATCCAGATACAACTGCTAATACAATTCCCTCTTCTTCTGCCCTCATAAAAAGACATTCTAACGCCCTTGCTACTTCTTTTTTGATATATCGTTTTCCTTTTTCCCCCTTTAAATTCTCTTTTCCTTCTTGCTCTTCATAATAGACGAGCTTTATTTTTCCTTTTTCTCCTTCCACCGCAAATGGCAATCTTGGAATTACTAAACAATTTGGGACTTCTGTCTTGCCCATTCCATGATTTTTATTAATAAGCCTTAATCTTTCATTTTTCGTCATAATCCTAGCCTTTCTTACAGAATATGCCATTTTAAAAAATAGATTTCTTCCATGTTTTTCCTGCATATTTTTCTGAAAAAACTTTCTTCCACAGAGTTATCCACACGTTGTGGATAACTCTATTAACAATCTTATCCACGATGCCTTCACTAGATATTGTTTTCCTTTTTTGACGAAATACAACATATTTCCTATTTTTCCACATAAATATTTCTTTCTTTTTAGTTATCAACATATCGCTTTAAGTTATCCACGTTTTCTCCACTGTGTTGCTATTTTCTCTAAAGTCTAGTATAATATTTTAGAAAGAATCTATTATTTAAAGTTCACATTTATAGGAGATATTATGCTAAGAACGTTACTTTTATTTCTCTTTCTAGTGATTTATTTTATTATCGGATTTCCGATCAATCTTGTGTTAACTGCACTTGAGAAAAAAAATCCTGGAATCAAAACAAGGGTCTCTGAGAAAATGGTTAAACAGGGGTTTAAATTCTGTCTTTTTATCGCAGGTGCAAAAATTACAGTTAAAGGAGAAGAAAATATTCCCCTTGATCAATCTGTTCTTTTTGTTAGCAATCACAGAAGCTATTTTGATATTTTAGTAGCCTATGTATCAAGCCCCATCCCTCTTGGATTTGTGGCAAAAAAAGAAATGGAAAAAATTCCTGGTCTTTCCACTTGGATGAAAAATATTCGTTGTCTTTTTCTTGATCGCCAAAATTTAAAAGAAGGACTCAAAACTATTTTACAAGGAGTCGAACAATTAAAATCAGGGTATTCTGTGTATATTTGTCCAGAAGGAACAAGAAATCACAACAAAGAAATGCTTCCCTTTAAAGAAGGCAGCACAAAGATGGCAGAAAAAGCAAAAGTTCCTGTCATTCCTGTGGCGCTTACCAATACGGATGCACTCTTTGAATTAAACTCCCATTTTTCTGTAAAACCCGCTCATGTCACGATTGAGTTTGGAAAACCAATCCAAATTGATGCATTACCAAAAGAAAACCAAAAGTTTCTTGGAGCTTATTTACAAAACGTGATTGCTGACATGCTTTCTAAGGAAAACTAAATACCAACTGGGGATTAACAGTTGTTTTCTTTGAAAAAAAATGTTACAATAGAGCGTACTTATGATTTTTATGCTAGGAGGGATTCCCAATGCCAGTATGGGCGGTATTATTGATTATCCTTGTGATCATGGCAGGGATTTTAGCAGCACTTTACTTTTATGGTAAAAAGATGCAACAAAAACAAGAAGACAACCGTGCTCAGCTAGAAGCTGCTGCGCAAAATGTTTCTATGCTTGTTATTGACAAAAAGCGTATGAAAGTAAAAGATGCGGATCTTCCAAAAATCGTTATGGAGCAACTTCCAAAACGTTACATGAATTCCAAAATGCCAATTGTAAAAGCAAAAATTGGACCAAAAATTATGTCTTTAATTGCAGAAGAAGAAGTATTTGATCTCATTCCTGTAAAAGCAGAGATCAAAGCAAGTGTCAGCGGTATTTATATTTTATCCATTCGTAACTTCCGTAATGCAGAAGTTGCACCTCCTGAGAAAAAAGGATTTATGGCTAAACTTCGTAAAAAACAAGCTGATTTAACAAAAAAACAATAAGAATAACAAAAAGAACCATTGTCTCTTTTTTTAGAAACAATGGTTCTTTTTTATTGTTGGTTTCTTTCTTGAATTTTGATGCGGATTTCACAATGAGAAATATGCTCTCCATTTACTTTTAATTGATATTGAATACAAGCCTCAATTTCTTCTTCTTTCTCTTCTATGGATAATTGATTCGTATGAATCCCTACCATCAGCTCTCCAATTGGAGTCTGATAAGCACAAGTATGAATTCTATCCTTTTCAAATAGCATTGTCATATTGCCTGCGCCACGTTTTACCAATTCAATTTTCCCATCACCAATTTTCATTATATTTTTTGTCACTTCTTCATCTTCCATAAGATGTTCTTCATATAAAATATAATGTTTGTCTTTCTTTTTATAATATTCTCCCATAGTTATCAATTCTGTCGCTTCTTCTTCATTGACATCGAATTGATATCCTACAATGGATACTAAAACTTCTTTTGTCATAGATAATTTTTAGATTCCCTTCTATTCTATTTTTTTATAATGATAGCATAGGTTTCCTAAAACAAAGTGTTCGTTGCAGATTCACCGGGATTTTAAGTTACTTCTAGCAACGGACACTTTGCTACTTAAAATGCTTCAATATCAATACTTTTTACATTTTCTTCACTGACATTACAAGGTAATACTCCATCTGCAAAGGAAATAAATCGTTCTACTGCATCACTCACATAGTATTCATAGACTGGCTCTTTCGTTCTCTCATTACAGAGCAGTCCTTTTTCCAATAACAGCTTTTTCAAACTTTTTGTCGTTTCATAAGCAGGATTTACAAGTTTTACTTGCTCTCCCATTGTACGAGCAATCGTATTGCGAATCAGAGGATAATGGGTACAACCTAAAATTAAAGTATCAATATCATAATCTTTTAATTCCCCTAAATAGCGTGAAGCAATATCATCCGTAATGCGATCTTCTACTAAACCTTCTTCTACAAGAGGGACAAAAAGCGGACATGCTTTACTAACAACCGTAATTTCTGGATCAAGCTTTGTAAGACATTGGGTATAAATCCGACTCTTTACCGTTCCTTCTGTTCCAATGACTCCGATATGCTTTGTCTCTGTCACTTCACAAGCAGTCTTTGCTCCTGCCTCTATTACCCCGATAATTGGAATTTCAATTTCTTTTTGGATCGTAGGAAGGGCTAACGCACTGGCAGTATTACAAGCAACCACAATCGCTTTTACATCTTTTGTTAAAAGAAAATTGACGATTTGACGGCTAAAACGCAAAATAGTATTTGGAGATTTACTTCCATAAGGCACTCTTGCCGTATCCCCAAAATAAACAAGATCTTCATTGGGAAGTTGTCGCATGATTTCCCTTGCAACAGTAAGTCCCCCTACACCAGAATCAAAGATACCAATTGGCTTTTCCATCGTATTCACCTGTTATCTTTCGTAGCGTTTGTATGCTAACTGAATTAATTTTTCAACAAGTTGTGATGTTTCCATTCCTTTTTCTGCCCAAAGCATTGGATACATACTAATACTTGTAAATCCTGGAAGCGTATTTAATTCATTAAAGACAACTTCATTCGTATCTTTTTCTAAGAAAAAGTCAACTCTTGCAAGTCCATATCCATCAACCGCTTCAAAGATTTTTAAAGCATCTCTTCTCACTTCATCTTCTTTTCCTTCTGGAAACTCTGGACGGGTATTTGTTTTTGACTCTGCATTAAAATATTTTGCCTCATAGTCGTAAAATTCTGCTGCTGCTAAAACTTCACCAACGCCAGATGCTTTTAACTCTTCTCCGCCTAATACTGCACATTCAATTTCGCGTCCAATAATCGTTTCTTCCACAAGAATTTTAGAATCATGCTCCCCTGCAAGCTCAATACTTTTCATTAATTGTTCTTTATTTTCTGCCTTGCTAACTCCTTGAGAAGATCCCGCATTGGCTGGCTTTACGAATACTGGATAAGAAAGAACATCTTCTACTTTTTTAACAACAGCTTCCATATCATGCATTTCAGAACGGCGTACTGGAACCCATTTTGCCTGACGAATTCCCAATGTGTCCACAATTACTTTTGTATGGAATTTATCCATAGAAACAGCAGATGCCACAACACCACAGCCAACATAAGGAATTTCTGCTAATTCAAAAAGTCCTTGAATCGTTCCATCTTCTCCGTGAAGTCCATGAAGTACAGGGAAAGCTACATCTACTTTTACAGAAGAATAAGTACCATCTTCTTCAATTAACAACTCTTTCTTTGTGGCATCTGGAGAAAGAATGGCATGTTTTTTTGATTCTCTCCAAGTATCATTGGCAATTTGATCGATGGAATCTACAAAAAGCCATTTCCCTTCTTTTGTAATACCGACAATATAGGTTTCATATGTCTCGTCATTTATGTTTTTTAAAATTGTTTGAACAGACATACAAGAAACTTCATGTTCTGAAGACTGTCCACCGAAGATCACAACTATATTTTGTTTTTTCATTGTTTTACCCACCTTTTATCAACTCTTTTTCTTCTAAGAAACACTCTATGTCTATCTCTTCTATTTCTATTCCTACTTTTTCTCTCAAACAGATTCAAATTATCACCGAGCGTTTTTACTGTTCTTTATTGTACTATTTTCCCCTCTACTTTTCAATAGAAGAAACAATTCTTTTCTTAGCGAAATGAGCTAGAAAAAACTGTTCTTTACTTTTTCATAAAAATAATCGAATAACTTAAAATGATATTCTGGTTTTAAGCTCTCATAATCTTCCTCTGATAATGTATTTTGTAATTTTTCTTTTGATAATTCAGGAACAATTCCGTGTGTTTCATCAATAAAACATAAAGAAGGATACATAACACACCACCAATTGTGTCCTTTTGCCTCTCCAATATCTACACGAAGAGCCTCATATTCTCCTGGAGGAAATACAAGATCTCCGTAGCGTTTCATTGGAAATTTCTCTCTTGTTAAGCATACTTGAACGGTTCGATTGCTTGTAGTTTCTAGCGCTTTTTCTGCCACTTCTTTTATTTCCTCTTTATAAGCAGATAAAATTTCTCTTCCTTCTTGTACAGAGGTTGCCTGTTTCATCAGGGGCTGTAAATATTCTACTACTTGTTTTTTCACCATCATTTTCTCTTCTTGATCTTCTTTTGAGTCGCTATTGGCTCGGATATGAAAACGAATCACCTGCTCCGCAATATGTATCTGACTCTCTCTTTCCCGCTCCATTGCAAATGCTGTACAAACGGTTGCTCCAAATATTCCAACGAGTAAAGATAGAAAAACTATTTGTTTCAATGTTAATTGCTCTCTTATTTTTTTTACTGTTTCTTTTATTTTTCCGATTCTTTTATTTTCAAACATAAAAATGCCTCCTATCAAATTTTTTACTCGACTCCTCCATTTCTAGAAGAACGATTTCGATTTCATAAGAAGCATTCCCATACTTTTTCTATTCTAAACAACTATCTTTTCTTTTTTTATTGTCTTTCCATTATTTTTTTATTTACTCGCTTTTCCTTTACGTTCTATCAGGCAATATCTCATAACCAACAAATTCTACACCATCTTTATTTGCCTTTAATACTGGCACTTTCACCCTTTCTCCTTCCCAATATCCTCGAAGAACATCTTTTAATGTAACGGTTTTTGTTGGAATATGGCGTTCTTCTAACCGTTTTAAATGATCGGATAGCAATCCATTCATCTCTTCATCAAGCCGCACAATAGACCCTGCACTTCCCTCTGATACAAAGACAAGCATATTTCTTGAATAATCTTTTTTCTGCCGAATTTCCTCTAAAAAATCATTGTATTTTTCCTTATTATCCAATAAGCCTTCTCCAATCACCAATACCTTTAGATGCCCATATTCCAGTGTTCTATCCTGTTGTCTTTTATACTGTGTTTCGATGTCCCTTAACGTATCCCCTTCATAGGAAGCGGATACGGACTCTGCCCCTCTTCCTTTCGTCTCCGCTACCTTGCTTAAATCCGCAAAGGAATAGGTTATTTTAAAGTTATCTTTTTGACTTTCATCCATTCCAACAACTAAAGCATAATTTCGATCTTCAATGTCAATATTTTTCTGGGTAAATGCTAATAAAATTAAAATAATAACCGCTATAATTTCTTTTCTCATGATTTCTTTGTATCATGTAGCCCTTTTTTTTAAAGCTCTACATTTCTATGCTCCTTTCCCGATATTTTCTTTTATAGAAAATAATCGAAAGTAGTGGAATAATAATAGCAATCGGAAAATCGATCACACCTAAATATCGAAAATAGAGAGCTGTGCTCGTTTCAATATCTGGAAGGAGTAGAGTAAGAATCCCCGATAGTGAAAAAAAGATAGCGAGCATGACTCCTTTTCTCTTCTCTTTCCACACATCTTTTAACAACCACATACTGTAAGTCGAATATCCACTGGTCACTCCAAACAAACTAAAAATCCAAAAGGCGATCAATAAAATATCCAGTCTCGAAATAAAATCTGCTGGCAATTTTGCCGTTTCCATTATAGTAAGAGCCGACCAAAGAGAGTCTTTTGTTAAAGTAACTCCGAATAATCCAATTGTTATAAGAAAAATAACAATATGGAAAAAACTCGCTCTTATAAAACCTTTTCCTGCCATTTTTGCAATTGTATTTTTCTTTGTTACCACTTCCTCTTGTGACCCTATCGCTGTTCTTTCTACTTCTTCAAAATATCCACTTTCAAATAATAAAAATTCCATAGGACTATAGCTTAGCAACACAATATAAGAAGTCTTAAAAAACTCTTTTCCATGAAATGCCCCTTTTGGAATCCATTCTCCATAGGATAGTTCTGGTATGGATAACAAAATGACAAGAAGTAGAGGAACAAAAATAAAAAAGTAAAGCACTTCTAATACTCTTCCTCTCGTTTCAATTCCTTGGTATGCAACATAGGCACAAATAACGATAAACGGCACTAAAATCCGAAGGTTTCCTTGCCCTTTTAAAATCGTATCTCCAATTAGGCTGACAAATAAAAGCATTGTATAAGCATTTTTTACTACAAATCGTATGAAATAGAGAAAAAGAATCGTTCTTTTCCCAAACACATGAAAACTTCTTTCAAAATAAAGGCTTGTCCCTCTCAGTCGCCTTCTAACTCCTAATAAGAACAAAAGATAGATACCAGCTAATAGTATCCCAAATAGGAAAGCATAAATCCCATTGTATCCAAACCCTCTCGTTACAAGAGTTGGCATTGTTAAACTAAATGTTCCAAATATCTCAATGAGAAACATTCTTTCAAACTGCTTTAAGGAAAGCTTCTTATTTTCTGCGAACATTCTCTTCTTCCCCCTTTCTCATACGCACTCTTGCTCCACGCCTTGTGAAGATTGGACGCTCTTTCATCATGCGAATTGGAGCTTTAAAAATATAATCTTTCTTCGTTCCATATCCAGCAACAGAAGAAGAAACCGTTGGCATTAAATATGGAATTCCATAACTTTCTAAATGGCATAAATGAATGAGCACAAGTAAAATACCAATAAAAAATCCATAAATTCCCCATAAGGCACACGTTCCAATTAAAACAAATTTCAATAGTCGAAAGGTAGAGGTAAAACTTTCATTTGGGATAGAAAACGATGCAATGGCTGTTAAGGATACGACTATGACAACAATCGTACTAACAAGCCCTGCCTCCACCGCTGTTTGTCCTACAATTAATCCTCCTACCACTCCAATGGTATTTCCCATCTGCCCTGGCATTCGAACCCCTGCTTCTCTTAACATTTCAAAGGCCAGTTCCATCAGCAACAACTCAATGACGACCGGAAACGGGACTCCAAGCCTTGCAGATGCAAACGATAAAACAAGGCTTGTTGGTAACACTTCTGTATGAAAATTAAAAATAGCAATATAAAGGCCTGGCAATCCTATCGAAATCAGCGCTGCCATATACCGCAAAAACCGTTCAAACGATGCCACATAAAATCGATTGTAATAATCATCGGATGCCTGAAAAAAACAATGCAGCGTAACTGGAGCTAAAAGCACTCCCGGCGAGTTATCCACAACGATAGCAACTCTTCCTTCCAAAAGTCCACTAGCCGTCTTATCAGGACGTTCGGTATGTTGATATTGTGGAAATGGCGATAGCGGATTTTGTTCCAACAAATGTTCTAACATTCCATTATCAAAAATCGCATCAATTTTTATATCTTTTAATTGCTTTTCGATTTGCTCCACTAACTCTGGCTCTACTAAATCATCCATATAAAAAATTCCCACATTGGTTCGAGAACGAAATCCAACGGTAGTCTGTTTCATCTTTAACCGAGTATCTTTGATTCGTCTTCGTATTAAGGCAGTATTGGTTCGAAAGTTTTCATTGAAACTATCTTTCGACCCTCGTAACACCACTTCTGACTCGGTCTGGCTCACTCCTCTTGTTGGGAATCCTTTACTTGAAATCACCAATCCCTTTTGGTAGCCTTCTGCAAACAATGCAGTATCTCCACTTAAAATACCGCCTACCAATTCATCCATATTATCGGTTTCTTTCACATCCACCGTTTCTACAATTTCAGAAAAGAAATCAGAAAACCAATCGTCTCCCTTACTCACCCGATTTAAAAATGGGCGGACAATAGATTCTTCTAACATTTCTCTATTGATAAGCCCATCAATATAACAAATATAAATCCTCTCTTGTTTGTTTTGTCCATTTTGAAGTTCCTTTTTTATCACATCATCGCAATCCGCAAATAGTTGCTCAATCACCTCAACGTTTTTCTTTAAAACGCTTGAAACGTTTGCTATAATTTTATGCTCAAAACTATGCCATTGATCCACAGTTCCACTTCCTTTCCATTATGTTATCCACTATCTTCTTGCATTTCTGCTTGACTTATGCCTTTCACGTAAGCTGCGCATCGTTCGCACGCAGTGCTTTTTTTATGTTATAGGATAACTCACTTTGCGAGGAATTTCCTATAACATAAAAAAAGAACACTTACCATTCTTTTCTTCTCCTATCAGAGTTTTCCTAAAAATAGTATGTGTTCTTCTTTATTTTTTATTCAAACTTTCTTTTTTATTCTCACTGTTGTTCCGTCATTGTTCTTGCTAATTTCTTTAACACTTTTTCACATCGAACAATATCCTCTACTGCTACCCATTCATCTGGTTTATGAGCAAGTTCTAGATTCCCTGGGCCATAAGACATACAGTTTCGATTGCCTAATGTACCAGCGATAACAGCGGTATCCGTATATCCTGGGAAAAAACTTATTTTGGTATCTTCCCCTGTAACTTCATCTGCACATTGTTTTAATTGGTGTAATAAATAGGAATTTTCATCTTTTTCCACATAAGGACGATCTCCTGTAATCTTATAATGCCCTTTTACTCCTACAATTGCTTGTTCCGCCTTCTGAATCGCCTGTTTTACAATTTCTTCTGCCTTCTTCGTATCAGTTGGTGGCACTAAACGCATATCCACCCATACGGTACAGTGGTCAGGAACAACATAAGGACGATATCCTCCTTGTATCTGTCCAAAAGTCACAGTAGAAATTCCAAGATCTTCATGTGGTTTTAAACTCTCAATGGAAAGACGAATTTCTCTTATCACTTCTGCCATAGCTGCATTAGCATCTGCTCCTTTCCACGGTGTACTAGCATGAGCCGTTATTCCATCAATTGTAATCTCAAACCAAGTACGACCTTTATGTGCCACTTGAATTTGTCCATTGGTTGGTTCTGTATCCATAATCCAATCTTCCTTATGTACCCAGCCATCGGCTATGGCTTTTTCTACCCCTCTCATAAAATCTTCTTCATCAGCACTACAGATCAACTTCAAACTATGTTTTAATTTTTTTCCTTCCCTAACCTCTTTTGCTATTTCACAAAATGCAGAAATGGCACAAGCAAGCCCTGATTTCATATCACAAGCACCTCGTCCATAGATCTTACCATCGATTTCTTCTGCTCCTAATGGATCTTTTGTCCAATCCTCTCCAAGCATTACCGTATCCATATGGCAAATGAAAATCATAGCAGGCGTTTTTATTTCTCCTTCAATCTCTGCCATTAAATTATATCGATTCGGCAATACTTGACTTGTTGAAATAACAACCCCTTCTTTCGGAAGGATGGATTCAATATAATCTTTAATTTCTCTTTCATAGTTGCCTGGATTTGAACTGTCTAATCGAACTAATTGTTTCGTAAAAAAAATAGCATCTCTTTTTTCTTCCCTATTTAACACAAAAATTCCTTCTTTCTTTTTTCCTCTATATGAATAAGTGTTTAACACATTAATCTCTTAATTGTCTTTTATCTAATGGCTTTTTAAAAATATAATAAGTCATACTAGCGGTTGCTCCAATGCTCCCATTTGGCAATACCAATTCACCAGTAACATGAAGAATTGATTTCCCCCTTGCTGTCATTTTCACTTCTACTTTGACTTTCTCTCCAATTTGTACTGGCTTTAAAAAACTCGTTTGGATATCTGTTGTCGTAATACTATGGTTTCCTGTTAGAACCCTTGATAAAATGCCTCCATAAGTATCAAAGATTGTTACAAGTATTCCCCCATGTACAATTCCGATTGGGTTTGACATAAATTCTGTCATTGTAAGTTCCATGGTACCTTTTTGATCCGTTACTGAAATATTACAATTTTCAGGATATATATGTGACATAATTCCATCTTGAAAATCTTTATTTCGTTTTTCCAATAGATTAGTAACTTCCTCATTCACTTCTTCTTGTGTCCTATTTTCTTGAAAACTCATACACTGCCTTCCTTTCATATCACAATAGATAGAAAACTATGAGAAAAATCTCCTTAGATAAAAACTTCTAAGGAGATTTCTTTAATATGTTTTATTCTTCTTCAAATTCAACTTCGATGATATTATCTAATCTTTCTTGAACAATTTCTTGCTCTTTTTCATCTACAATTGCTAATAATTCCATATCTTCTGATTTTGGATCGTATTTAGATACTTCAATGATAACATTTCCTTCATCATCACTTTCTCCACTTGTAAATACAACGTAATGTGCGTCTGTTTCTTCGCAATAAAATGTTGTGATTACTTCGCAATCCACTTCCTGTCCATTGTCATCGTATACTGTAAAATTGTTAATTCCATCAAATTGCATAATTTTTCTCCTTTTACTTTTGCATTTTTTCTTTTAGAATCTCGATTCCTTTTTGTAGCTGTGTGTCCTTCTCTTTTGGCACATCAAGAGAATTTCTGAATGCTTTTGGAAGTTCAACTTCTACATCTGGTTCAATTCCTTTTCCATGAATACATACACCATTTGGCGTATAATATTTTGCTACTGTGAGCTTTAAAGCAGAACCATCTTTTAACGGATATATGGACTGAACAATTCCTTTTCCAAATGTCGTTGTTCCAACAATCGTTCCAATCTCATAATCTCTCACAGCACCTGAAAATAGTTCAGAAGCACTAGCGCTCTGACCATTCACAAGCAATACAAGCGGTTTTGTAAATTTTTCATCATCTTCTGCCCAATATTCTTCTCTTGTTCCATTTTTATCTTCTGTATAAGCAAGAAGACATTTTGGTAAAAGTCGATCGAGCATTTTTTGAGCCGTTGTTACAACCCCACCTCCATTGTTACGAAGATCGATGATAAGCCCTTCCATTCCTTGTTCTTCGAGCTCATTCACAGCTTCCTCAAATTGATTCGCTGTTACTTCATCAAATTCCGAAACTTGGATATATCCTATTTTATCAGAAAGAAGCTCATAAGTCACGGTTTCATTTTCAGTTTCTCTTCTTTCTACTATAAATTCTTTTTCTTTTTCTGTGGATTGCTGATAAACAGTAAGCGTAACTTTCGTTCCCTCTTCGCCTTTTATTTGGGCTACAATGGAATTTAAGTCTTGATCTTTTACTGATTTTCCTTCTATTTCAGTAATTCTATCACCGGCTCGAATTCCCGCCTCATAGGCAGAGCCTTTTTTAAAGGGATTGAGAACGATAACATCTCCTGTTTCTTCATCTTTTTGGCAAAGTACCCCAATGCCACAATAACTTCCTTCTAAAGACTCCATCATTTTTTCATACTCATCTTTTGTATAGTAGGCAGAATATGGATCGCCAAGTCCTGCTACCATCCCTCGATAAGTATAACTTTCAATTTCTTCTTGATCGATATCCTCTAAATAGAAAGATTTTATATATTGGGATATTAAATTTGCCTTTGATAGTACTTGATCGGTAATCAGAGAATCTTTTGTAAAAATGGATGTTTGAAACAAAGGATAAAGACTTCCACCAATGAATCCAACTCCTAAACAGATAACCATAAAAATGGCTACAAGAACTACTTTAACTCCTGTTCCCTTTTTGTTTTGCTTCTTTCCGTCCATAAATTCTCCTCGATTCTATTTTTTATAAATAGTCCCAAGGACTCACATAAGAACCATTCTTCATAACACTAAAATGAAGATGATTTCCTGTTGAAAGTCCTGTTGAACCAACACGTGCAATCTGTTGTCCTTTTGATACCGTCTGACCAGAACTTACTAAAAGACTAGAACAATGCATATAGACTGTCGTAATCCCATTTCCATGGCTTATCATAACATAATTCCCCATAGAACTGCTATAAGAAGCTGCAATGACTGTTCCACTACCCGCAGCTACAATGGATGAACCATATGGAGCCGCAATATCAATTCCACTATGTAACTTCTTCGTTCCAAGAATTGGATGAATACGATAGCCGAATTGAGAACTAATTGTGTGACTGCTTGGACAAGGCCATGTAAATCCTGAACTTGTACTACTAGAAGAACTGCTTGAAGAAGAACTACTTCCATTTCCACTAGAAGAAGATGTTGTACCACTGCTTTGGCTTTGTTGCTGTTGTGCCTGTCTTTTCTCTTCTTCTGCTTTTTTCCTAGCCTCTTCTTCTGCTTTTTTTCTTGCTTCTTCTTCTAATTTTTTAATCTCTTTTTCTTGTGCAGCAATTTGTTTTTGATAAGCTAAAATCGTAGCTTTCCGTTTCTTTATATTATTTTGAAACTCTTTTACTTGTTGCTTCTTAGCAGCCGCTTTTTCCTTTAGCTTTTGTCTTTGTGTTTTTACTTCTTGTCGAAGTTGTTTGACTTCCTGCACTTCTTTTTTCTGTTGCTCTTCTTTGTCCGCAATTTTTTCTCGTGTTGCCTCTAAGCGATTTAACATATTATTATCATATTCTGATATTTTAGCCACATACTCTGCACGATTTAACATATCTCCAATAGACTTCGCTTGAAAGATAATATCAATATATTCACTTTCTCCATTTTCATACATATATTTAATTCTAGTCTTCATAGAGGCATATTGATTTTTTTCATCTTCTTTGGCCTGCGCTAACTCTTCTCTTGTATTTGCTAAAGCCTCTTTTGATGCAGTAAATTTGTCATTGAGTTTACTTAACTTCTTATCCAAAGTGGTCATTTGCTTATCTAATTTTTGGATAGAAGCCTGTAACTTCTCTTGCTTTTTTTGCAACTTCTCAATTTGTTTTTCTTCTTTACTTTTATTGGTCTCTAATTGCTGTTTTGCCTCTTGTGCATCGCTTAATTTTGATGCCGATACTGGTACAGAAAGACTTCCAATCAAAAGCCCCATTATTAGTATTTTTCCAATTTTCTTTCGTTTCATACGGATTAAACCCTCCTAAACACGCAAATGACGATACAATGTAATATAGCTTCCTAAAAATCCAACTCCTACTCCAATCAGTAAGGAAGCTGGTGCCATCACATGAAGCACCTCATTTGCTGGTAAAAACGTTAAAATATTTTGAAGAAAACGATAATTTTCTGCCACATAATGAATGACTTTATCATAAGCAGCATATAAAACTCCAATTGGAATAGCAGAACCAACAAGTCCAATAATAAGGCCTTCTATAATAAATGGAGCCTTTACAAAGAAATCCGTGGCTCCAATTAATTTCATAATTGCAATTTCTTCTTTTCGAACAGCGATTCCAATGGTAATTGTATTACTAATCAAAAAGACTGCCACTGCCAATAAAATAATAACAACTCCTGCTGCTGCATATCCTGCTAACATATTTAAATTAGTAAGTCCAACCGCTGCCCCTTCTGAACTTTCTACTTTACGCACCCCATCAATTTTCTCAATCTGCTTTACAATTTCTTGTTGCTGTGCAATATCCTCGATAAAAACTTCATAAGAAGCGGAATCCGCTAAAGGATTATCCGTTCCAAATGCTTCTAATACTTCTTCTTCATTTCCAAACACTTCTTCTGAAAATGTCTTCCATGCTTCTTCGGCTGAAATATAATTGGTTTCCACAACTCCATCAATATTTTTAATTTTAGTCCCAATGGCTTGAATTTTTGTTTCTTCCATTCCTTCGTTAAAAAATACTGTAATTCCAACTTGTTCCTCTGCATTTTTTACCATGTAACGGAAATTCATCCCTATAGCAACTAAAACACCAAATAAAAATAAACATGCCACCATCGTTCCAACGGAAGCCAAAGTAAACATTCTATTTTTATAAAGATTCTTTGCTCCCTGCTTTAAGCTATACCAAAATGTATTAATCATATGTATAACCACCTTTTTCCTCGTCGCTTATGATTTTGCCTTTTTTCAGTGTGATAACGCGTTTTTGCATCATATTTACAATTTCTTGATTATGGGTTACAACAACAACCGTTGTTCCTCTTTTATTAATCTCATCGAGCATTTTCATAATCTCTACTGAATTCTCTGGATCCAAATTCCCTGTCGGTTCATCTGCAATCAAAATTGGTGGCTCATTTACTAAAGCTCTTGCGATGGCAACTCGCTGTTGTTCACCGCCTGATAATTGTTTTGGATAAGCACGATACTTATCGGCAAGACCAACCATGGTTAACATAGAAGGCACCTGCCTTCTTATCTGATGGGCAGGTGCTTCAATTACTCTCTGTGCAAAAGCAACATTCTCATACACAGTTAAGTCTTTCAACAAGCGAAAGTTCTGAAAAACAACACCGATTTTACGGCGCATTTTAGGAACTTCCCTTCTTTTTAGTTTTGTTAAATCCTTATTGTCAACCATGATCGTTCCTTTTGTTGGTAATAATTCTCTTAAAAGCAATTTGATAAGAGTTGTTTTTCCTGAACCGCTTCGACCTACAATAAAAACAAACTCTCCTTTTTCAATTTTAATATTTATATCCTCTAAGGCGGTATTGCCACCTGGATATGTCATGCTTACATTATCAAGAACGATCATCTTTATCCTTCCTTACTATGTTCCTTATCATCCTAAGTTTAATAGTCAATTGTTTCCATGTACTTCATGTATTTTACAACCATAAGTGCAATTTTAAATGTAATGGCATCTTCAAAGATACGAAGATCAAGTCCTGTGCTCTTTTGTAATTTATCAAGACGGTAAACTAATGTGTTGCGGTGAATATAAAGCTGTCTTGATGTCTCAGATACGTTTAAGCTATTTTCAAAGAACTTATTAATTGTGACAAGTGTTTCTTCATCAAAGTCGTCTGGAGAACGACCTTCAAAGATTTCTTTAATAAACATTTTACAAAGAGGAATTGGAAGTTGATAAATTAAACGTCCAATACCAAGCTTACTATAAGCGATTACATTTTTTGAACTGTAGAAAATTTTCCCTACATCAAGTGCCATCTTCGCTTCTTTATAAGAGCGAGATACTTCTTTAATTTCATTGACAAAGGTACCAAATGCCACATGAACTTGTGTCATCGCTTCTGAGTTAAGCATATCTACAATTACATTGGCAGTTTTCGCCATGTCCTCATATGTCTCTCCTGGTTTTACTTCTTTTACAAGAATAATGCTCTTTTCATCAACGGCTGTAATAAAATCTTTTGTCTTAGAAGAAAATAAACTGCGTACAGTTTCAAGTGCATTTGTATCTTTTTCTGTCTGTGTCTCAATAATAAAGACAACCCGTCTTGCATCTACATCAATGTGTAATTTTTTCGCACGATTATAGATGTCTACGAGTAGTAAATTGTCAAGAAGAAGATTTTTAATAAAGTTATCCTTGTCAAAACGTTCCTTATAGGCAACTAAAAGATTTTGTACTTGGAAAGCGGCAATCTTTCCAATCATATATACATCATCTGTTTCTCCCTTTGCCAAAATCACATATTCGAGCTGATTTTCGTCAAACACTTTAAAAAATTGATGACCTTGAAGAACTTGGCTTTCCGCTGGGGAATCCACAAACGCCAATACTGCCTTCTCATATTCATCAACATCCTTCAAAGTGGAAGCCAGCATCTTGCCCTCCGTATCCATAACGCCTAAATCAATTCTCGTAATCGATTTAATTCCTTCAATGGTATCTTGAAGTATTTGATTTGATATCATTGTGCTTCACTCCTAACTTGTAATTTTCACTTCGAATCCGTTAGAAACAATCAGCTATCACTGATTTTTCCAAACAATTCCCTAAAATACTAGAAAAATTCCTTTTCTAGTTTTCCTCCTCACCCTATGGGTCATCAAAGGCAATTATCCTATCCAAAGATATACCTATATATTATACTATAATCCAAAAAAATAAAAGAGGAAATACACAAAAAACTGTACATTTCCCCCAAAAAATACTTTTACCTCTCGTAAAGTATAGCCTCACCACTATCCTTATTAAACAAAAGTGGCACTGGATTCTTGTAACAAATCACGATTTTATCCTCTGGCATTATTTTTCCTTCACCTTCTACTAAGGCTCCAAAAGCACTGCCATCATAGTCAAAATACGCATATTGCTTTCCATTGTATTCTTTTAAATATTTCACTTCCGCTGTCGGAGCATTATTTTCTTGTCCTGCTTCAATGCGAATTACTTCAATATCATCTGGTCGAATTCCTAAGATTACTTTCTTATTGACATAGCCCTTTTTACGAAGAATGGCTTCAATCTCCTCTTCCACAATATGAGAACTTCCAAAAAACTTTGTTTCTAAATGATCTTCTTTTTCCACGATTTCAATTTCTGTAAAACTCATAATCGGCATCATCATAGCTCCCGCTACCGTCATATTCATTGGCTTATCATAGATCTCTTGTGGCGTTCCTATTTGAAGAAGTTCTCCTTCTCTCATAACAGCCACACGATCTCCAATATAAAAAGCTTCTTTTGAATATTCTGTTACAAATAATGTAGTTACTTTTGTAATCTGTTGTAACCTTCTTAATTCATTTAATGCCTCTTTTCTATCTTCTTTTGGTAACTGAGCAATCGGATCATCTAATAGAAGTATTTTTGGTTCTTTTACAAAAGCCCTTACTAAAACCATTTTAAAACATTCTACTGGGGTTAAATCCGATGGCATTTTACTTAAATATTCACTTACGCCTAATTTTTCTGCAACTTCAGTTACTTTTGTTTTAATTTTTGATGGTGGATATTTTAACAGTTTCAATCCAAAAGCTAAATTATCAAATAAATTCATCTCTGGATATAAGGTATAGTTCCGAAATACCATTGCCACCTTTCTTGCTTTTGGGTCAGTCTCATTGATTAATTGTTCATCCAACCAAATTGCCCCATCTGTGCTGGACTCCAAACCTGCGATAATTCGTAACAATACGGATTTTCCACACTCTGAGGGACCAACAATAGCAACTAGCTCTCCGTCTTTTGTCTCTAATTTAAAGTCTTTAAGAGCCATTTGATGATTCGTATAAGTTCGATATAGATTTCTAATTGTAAGTTTACTCATGCTTCCCTCCTGCCTGTAGTAACTACTTTCTTAATTTTTATTTTTTATTGATGCAAGAGCATACGCAAGGCAAAAACACTCTTATTTTTGCTTATCAAAACTTGTAAACGCGAGAAATATATTGTTATGAAGTTTCTCCTACTCGTATGTTTTAAACACCTTTTGTACATCATAACACGAGAAAAAAAGCGTTTTCCATACTAAAAGTATACAAAATTTGATACCATTGTTTATATATTTTTATTGTATTCGTCTTTTGCTTCCTTATCCTTTTGCTCTTCCTGCTCTTTCATCTTGTGTTGGAACACTCTTTTTAACAATGTGTGTCTTAATTTTATTCCATGAAAGAACCGATAATAAAGAGATTCTAACTTTAACTTCTTAATCCATGACGGAATTTCTGTCTCGAATCCAATCTCTTGTAATACCTCATCTTCTGCTTCCCCAATACAAAGACAGAGTTTTACATTCATACGAGTTCGATTTTCCTCAATAAATTCCATGGCAAGAATCCCTTTCATTAATACAAGCATCACATCAGGTGCCGCTGCATTAATATCGTTAATAATAAAATCGATAGCGTCTTCTTTTGTTTCTTCTTCAATACAGCTTCCAAAGCAAGAAATACTGCTATAACTTTGTTTTAAATTATTCATTAAATGATCAAGTTCCTCTTGATCCGTTCCTATCATATAAAGACTAGATCGATTTTTATTCATTCTCACTAATAAACGCTCTAAATAACACTGTGCCAATAGCATGCGTTCTTTTTGAGAATTTTTATCCTCATATACTTGTTCTTCTAGGGTTCGATCTGCTGAAATCACATAATCACATTGCTCTAAAAATGTCTTAAATTTTTCATCATCTTCTGCTTGCAGAATCGTCTTCATACTTGTAAAATAAATCATTCGGAATGCCTCATGATTTAAATAAATCTGAGTTTGACTTAAAAGTCGATCTAATCGCACTTTATCAATCGACACTCCTAAAATTTTTGTTTTTTCTTTCATATATGCTGTTCCTTATGCTTCATACATCACATGGATGCTCCATTAGGAAAAATTGCCTCGAACATAAACGACTGTCGTTGTCGTTGGTACTAACTCACACTTTGAACGAATCAAATAGCGATGATATTGTATCCCATTTGTGCCACTTTTTACATGCTGTCGTTCTGTTTCATCTAAAATATAAGTATTATTTATTGTTTTAAAAGTCGCATCCCCTGAATAAAAGATCAATTCTGAGCCATACCTTAAAATTAGCTTTTTTCCTTTTTTTAATGTTACTTTTTTAAAATTAGCACGATCTATGCTTTTTATCGCATCATCTAACTTTGTTTTTAATGTTTCATTTTCTTTTTCTAACTCTTGAATTTCTTTTTCTAAAGCTGTAATCTTATCAGAACTTTCCTCTCCTGTGTTAGAAGTGTTGATAGACTTTAATCTTTCCTCTAAATAACTTTTTGTAATCAAAGGATCTCCAGCAGAACCAGGTTCTGCTTTACTAGAGGCTCCAACAACAGCACCTGCCCCAAATACAACGCACATCATAAGAGCGATTCCTATCAGCATCTTTTTACTTCTCATAGTTCCTCATACTCCTTATCCTAATACTTATGATTCCGCAGTTCCTAATACAATACGAATATCCACACTATCCAATTGTTCATCGGTTATAAATTCTGCCTTTGGAAAATAAGATTTTAAATCCAGACCTCTTCCAGCCTCTTTTACATATACAATTGCATGGTCTTTCACACCACTATGATCGGTATCCGCATGAACCACATGATATCCATCTTCCCTTAATTTATTCGCCCAGTTCCCTGCAAGACCCTCTATGGTTGTACTATTATAAATTTCAATATCCAAGTCTTTTGAAGAAACAACACTTACATCAAACTGACTCATATCTTGTGCTGTTTCATAAGGCCCTTCTATTGCCAAAATACTATCAAACAATGACTGGATCTCTTCTTCATTGCCACTCCATTGTCCATCTACCTCGCTTCCAGGTAGCAAATGGAAACAATATTGCTCGGGCGTTATTTCCAAAAATTTACTTCCATATTGGTTCATAATTTCTTCAGAATAATTGCAAGTGACCAATTGATAATATTGTTCATAGTAATCCTTCTTCTTTGTTTCATCAAGAGAGGCAACCGATTGATAATAGATGCTCCAATATTGTGCTGCTACTTTTGCTTGATCCACATCTCCATTTGGATATCCTTTAAACTCTAGAAGTCCTGCAGCTTTTTCGCCGTCTAACTCCTGCTCTCCTGCTTCCAATGTCAATTCATATCCACCTGTATCTTTTGTACTAATTGCGATTGGAACATCCATACTCTGTGGGTCTAAAAGATTTACAACAGAAGTAAGAACCTTTTGGTTATAGGCTTCATAATAAGGAATGTCCTCGATACCTAAAATCTCTTCTAATGCTTGTACTGTAAGCTCATAACTTTTTGTTTCATCCTGAATATAAGTATTAATATCACCAATTGTAATCGTTTCAGGTAAATTATCGACTTCTTCTTTTATCTGATCATAAACAGCACTAGAACTTATCAGTTGTGTATTTGTAGGAATCATAATGCAGTCCATATTCTTTGTATTGGAATTGAATGCTTTTACCATAATCCCTTCTGCACCACTACTTCTCGTATCATCGAATAAAACAGCTGTATATAGAATATTTTCTCCTTCTTCTTGTTTGTTATGAAGCGCTTCCAGTTTTTCTTTAATCTTACCACCGTTATTATTTTTACAATACCAAAAAACACCTTGGTATGATGCGAAACCAACTGCAAACATTAAAATAATAATAAGTACAGTTTTCACAAACCCCCTTATAAAAACGGCCTTTGTATTTTGTTTACTCATCGTTACCTCCTGTTGTAAATTTCTTAACACTCTTTTTCAATATATAAAGTATAAAAGATCACTATTTTTTCAGTATATCAGATCACTAATATCATTTCAACGCTCAAATGCTCCCCTCTTAATGGAAATCCCAATTTATGATATAATGAGTGTTAGCGGGTGGGAGCAGGCGAAGCCTACTCATCACGAGCGACAAATGAAATTAGAAATGAGGAATGTCAATTGAATCAAATAAAAACGGTAATCGTAACAGGAGCTTCTCGAGGAATTGGAAAAGCAATTGCTCTCTCTTTCGCCAAACGTCATTGGAATGTAGTTATTTTAGCCAGCAAAATTGCCTCTGATTTAGAGAAGACAAAACAGGAAATCGAATCTCATGGTGCTCATTGTCTCTCCCTTCTTGGAGATGTTAGTGATCCCGAGTTTGTCTCTTTTGTTATGGAAGAAACAAAAAAACGTTTTTCAACTGTCCACTGTCTTGTGAATAATGCGGGTATTTCCTATATCGGACTCATCACCGATATGTCCAATGAAGACTGGAACCAGATTTTAAATACCAATCTTTCTTCGGTTTTTTATTTTTCTCGTGCAGTCGTTCCTATGATGTTACAAGAACAAGATGGCTGTATTATTAATATTTCCTCTGTGTGGGGAGAAGTAGGTGCTTCTTGTGAAGTTGCCTATAGTGCTACAAAAGGAGGGATTAATGCATTTACGAAAGCATTGGCAAAAGAACTTGCACCAAGTCATATTAAAGTAAATGCAATTTCTTGCGGTGCAATCCATACTTCTATGAATGAATGGCTTTCAAAAGAAGAAGAAGATGCACTCATTGATGAAATCCCTGCTGGTCGCCTAGGAGAACCAGAAGAAATTGCAGAATTTGCCTATTCTCTAACGGAATCCTCTTATCTAACTGGACAGATCATTCGCATGGACGGTGGCTGGATTTAAACAATGAAAAGTACGCTTTTCAAACTTCTCATGTTCGCAGGCAGTCTCCATATGGCTCGTTGCCTTTGCTCAACATAAAATAGAAACATTTAAAAGCACTATGTTATAAAAAATCTTTTCTCATAACATAGTGCTTTTTCTCTATCTATTCACTTACTCAAAACGAATTTAAGAATGACAAATACCTTTAATCATTTCCATCTGTTCTTTTGCCATCTTATAGCCTAAATCATAGGAAGATTGAATGACATTCAAATCCTTTTCCATACTATCAAGAGGACGATCTGGTCTAATAATTAATGCCTTTCCTTCTCTTTCTAACTGTTCACAAAACTGAACGGTTTCATTATAAGCGATATGCCGTTCTAACAAAACTTTTTCAAGCTTCGGATATTTCTTCTTTAATGCTCTTGATGCCACTTTATTGGATCTTCCAAGCTCTTTTTTATAGCCTTTTGGTCTTGTTAATACAATCAGATGGCGTTCATTTCCATCGGCAATCGCTTTTCGAATCGGTATTGGATCACAAAGTCCTCCATCATAATAAGGCACTCCATTGATTTTAATTTCTGGAAATACAAGAGGTATGGCACAAGTTGCTCGTAACATGGTACATTTCTTGTCCAATTCCTTACCATCCAAATACTCAGCCTTTCCTGTTATAGCATTAGTCACCCCTACTAAGACTTTTCCATCATACTCATAAAATGTCTTCCAGTCAAAAGGTGAAAGTTCATTTGGAATCGTATCAAAAACAAACTCCAATCCAAAAAGACTTTTGCATTTTAAGAAATTTCTTTTACCAAGATAGCGCTTGTCATGACGAAATTTCAATAAAACATCTAAATTTCTTCCTTTTTGCTTTGATAAGTAAGAAAATCCATCGGTAATTCCTGCGGAAACTCCGATACAGTATGGAAACATCACATCTTCTTCCAATAGAGCATCCATAACACCTGCACTAAAAATTGGACGAAAGGTTCCCCCTTCCAAAATTAAACTTCCCATTTCTATCCTTCTTTCTATCCTTTATCGGTCATTTTCATCTTTGTTCTTCCATTGATATTTTATTCTATCAAAGAAAAAAAGTCTAGTTTTCTTCTTTTTCTCTTTTTCCATATAATAATGATAAAAATTCTTCTTGGAGCATTGGTTTTGCATAATAATATCCTTGTGCAATATCACAACACATCATCTGCAATGCCTTCACATGATCGCCTGTCTCTACGCCTTCACATACTACTTGCATTTTACATTTCTTTGCCATATGAATCATGCTTTCCATAATCACTTGACTTTTTTCTTCATACTTTGTGCTCATTAAAAATACGCGGTCAATTTTTAATTCATCAATTGGTAATTCTCGTAATACATTTAAAGAAGAATAGCCACTTCCAAAATCGTCCATGGAAATTCCAAGCCCAATTTCATGTAAATTTCGAATAATCATTTCCACTTCTATCATATCAATTGTAGAAACACTCTCTGTAATTTCTACAATAATCTCGCCTTCCTTAATCTCATACTTTTCCATCAACACTCTGATTTTTTGTATATAATCTTTTTCTAAGATTAAAATTTTAGACTGATTAACAGACAGTGGATATACTTGAAATCCTTCCTTTTTTCTCTTATATTGAAATTGACATACTTTTTCAAACATATAGAGATCCAACTTAGAAATAAATCCATTTTGTTCAAAGATTGGAATAAAATCCATTGGTGCAACAATCTTCCCATCTTTTAATTGCCAACGAACTAATGCTTCTCCTCCACAGATTTTCTCTGTTTTTAAATCATACTTTGGTTGAATATAGATTTTAAACTCTTCATTTTCTAATGCTTTATTCATCTGTTTTTCAATTTCATTTTTCTTTTGTGCTTTTTTGTACATATCCTCATCATAAAAGGCATATTGATTTCCATGATGTTCATGAACACTTAATCTTGCAAACTGTGCACGATCGATTATCTCTTCAACATCTAAATCTTTTGAAAACATATGAAGGATTTTAATTCCACAGTAGCAAGAAATTGGATACCGTTGTTCTGGTAACAATTGATATTCTGAAATTTGTTCCATAATTCGTTCCACACGCCCTATGATTTCTTGTTTTTCTTGGGTATGCAGTAAAAATCCAAAGCGATCGGATTCTTTATGATAAAAAACTTCATCCTCTTTTAGCTCTGCTTTTAACACCTTTGCAATATGGCATAGCAGTTGATTTCCTACCTCATATCCAAAGGAATGATTAATAAATTTAAAATCCCGAATATTTAAAACAACAAATGTATATTCTTCACTGTTTGATGTTAGCTTCGAAAACTCCTGTAAAAACCCATTTTTATTTAATATGCCTGTAATCGGATTATAAAAGGCTAAATAATTTACTCGTTCTTTTCCCTTATATATGATATTGATCATATATAAAAATAAACCACCATATAAAATAGAGATAAAAAGAGCCATTCCTATTATTACGATAGTCATACTTTGAAAGATATCATCTTGTATAATAGAATCTGTGCTAACAGAAACATACCAATCTCCATTTTCAATCTTATGTGTCGCTACAACTTCTTGCTCTTTTTCTCCCTGTTTCGTTGCTATTTCTTTTTCACTATAAGCACTTAAAATCACATCTCCCTCTTGGTTCTTAAGCTCAACTACACAGTCATTAATATAACTTGGAATCTTTAAAATATTTTGGAAACTGCTTAATGTATCAACAGCCAACATAACTCCAATCACTTCTTTTCCTTCATAGACAGGTACGATATAACAAAGAGATTCTTTTTTATTAAGAGATATGATTTTAACTTTAGATTGCCCTTTCAATACTTCTTCTAATTCTAAAGAAGAGTTCTTGGATAGAGTAATGGTATTGTATTCCTTCTTTATCATATCCACTAAAATTCCTTTATAATTTGTTCTGACATAGAGCATTTTTGAAAAGCGATTTCTTTCGTTTTCAATAATTAAATTATTTGCGACCTCTTCTAGCGAATAATCCGTATTCAAAAATGTCGTTATCGCATTAATAGTCGCTAAATTCTCTTCAATCTGTAAATCAATTAACTCCGCATATTTTGTGCTACTTAAATTCAGATTTTCTTTCATATCCTCTTGTTCTGAGCGACTTTTAAAATAGAAGAGCATAAGTAAAATTGCCACAACAGTAATAATTACTCCTAAAACGAGGGAAAATGATACAAGCATTTTCTTCCCCTCATATTTTTTCTTCATTCAATTTCCTCCACATATAATTATTCATACTCTTTTTAACGATGAAAATTTAAATTTTTTCTACAAAATATCAGTTTTAATTTCTTTTGGTCTCTCTTTTAATATTTTAAACTTATTTTTTCATGGCTTTCTATGATACCATTTCCAAATTATTCAAGTCAATAGAAATATTAATTTTTTAAATCTTATTAAAAACTTCGTATTGTATCACTGTCATCTTCTTTTGTTTTCTCGATCTTTTGAATGACAACGTCATACCCATATTGCTCATTCACTTTTACATGGATACGCTCCCCAACTTTATGTCCAAAAATCGCTTTTCCAAGCGGTGATTCCTTACTTATTTTATTATTTAAAATGTCTTCTCGCATGGTTGTTACAATTTTATATTCTTCTACTTCTTTCTCTTCTTCAAAATAAAGAAGAACTGTATTGTTTAAGCCAATTTCATCCTCATTGGATTCCTCTGATACGATTTTAGCCGTTTTAATCATTCTCTCTAAATAACGGATTCTGCTTTCATTTCGATTCTTCTCTTTTTTCGCCGCATAGTATTCAAAATTCTCACTGAGATCTCCTTGTGCTCTAGCTTCTTTTACATGTTCTAACAACTCTTTTCTTACAACACATTTTCTATGTTCAATTTCTTCTTGCATTTTTTTTATATCACTTTGTGTTAATTGATTATGCATTTCTCTTTCCCTCCTACTTTTCTAGTTTTTTGTCACAATACCTTTCTAACATACAGCGTTCACAATGGGCTTTCCTTGAAGTACAGATTGCTCTTCCATGATAAATCAATTGAAAATTAATTCGAATCCAGTGTTCCTTTGGCAACACTTTTTGAAGTTCATACTCCACTTGCTCTGGATTCTTCCCATTAGCCCATCCAAGTCTTTTGGAAATTCTCATTACATGGGTGTCCACAGTAATTCCTTCAATTCCATAAGCATCCGATAAAAATAAATTAGCAGTCTTTCTCCCTACGCCCGCTAATGTCAACAGCTCATCCATGGTCTTTGGCACTTCTCCTGAAAAATTTTCTATTATCTGCTGACAGCACTTCTTCATGTTTTTTGCTTTATTTTTATATAATCCAATGGAACGAATTTTTTCTTCTATTTCTTCAATCTGAGCATTTGCCATATCGGCTACTGTTGGGAACCTTTCCCAAAGAGCTGGTAACGCCTCTTCTACTTGTTTATCTGTGCTTTGAGCACTTAACATAATGGCTAACAAAAGTTGCCATGGTTCCTTATGCAGGAATCCCTCTTTTGTCACACCATAAGTTTCATCTAAAATTTTTAACACTTGTACTACTTTCTCATTCATGTTTGATACACCTACTTTTCCCATGTATTTACATTTAGTTTCCACTTTATTTCCATTTCTAATATCATGCAAATCTTATCATAAGTCAAAAAAAGACGCAATGCTCCCTTTTCCATCTCTTGCATTTCTTGTTTCATTTGTTATAATAAATCATAATAAATACATTATAAAAGACAAGGAATCACCACTTTTGGTGATTCTTTTTTTGAGAGGAGCAATTCTTATTATGAAATCAAAACTTACCCATTATATTATTTTATTTTTTGCAGTATTCTTTTTATCCACCTCTGCTATTTTTGTAAAACTAGCACAGGCTCCATCTTCCATTACTGCATTTTATCGACTGCTTTTTTCGGCTATCGTTCTTCTACCTTTTTTACTCTTTCATAAAGAGAACCGAAGACAATTTCTAAAACTTACGAAAAAACAATGGCTTTTTGGCATTCTATCAGGTTTGTTATTATCCACTCATTATGTGCTTTGGTTTGAATCTTTAAACTATACTTCTGTAGCAAGTTCTACGGTACTCGTTACATTACAACCGCTCTTTTCTTTTGTTGGTGGCTATTTTCTTTTTCAAGAACGCTACCCCAAAAAAGCACTTTTTGGTTGTCTTATAGCATTAATTGGTTGTGTCGTAATTGGCTGGGGTGATTTCCAATTGAGTATGACTGCTTTCGTTGGGGATATTATGGCATTTATCGCTGCTGGAATCATAGCTTCTTACTTTATGGTTGGACAGCATATTCGCTCCTCCCTTTCTGTCATTCCCTATTCCTTTTTGGGATATGGAAGCAGTGCATTTTTTTTAGCCATGTATTCTCTTATCACACACGCTCCTTTTACTGGATATTCCATTAGCACTTGGAAAGCTTTCTTAGGAATTGCACTGATTTCTACCATTCTTGGACAGATGATTTTCAATTGGCTCTTAAAATGGTTAAGCGCCTCTGTGATTTCTATGAGTATTCTTGGAGAAGCCGTTGGCACTTGCATTTTAAGTTATTTTATTTTACATGAAACATTGAACTTACAACAATTACTTGGTATTTTTATTATTTTATTAGGACTTGCTATCTTTTTGAAAAACTCTTAACAATTACAGTTTGAGAAGCAAAATTATCTTTATGAAAAAGAGATGTTGCAAATTGTTTTGCAACATCTCTTTTTTATGTCTAAGATATCAAACGATTTATTTTATACTGCGTCTATAATAGAGCATATCCTGCCTTTTTCAAAGTGGAAATCACTTCTTCTTTATGAGCAATATCTCTTGTCTCCACTACGATATAAATAACACATTCATTTACTTTTGAGCGAATACTTTCTCTTTCATGTTGAACATTTACGATATTCGCTCCTACACTTGCAATCACTGTGGAAAGCTCTACTAATGCTCCTGGCATATCTGGTAATTTTGTTGTAAACTCTGTTAATCTTCCCGTCGTTATTAATCCTCTTGTAATGACACGATTTAACATAGTCACATCAATATTTCCACCTGAAACAATACAACAAACCTTTTGATCTTTTGTATCCACTTTTCCTGACAATACCGCTGCTACTGCAGTTGCACCTGCTCCTTCCGCTACTGTCTTTTGTTTTTCCATTAATGTTAAAATCGCAACAGCAATCTCATCTTCTGTCACTGTCACAATCTCGTCTACATATTTTTGGCATAAATCAAAGGTAATATTCCCTGGTTGTAATACATGGATACCATCCGCAATGGTAGGTGCATCTTGTACTTTTACCACATGGCCTGCTTTTCTTGACTCCGCCATACATGGAGTTGCCGATGCCTGAACTCCAATTACTTTACACTGTGGCTTTAACTGCTTAATGGCATAAGCAACACCACTAATAAGACCGCCACCACCGATTGGAACAACAACAGTATCCACATCTGGAAGCTGTTCTAACACTTCAAGTCCAATCGTTCCTTGCCCAGCAATTACCTTTTCATCTTCAAATGGAGCTACAAATGTATAGCCTTCTTCTTCTATCAATCGCTTTGCTTCCGCTGCCGCATCATCAAAACTTCCTTGTACTAAAATAGGCTCTCCACCATAGGATTTCGTAGCTTCCACTTTTGCAAGAGGCGCATATGCTGGCATACAAATATAAGACTTAACACCCATTCTTGTACATGCAAGTGCCACTCCTTGGGCATGATTTCCCGCAGATGCTGCAATAACACCTTTTTTCTTTTCCTCTTCTGTTAATGTTGAAACTTTATAATAAGCTCCTCTTAATTTAAAAGAACCTGTCATCTGAAGATTCTCTGATTTTAAATATAAATTATTATCAATCTTCGTCGCATGAATTATAGGAGTTTCTTTTGCCACGCCTTTTAGCGTTTTTTGTGCATCATACACCATATCTAATGTTATCAATATTAAACCCTCCATTCCTCTCTTTATTTTATATCAAGTTAAAGTATGAAATAACATTTTTCTCGATTACGAAACGATGAAAAGTACGTTCTCAAAACTTCTCACGTCCGCCAATAGTCACCATATGTGAGCATTCATGCTCTCGCATGGCTCATTATCTTCGCGTAAATAGATAGGAAAAGCTCGCATAGCGAGCTTTTCACTGTTTTATGTATTATATTATCTTACAGCGATAATTTCAACTTCACAAAGAACTGCTTTTGGAAGCGCTTTTACAGCTACACAAGAACGAGCTGGTTTTCCTGTAAAGTATTTTCCGTATACTTCATTAAATGCTGCGAAATCAGCCATGTCTGCTAAGAAACAAGTAGTTTTGATAACATTTTCAAATGTAAGACCATTTTCATCTAAAATAGCCTTGATATTTTGCATAACTCTTTCTGCTTGTTCTGTAATTCCACCTTCTTGTACTTCTCCTGTTTCTGGTACAAGAGGAATCTGACCTGAAGCAAAAATAAATCCATTTGCTTCAAGAGCCTGTGAATATGGTCCGATTGCTGCTGGTGCTTTTGATGTGTTTGTTACTTTAAACATTGTAAATTCCTCCTATATAAATAAAATGAAATTCTTGATTTCTTTTATGTTTTCCCGACACATACATTATAGTATGACGTGCCTCTTTAGTCAACCTGTTTTTTTTACGTAATTTTCCAAAATACATTTTGTGAATTTTGCACATACATCATAATTTTCCACTATAATCTTGCCAAATTCCTTCTCTCTTTTCCCCTTTTATTCTCAAAATTATAAGTCTTTCTGTAGCGGACACGTGCTATATATTGTACTTTATCTTCTCACTTTACTACAATATATAGAAATAAAAATACAAAAACTAAACTCCTGTTTTTTCCAATTTTTTTATTTATTTTCTCTTTACTTTGTGCAAAACTTTTCCAAAAGCACGATTTTAAAACATTTTCTCTCTACTTTTAGTTTTATTTTTTCTTTCATTTTTTAAATTGATTAGACTATCAAATATCTTTCTACATTTTCTCACAAAAAATTCCCATTTCTTGTGTCGTTATTGGATACTGTATATTGTATTTCTAGTCATTTTTCATAATTTTCTCTTTTTTAATTTTCGTTCTCCTTTTCCGTTTTTTTACCTCTAATTTATTTCATCTGCCGAAAAATCTTTTAATGTAAATACATTTTTATGAAAATCTAAAACCCCTTCATCTCTTAATTTCCCTAACGCTGATGACATAGCACTTCGATCTACTGCTAAATAGTCCGCTAATTCTTGGCGATTCAAAGGAATCTGGAAAGAACGACTTTTTTGTTTTTCTGACTGAACAGATAAATAAGATAGTAACTTTTCTCTCGTAGTTCTCTTTGACATATGGCGCATTTTCTGTGTTAATGATAAGTTCTTTTCTGCCATCACTTTTAAAAAGTTTTGAATTAAACGATTATGGAAATTACAAGAGGCAGAACAGGTTGTCAATACTCGTTTTACATCTAAAAATAGCACTTCTGATGGCTCATTTGCCATCACATTAATAGAAATTACTTCTGTTTGTAGACAAGCATATGCTTCTCCAAACATTTCTCCTGGCTGTGCAATATCTAAGATACTTCGATTCCCCCAAAAATCGTCTTGTAAAATGCAAATACCTCCTGATAAAACAATTCCAACGCTTTGCATCACATCTCCCGCACGGTAGAGAAACTCACCTTTTTCGTATTGGAGTGTTCTTCCGCCTAAACATCGAATCAGACCAACAAGATCTTCTTCTGCGATCCCCCAAAACAGAGTGGAATATTTTAAAATTGATAAATATTTTTCCATTTTAACTCCTTCTTGTTGTAAATCAAACATATTTGTCTTGTTTTCTTCATTATACTATACTTATATAAAAAAAAAAGGATTTCTTTTTAGTTAGGAGTATTTTATGACAAAGAAAACATTTATTCTTTCATGCCAACAACCATCAGAACATTTACAATTAAGCCATCGAAATTTTTATGAACAAAAGGAAGATGTTGCGTTACTTCAAGAAGAACTTTTAGGTAGACTCGTTGGTCTTGCTCGTGGTCTTTATGCAGATGAAGCTTTTGCAGACACTCATAAAGAAATGATCAGCGGTCTATTTGCAAGCATTTTTACAGAAGCCTTTTTCCCTGATTTTGTTTTAAATGCCATTGAAGAAGCAAAAGCCGCAAAATTATTATTAACTCCTCATTGTGCTATGTGTGGTTCTTGTTCTCGTACTCATGATTATGATATGAAAGAAATGTATCAAAATGATGAGGATACTCGCTCTTTTAAATCGCTTATTTTATTAGGGTTACAAGGGCTTGCTTATTACACATATCGTCTTATGGCATTTGGATATGAAGATCAAGAAATCAACGATTTCTTCTACCGTGGAATGTTTTCCATTGGAGAGGAATGGACAGCGCAAGAATATATGCCAATTATTATAGAATTATCCCGCTTATCTTCCCGCTGTCTTGCTCTTTTAAAGACTGCTTGTGAAGAAAAAAAGAAAAACCTCCCATGGAACCAAGAAGAAACCATTTTTCATTGGTATGATGCAAAAGATGTCTGTCGTTTCCTCGCTCTTTTACACAATGGAGAAAAAGATTTCGACTTTGGTAACGAACGCCCTCTCTTCCTCTCTCCCTTCGTGTACGGCTCTTTATGTGAAGAATACAATTTAACCCATGCTTAATGGCTAACTATATGGTTAAAAAAATCCCCTTTACAAAGAGATAATTCTCTTTCGTAAAGAGGGATTTTTTTAATGAATCTTTTTCACTTTTCCTTTTATAATTTCACTGTATAAAATCGCTAAAATCACACCAACAATGGATGGAATGATCCAACCAAAACCAGCGTTATAAAATGGCATTTGTTTCATAAGAGATGTAATTCCATAAATGACAATGTTCTTTTTCTCCAATGCCTCAATAATACTGCTAATAACACAAAATGTCACAACAAATGGATAAATAGCTCGATATCTTCCAATGAACGGCTCAATATAAGCTAAAATAATTAATACAATAGCCACAGGATAAATCGCATTTAAAACAGGAACTGATAACTCTAATATTTTTGTTAATCCAATATTAGAAATAATCATGGAAACAAATGCAAAAAGGAAAACCCAATTGCGATAGCTGATCTTTGGCACAATCGAATGGAAATATTTTCCACAGCAACTCAATAGTCCAATACAAGTATTTAAACAAGCGATTAAGAAAACCAATGCCAATATAATGACACCAACTCGTCCAAATAAAAACTGCGTTAATGCGGTTAAAATTTCTGTTCCGTCTTTTGCCCCTTTAAAGGTCTCACTAGAGATCGCTCCTGCATAGAGCAACATTCCATAGACAATGCATAATATAATCCCTGCAATCCAACCTGCAAAAATGGTTTCTTTCATAATAGATTGCTCTTTTTGAATCCCTTTTTCTCGAATATTCATGGCAATAATCATACCGAAATTCAATGCCGCCAATGTATCCATTGTCTGATAACCATCTAAAAATCCTTTTATCATTGGCAATTCTTCATATCCTCCTGTTGGAAGAGCAAGTTTCCCTGCTGGATGAAGGAAAGAACCTACAAAGATAATGACAATGAGCACCAATAAGCAAGGAGTTAACTTCTTTCCTAAATATTCCGTTAACTTCTCTGGTTTTAATGCGATTAACATAGCCACCACAAAAAATACAATAGAATAAATCAGCTGATGTCCTTCCTTTACTTCTTTTACAAAAGGCACAACTGCCATAGAAAAAGAAGTACTGGCTGTTCTTGGAATGGCAAGACAAGGGCCAATTGATAAATATAAAATTAAAATATAAACAAATGCAAACTTCTTATGTACTCTTGATGCAAGATTTTCTAACCCGCCTGATTTTGTCACCGCTGCCACTCCAAGAATTGGTAACCCAATAGCACTCAGTGCAAACCCAGCGCTAGCAATCAATGAAGATTTTCCTGCCATCGCTCCTACAAATGGCGGGAATATTAAGTTTCCCGCTCCAAAGAACATGGAAAATAAAGTGATTCCCATGAGCAGTCTATTTTTTTTATCTAACTTTTCCATTGTTCCTCCTATCATTACATTTTTTATATTTTAGTCTTCTAACCCTTCAAACTGCAAACGATAGTATTTTGCATAAACATTATTTTTCTCTAACAATTCTGCATGACTACCTCGTTCTTCAATTCCATGCTCTCCAATTACAATAATTTCATCGGCATTTCGAATCGTAGAAAGGCGATGTGCAATTGTAATACACGTACGGTTCTTCGCAAGTTCTTCTAAACTCTTTTGAATATGACGCTCGCTTTCATTATCTAAAGCACTTGTAGCTTCATCTAAAATTAAAATCTTTGGATCTTTTAAAAATACTCGGGCAATGGAAATTCTTTGTTTTTGTCCACCACTTAAACGAGTTCCACGTTCTCCAACGAAAGTATCATATCCTTCTGGTAAACTCATAATAAATTCATGGATATTTGCTTTCTTTGCTGCATCCATAATCTGTTCCTTTGTAGCATTTGGGTTACCATAAGCGATATTATCACGAATCGTTCCTGTAAATAAATAAACATCTTGTTGTACAATACCAATGGCACGTCTTAATGATTGTAATGTCAATCCTCTTACATCTTTTCCATCGATGCAAACAGCACCACTATTGACATCATAAAAACGTGGTAATAACGAACAAATCGTCGTCTTTCCTCCACCACTTGGCCCTACTAAAGCAACGGATTTTCCTGCTTCAATATGAATATTAATATGATCAAGGACAAGCTCATCTTCATCATAACTAAAGGATACATCTTTATAGTCAATGACACCTTTTACATCAATTAAATCTTTACTATCTTTTTCATCTTTAATATCCACTTGTGTTTCCATTACTTCATTAAAACGCTTAAATCCAGAATATCCTTTCTGAAGCATTTCTGTAAATTCCACAAGCACTTCAATTGGAGATACGAAAATATTAATATAAAGAGCATAAGTTGCAAGTGCCACTGGCTGTAACGTTCCTTTTGCTACAAAGTAGCCACCACCAACTAAAATTGTAATATACAAAAGACCTTGGAAAAAGTTATTTCCTCCTTGGAATAATCCCATACAATTATAGTTGTTCTTTTTACTCTGCACATATTGCTCATTACTTTTTGAAAACTTTTCTCTTTCAATGTCTTCATTGGCAAATGATTTTACAACACGGATTCCTGCTAATGTATCTTGTAATGCGGCGTTTACACCAGCGATTTTTCTTCGGTTATCCATAAAAGTTGCTTGCATTTTCTTATTTTGTGATAAAGAAAATAAAAGCATACATAATGTTACTGCTAATAAAATCAATGTTAATGGAACATGAATACAAGCGAGTAAAAGGAAAGAACCAATAATTTTTAATAAGGAAATAAAAATATTTTCTGGGCCATGATGAGCAAACTCACAAATTTCAAATAAGTCGCTTACTAACTTACTCATCATCTCTCCTGTATTATTTTTATCATAATAAGAGAAAGAAAGTTCTTCATACTTATTGAACAACTCCTCTCTCATATCCCGTTCCATATGCACCCCCATAATATGTCCTTGGGCAGAAATATAATATTTACAAACAGAGCGCACGGCATACATGACAATTAAACCAACAGCTAACATAAAAAGACTGTTTAAAATCGTCTGTGAATCCGCATTAAATACGTGAGCATTTAAATAATTCAATATTTGCGGAAACGCTAAATCGATAATACTAATCAATAACGCACAGAACATATCAATAAAAAATACGCTTCGATATGGATAATAATATCGAATAAATTTCTTCATAATCTTCATGTTTTTTTCCTTTCTATTATTTATTTTTTATTGGAGTCTACGAAAAAATGTTTCTTTATCACCTTTTTCGCTTATCCTATTTTAATAAAGATAATGTCTTTCCATCTTTTCATAGAATTCACAATTTTTTATTATAGCATAAAAAATGAGCCAAAGCACCTTTTTGTTTGACTCATTTCTTATAAATCCATATTTTCTTATACTTGTTGATTTATTTTCTCAATGTATTCGTTCCATTTTTTCTCTTCTTCTTTCCACCTCAATACACTATATCGATTTATCACATACGTAATAATAATAAATATGAGGATAAAAGATAGTATTATTTTGGGTTGAATTGGAAACCAACCAAGTACCACACCTATCGCTAAAAAGATTAGTAAATATCCTGTCATAACACTTGAATACTTCCAGCCTTTTTTTATTTTAACAGGATCGATAACAAAAAAATCAAATAATTCCATCAATGCAATAAAGCCCACATATTGTAATAAAAATTTACTAGAAAACGATGAAGTGTCGTTTCCTCCAGTTAGAATCAAAAAATAACTAGCCATTAACACAATCCCTAGCGTTGAAATTAGGCCGATATACGCTGTCCGTTCTAAGAAAAATTGCTTCATAATACCTTCTCTCCTTCTTGGCTTAGCCTTTTGAGCATTGCTTTTACATTTGCTAAATAAGTTCGATTGACAATGAGACATTCTCCATTTAATAAAAAGACTTTCATTCGATGGTTTTTATCCGCTTTTACATATTTCAACTTTCTACAGTTTAAAATACAACTTTTACTAATTCTAACGAATCCAAATTTTTTTAGCTGACTTTCTAACTCCTTTAATGACTGCTGACTTTCATAAACGTCTTCCCTTTCATATAGGAAGAGTTTTCCATCCACCACTTCCATATAATAAATATCTCCGATCGAAAGACGATATTGGCAATCTCCTTTTTTTCCATATAACTCTATGGAATATTGTTTCAAATGCTGAATCAGCCCTTCTAAATATCTTGTCATTTTATAAGCTCGAATCACAATTTCCTCTTTACCTTCTTGGATTCGTTCCCATCTAAGCTCCATTTTTCTCCTATCCCCCTTTTTCTTTGATACTCTTATTATAGAAAGTCCCTCTATTTGGAGCAAGGAAAAAACCCTAACTTGCCTTTTTTAAGTCTTATCTTGCCTATTTTCTTTCGGTATTATATTAAATTCTTGATACCATATACGAATCGATGGATTTCACACATCTTTTTATGGCTTCATCTATTTCTCCCTCATCAATAATCAATGGTGGATTAAAATACAACACATTGCCAAGAGGACGTAATAACAATCCATTCTTTAACGCTTCTTTATAAATTTGATATCCAACCCGTTCTTCACTTGAAAATCCCCCCTTTGTTTTTTTATCTTCTACAAGCTCTATGGCATGGATTAATCCAATATGACGAATTTCTCCTACATAATCTCGTTCTAACAACTTATTATTCAATTGCTCCGTTAAATAGCCCGCTCTTTTCTTTGCTTTCTCTAAAACGAAATCTTCTTTTAATATTTTTTGAACGGCTAACGCCGCACTACATCCAAGGGGATTTCCGCTATATGTATGGCTATGCATAAAGGCTTTTCCCTCTTTATAATCTGCATAAAAAGCTTGATAAACTTCTTCTGTTGTTATCGTAATTGCCATTGGCAAATATCCACCTGTTAGCCCTTTTGAAATGCACATAATATCTGGCGGAATTCCTGCATGATCGCAAGCAAACATTTTTCCTGTCCTTCCAAATCCTGTAGCGATTTCATCGGCAATCAATAAAACATCGTATTGATTACAGAGTGCTCTTAACTTTTTTAAATAGAGAGGAGGATATATTTTCATGCCTGCACTTCCTTGTAATAAAGGCTCTACAATGATGGCGCACCCCTGCTCTCCATACTGTTCAAATGCTTTTTCCGCCTTTATAAAACATTCTGCTTCACAGTTATCCCTTGTTTTTCCATAGGGACAACGATAGCAATCTGGTGCTTCAATTTGAATCGTATCCATTAGCATAGGACGGTATATTTTGGCATATAAGTCCATGGCTCCCACGGAAAGTGCCCCTATTGTTTCCCCATGATATCCATCAGTTAAACAGAAAAATTTTTGTTTTTTCTTTTTCCCCATCTGATACTGATATTGAAATGCCATTTTTAATGCACACTCCACAGCTCCTGAACCATTATCCGAAAAATTAAATTTGGTCAATCCTTTTGGAATACTTTTGATGAGCTGTTCGCAAAGTTCAATCGCTCCCTCGTGAGAAAAGTTAGCAAAAATAACGTGTTCTAAACGATCTAACTGTTCTTTTATCGCTTGATTGATAACTGGATTGCAATGTCCAAGCAGATTGCACCACCAAGAACTCACAATATCCATATATTCCTTTCCATTTTTATCATAAAGATAAATTCCTTGTCCCTTATCAATAATAATAGGTGGCAACTCTTCGTAATCTTTCATCTGAGAACAAGGGTGCCATATGTATTTTAAATCTTTTTCTTCTAATGTCATATGTCTTCTCCTATCGTAATATTTTTTGAATTGCCCCTTCTTTTAATAATAATTCATTAGCATTTGGTGAAATCAGCCCAAGTATAGGAACACCTGTTAATTCCTCAATCATTTTTACATTATCTTCTTCCATTGGATTCCCTGTATAGCGATTGATAAAAATTCCTTGTATCCCAATTCCTCTTTGACGCAAATATTGGACAGTTAAAACAACTGCATTAATCGTACCAAGTCCTGCATCTGCTACTAAAAGTGTATCGAGATGTAAAGTTTTTATAAAATCCTCTAAAAAGATATGCTCTGTCTCATCATAACGAATAGGGCAGACAATTCCGCCACTTCCCTCCATAACAACAAACTCGTATTGTTTTGATACCTTTTGGAAATCTTCTTTTACTTTTTTTAATTCCACAGGATTTCCTTCTAACTTTGCTGCAAGATGTGGAGAAACTGCATTTTGATACAAATAAGAAACTAAGGTATTTCCATCTTGCTCTAATTCTGCTACTTTTTTTACATAACCAGCATCACTACTAGTAATACAATCAGCTCCACTAATCGCTCCTTTATAATAGCCAACGGAAATTCCAAGCTCTTTTAATTTCTTTACAAGAAGCGCAGTCACATAAGTCTTCCCTACATCAGTCCCTGTCCCCGTTATAAAAATCCCTCGTTCCATTCCAAAGTTCCTTTCGATATCCTAGTTCTTCTATCATTTTTAAATCAGTATCCACTGTAATTCCTGCTGTTGTTAACATATCGCCAGAAATAACTGCATTGGCTCCAGAAGTAAAACAACTTCTTCCTTTATCCTCTAATAACCCTCTGCCTCCTGCTAGACGAATAGATGCGTTGGGAAGTAAAAAACGAAAGACCGCAACGCTTCTTCTAACTTCCTCTACCGTTAAGGTCTCCTCTCCTTCATATGGAGTTCCTGCAATCGGATTTAGTATATTGACTGGCATAGAGTAAATCCCTAGTTCTCGAATAGCAAGTGCTAGATCAATGCGATCTTCTACGGTTTCTCCAAGACCTAAAATGCCACCACTACAGACTTCTAACCCAACATTCTTTGCGGAACGAATGGCTTTTATTTTCTCTTCATAAGTATGAGTCGTACAAATGTTTGGAAAATTTCTTTTTGACGTTTCCAAATTATTATGGATTCTGCTAACTCCTGCTTTTTTTAATTTCTGAAATTGCGCCTCTTTTAAAAGTCCTAATGAAACACAAACTTCAATATCGGTTTCTTTCCGTATCTGTCTTACGGTTTCACAAACTTCCTCTACCTCTTTCTCTGATAGCGTTCTTCCTGACGTCACAATAGAATAACGTAAAACACCCTTTTCATCATTATATTTTGCCTGTTTGACAATCTCTTCTCGTCCTAGTAATGGATATTCCTCTACTGTTGTTGGATAATGAACTGATTGTGCACAATATTTACAGTCCTCAGAACACCTTCCACTCTTTCCATTGATAATCGTACAAATATCAAATACATCTTGACAAAAATATTCTCTTATTTCATCGGCTGCTTTACAAAGGCTTTCTAATGGTGCTTCATAAAGACGTAATGCTTCTTCTCTTCCAATCTGTTTTCCCTTTAATACTTCTTGTTTTAATTGCTCTACAAAATCCATTCTTTATCCTCCTATCTCTATCTCTCTTCTTATCATTGGAAGTAGGCGTTTTCCAAAACTAGCGGTTACAAAACAAAGAAAAATATCTCCTGGTGCGGATAAAAGAACACAATAAAAAAATAATGTCCATAATCCCATCTGTGATTTCAAATAAAAAGTCATAATAAACCAATAATAACTTGTCCCACAAAAATAAATGATAAAAAGTCCTAAAAGGCATGCCACAAGCAGACGCTTTCTCGATGGATTTTCTTCTTGATAGGCAATATAACCCGTTACATAAGTTCCAATAATAAATCCGATTAAATATCCAAAGGTTGGCTGAAACACATACCCAATCCCTCCACCTGATGCAAAAATTGGAAGACCCAGTAATCCAAGTGCTACATATAAAGCCACACTCATGGCTCCTAATTTCGGTCCTAAAACGAGTCCTGCTAATGTCGTAAACAACACTTGTAAAGTAAATGGTACTACTGGCACTGGCACTCGAATAAAAGCACCAATGGCAACTAATACCGTAAACATCGCACATAAAACCATATTTCTTGTTCGATTCATTTCATCCTCCTTTCCCTATAGTCGAATACTAATCTCTCCACTTGATAAATATTCAATCGTTCCGTCTTCATATTGCACTTTTAAATGGCAGTGATCATCAATTTCTAACGCCCTTGCCTTTCTTGTCATTCCAGCTCGTAACACAGAAATTTCTTTTCCAATCACAAAGGAACGTTCTTTATACTCTTTAAAAAACTCCTTTTTTCGAAGTTCCTTATAATATGCCATAAATTGATTAATAATCTCCCCTGCCAATTGATTTCTTAAGTTTTCTTTCTTTATCGTATTTGGAAATACCGAACGAGCGATATCTTTTAACTCCTCAGGAAAACCATCTACTGGTTCTTTTACATTAATCCCTATCCCAATAATGGCATATTCTAATTGTCCAGACTCTAAAGATGTGGAGGCTTCTGTTAAAATACCAGATACTTTTCTTCCACCTACCCAAACATCATTTACCCACTTAATCTGTGCTTCCTCTCCACTTATTTTTTCAAGAGCTTTTGCAACTGCCACCGCTGCCGCTGTGGTCAAAAGTTCTCCCTCACTATAGTGCAGTTGTGGATGCAATAAAAAACTCATATAAAGTCCCGTACCTTGTGGCGAAAAAAAGACTCGTCCAAAGCGACCTCGCCCTCCTGTCTGCTCTTCTGCTAGTAACACCATATCTCTTGTTTCCCCTTCGGTTACCATCTGTTTCAATCTTGTATTGGTAGAATCTAGTACCTTCTCCACTTGAATGTGCAATTGCTTACTATCTTCTGATAATTCTTGTTCAATTCCTACTGCTGATAAAATATCTGGCATACTCTGTAATGCATACCCCCGATTTGTTACTGCCTCAATAGGATATCCTTCTTCTTGTAATGCCTTTATCGCTTTCCAAACACCCGCTCTTGTTACTTCTAATTGTAGAGCAATCTCTTGGCCTGATAAAAATTCGCCTTCTCTTTTTTTCAATAATAATAAAACTTTCTCTTTTAAACTCATATGCAGCTTCCTTTCTTTTTATAGAAAGTATACTCTATCTTTCCATAATTATAAACTATTTTTTATTTTAGGTTTACAATTATAATATAAAAATGTGAGAAATACACAACTAGAATTTCTCACATTTTTCAATGCTAATAATACTAACTTTTATCTCTGCTTTGTATTTTTTTCTATATAGAATTACTTCTATATGTATTTTCTTACACTATCCTATCTCATTATTCTATAAAGAAATCTTAAAATATTATGCTTCTTTCCTCTTTTTAGAAAGAACATCTAATGTAACAGCTCCTAATAATACTGCTCCTTTTACCACCTTTTGAAAATCTGTTGGAAGTCCAATGATTGACATACCATTATTTAAAACGCCCATAACAAGAGCTCCAATTACAGCCCCCATAACAGTACCAACACCACCTGCTGCTGCTGCACCGCCAATATAACAAGCACCAATGGCATCTAATTCAACACCATCTCCCATTTTAGGATTTGCTGCCCCTTGTCTTGCAGAAAGAATAATACCTGCCACTGCTGATAAGAGTCCCATATTAACATAAATCCAAAAGAAAACCTTTTTTGTATTGATGCCAGAAAGACGAGCTGCTTTTGCATTTCCACCTAGGGCATAAATCTGACGCCCTGCCACTGTCTTACTCGTAATGAACTGATAAAGAGCCACAATGACACCTGCCACTACAAGCTGAATTGGAATTCCACTTTTACGCCCAAGGCTAAGAAAGAAAAACCAGAGAATAGCCAAGATTACTATATTTTTAATGATTAGTTGCCACGGATATACATTTGCAAATCCATATTTTTTATTCGTACGAATTTGATTATATTCTGAAATAACAATTAATACGGTAGCTATAATAGCTACGATTACGCAGACAGCATCAATTCCTCCAACTTTAATATTCGGTAAAAAACCAGCTCCTATTTGTGTATAGCTTTTTGGAAGAGGACCAACTGTCTGAGAAGCTAACATAGTATAAGTAAGTCCACGTCCCATTAACATAGTTGCCAGTGTTACAACAAAAGGAGGAATGCTTAAATATGCAATAAAAAAAGCTGCAAACAATCCAACAACAAATCCAATGAAAAGTGCGATAAGCCATGCCAACGGTACTGGCCATCCTTGTTCCATCACAAGCTTACCAGCAGAAGCTGCACAAAGAGCTACCACTGAACCTACACCAAGATCAATATTTCCTGTCAACACACATAGAAGCATACCCGTTGCCAAAATAATAATGTAGCCATTTTGCATAATTAAGTTATTGATATTGCTCGGTGTTGCATTGGCTCCATTGGATAAGAAATAAAATAGACCAAAAATGAAAACAAGAGCGGCTACCATCCCATAAGATCTAAGATCCAGATTTTTATATTTTTTCTGTTCATTCATCACCATTTTTCTCCTTTCTATTCTGCCATTTTTGACTTTTTATTATTATGGGACATAATGCATTTCATAATATTTTCCTGTGTTAACATTCCCTTCTGTAACTCTCCTGCAACTTCTCCTTCATTGAGTACATAAATACGATCACAAGTACCAATTAATTCAGGCATTTCAGAAGAAATAATAACAACCGCCTTTCCTTGCTTTGCCAGCTCATTCATAACACAATAGATTTCGTATTTTGCACCAACATCAATTCCGCGAGTTGGTTCATCTAGAATTAACACATCAGGCTGTGTTAAGATCCATTTTGCAAGTACTACTTTTTGTTGATTTCCACCAGAAAGAGCACTGACTGTTTGATTAATAGAAGTCGCCTTTATATTCATTCTCTTTTGATACTCTTCCGCGGATAAAATCTCTTGATTTTTATCCACAATTTGGTGCTTTGAAAAATAATTTCGTAACGACGCCATTGTCATATTTTTCTTAATGTCATCAATCAAAACAAGTCCATATGTCTTTCTGTCTTCTGATGTATACGCAATCTTATGATCAATCGCTTCTTTTACCGTTTTTGTACTTACTTTTTGACCATGCATATAAACTTCGCCACTAATTTTTTGACCATAGGAATGGCCAAATAAACTCATAGCAAATTCTGTTCTTCCTGCCCCCATAAGACCTGCTAAACCAACCACTTCCCCTGCGCATACTTTTATATTAATATCCTTTAGTATCTGCTTTTCTGTAATTTCAGGATGATATACATTCCAGTTTTTTACTTCCAATATGGTTTCTCCAATTTTACAATTGGTTCTTTCTGGATAACGATTAGTCAGTTCACGACCGACCATTCCTTTAATAATGCGATCCTCTGTGAAATCATCCACTCCTTTTTGTAACGTCTCGATTGTATGCCCATCTCGAATCACTGTGATAGCATCTGCCACATAGCTAATTTCATTTAATTTATGAGAAATAATAATAGAGGTCACGCCTTTTTTCTTTAGCTCCAGCATAATGCCTAGTAACTGGGCCGATTCTTCATCATTTAATGCTGCAGTTGGTTCATCTAGAATTAAAAGCTCCACATTTTTTGCCATTGCTTTTGCAATTTCAATTAATTGTTGTTTCCCAACACCTAATGAATTGACAGGTGTGCTAATATCTTCATTTTGAAGTCCTACATGTCTTAAAACTTCTTTTGCCTTACTTCTCGTATCTACCCAATTAATAACCCCTTTTACTCTTGTTTGCTCATTTCCCATAAAGACATTTTCTGCAATAGAAAGATAGGGACTTAACGCCAACTCTTGGTGAATAATAACGATACCTTTTGCCTCACTATCTTTAATGTTATGAAACTGACACTTCTCTCCCTTATAAATAATATCCCCTTCATAACTACCATATGGATAAACTCCTGATAATACATTCATCAAGGTAGATTTTCCTGCTCCATTTTCTCCACACAGCGCATGAATTTCTCCTTTTTTTACTTTTAGATTTACATCATCTAATGCCTTTACCCCTGAAAAAGCTTTTATAATATGATTCATTTCTAAAATATACTCTGCCATACCTTTTTCTCATCTCTTTTCTTTCTTCTTCCTATGATGAAAATCATGTAATAATTTTAAATACACTTCCTGAATTCTATTGCATGCCCCCATTTATTTCAGTTGTTCTTCTGTATAATATCCCCCATCAATTAATAACGCTTTATAATTGTCTTTATCCACCACTTGTGGTTCACACATATAAGTTGGAACTACTTTATTTCCATTATTATATTCATCTTCATTATTAATTTCTGGTTCTGTTCCTTTTAATACTGCATCAATCATAGCGGAACATTTTTCAGCTAATAAACGAGTATCTTTATAAATTGACATAGTCTGAGAACCCTCGATAATATTTTTTACTGCCATAACGTCAGAATCTTGCCCTGTAATAAGTGGCCAATCTTCGCTTCCAACTTCATATCCTGCTCCTAATAAAGCTGCTTTAATTCCGTAAGAAAAACCATCATAAGCAGAACAAGCAATGTCTAATTTTCCATCTGCATAATTGGCTGTCAAAATATTTTCACAATTGGCTTGTGCTGTCTCTTGAGACCATCTTAAAATACTTGTTTCTTCAAAAGAAGTTCTTCCAGATTCACAAACCAAAGTACCATCATCTAAATATGGCTGTAACACTTCCATAATCCCTTCATATAATAAGACTGCATTGTTATCGTCCGGAGAACCCATAAAAAATTCAATTGTGTAAGATTTTCCTTCTTCTTTTGCTTTCTCTAACTCTTTTTTCTCTTTAATATAGTTTGCGATTGTTCGGCCGACACCTACGTTATCAAAGGTTGCATAGTAAGATACCGCATCCGTATTCATCAATAAACGGTCATAGGCGATAACTGGAATCCCTGCATCTTTTGCCTGCTCTTCTGCATTTACTAAAACACCAGAATCAACCGCCGCAATTACAAGACAATCTACACTTTGTGCGACAAAATTCTCTACTTGGGATACTTGTGTTTGTGGATCATCTTCTGCAAATTGGACATCTACTTTATATCCCTTTTCCTCTAACCTTTTTTTCATATTGTTAGCATCATTGATCCAACGCTCTGCGGACTGTGTCGGCATACAAAGTCCTATTTTTTGTCCTGTATTTTTTGCTCCCCCTTCTGTATCCCCCTCTGCTGTTGTAGCGTGATTTGAACCACCACAGGCTGCCAAGGATATTACCATAATTCCAGTCATCAATAATCCCAATACTTTCTTTTTCATTTTACTTCCTCCTTCTTTTCCCTTCCAAGTTATGTCTATGGATTGCATACAGTAGAAAAAAGCGGCTACTGGATTTCCCACACAATTCATAACCTTTGTGATTTTCTCATATAATTATACATTTTTTGCACAAATATATTGATTATTATATGTATTCATATATATACCGCTCATTATCATAATATACATTGAAATGCTAATATAAGAATATAAATGCTCTTGAATAACTCGCATTTTCTCGTAAATAAAAAAGACGATTACAAAATACCTTGTTTTTGTAATCGTCTTTTTTCTTATACTCTCTTATTTATCTTTTTTATATTTCATCACTCTTTTCATAAATAAAAAATCCATTTTTCCCATTTAATTTTGCTCGATACATAGCAACATCGGCCTCTTTATAAAGATTCTTATAAGTCTCTCCTGCTTTTGCTACAATAGTTGCGCCGATGCTCACAGATACAAATAGTTCTTTGTATCTATTAAAGAGCTCTTGTTGCGTTTTCATTATCCATTGCTCTAATAAAAGATTCAATTTCTCCTTATCTACTGCTCGATTAAGAAATACGAGAAATTCATCTCCTCCAAGTCTACATTTAATATCACTGTCTTCAAAGAAAATCTCCATAAGCCGAGCAATATTTTTTAATACTTCATCGCCTTCTGGATGCCCTAAATTATCGTTAATAGACTTAAAGTTATCAATATCAAATAATAATAAACTTCCTTCTATAGAACCACTGTTTAACATTCTTTGAATTTCTTCTTCTGCTCCTGCGCGATTTAAAAGATTTGTCAACGGATCCCGTTTGGAACGCTGAATTAAATCCTGATGTTCTGTTACTTCTGCATTTACGTCATAAATTTTTCCTAATGCATAAGTGGAAACACCATTTTTTCCTTTAATTACTTTTAATATCACTCGATACCATCGTTTTTGTCCTAGAATTTCTAATATAAAGTCTTTTGTTCCATCTTCTTCTTTTTGGATCATTTCTCTTATAAAATGATGTTTCTCATATTCCATATAATTTTCTATTCTATGTTTCTTATCAAACATAACGGTATTATTTTGAATTTTCATAGTGTCATCGCAATAATTATACTCAAAAATACACTCATCCATTAATTTAGAAAGCTCATTCACTCTCTTTTGCTGTATGACAAGTTCATTAAACATAGAAGTTTTTATCTTCATATTTCTTACATAAAGCAAAACCCCAAGGAATAAGAAAAGCAAAACAATTGCATTAATCTGCCAAAAAAAACTACGAATCAACTCTCCTAACGTATAATCTATGGGAACAATCGTATTCTCATATATAATTTCCTGACTCTGTTCTTCACTAACCGAGTTAATCACTGCATTGATAATCGATAATAAATAAATTTTATGTTTATCCACTAGTCCCATATAGTATTGAATTTTATCCGACTCATTCATATCCATTTTTATATTTTTGTATAGTCGACTTTTTTGAAGATAAAAATTAGTGCAGTAGGAATCTAAATAACCTGCTATATTTTTACCTTTATTCAAATGCTTTAACGCGCTCTCGGTATTATGATTAAATTTTTTCTCTTTGACTGCATCTATATCTGTAATATTTCCTGAAACCAAGATGGCATAACTATCTAAATATGGCAAGGACATAGTCAAATCCAATTCGGTAATAATATCCGAATTGCTCGGAACACCAAGTATCAAATCAATCTTTCTATTTTTGATCAAATTCATACACTCTTTTTCATTTTGTGTCACGATTATTTCATACTGTAGTCCCGTCTTTTCCTTGATTTTTTCCAAATAACTCACTGCAATACCTTTTGGCTCTTTCTCATAATATTGAATCGGCGCATTTCCATCCATCAATAATACTTTAATCGTGCCGAGGGATTCGATATATTTTCTATTCTCTTCTGAAAGAATAAATTCATCATTTGCATTAAAATATTTTTCATACAAGTTCGCTTGAAGATAAGGATTCCCTGACGCAATATTCGATAAGGCACTATTCATTTCTCGCACCAAATCCTGATTTCCTTTACTGATTGCAAAATAGTAGGGAACTGGCGAAAACTTAGCAATTGCCCTTAAATCTTCATCCATCGAAATATCTACCTGCAACATCGCATCGATTTCACCACTTTGAAGTGCTGACAATAGTTGTTCATAGTTATCTTTTTCTACTACTTCATAGGTAAAACCATTGACATTGGCAAACTTCTCTAACTCTTTCAAACGCTTACTAGACGCCGAATATGCTCCGACTTTTATATCATTCCAGTGCTGAAAATCATCAGAAATCCATCGTCCATCATCTTTTCGAACTGCTAACGTGGTATAAGCAACACCATAATTATAGCCTGGATAATCATAAATTTCGGCCAGTTCATCATTATACACCATTCCACCCATTATATCAATTTCGCCATCTTCTAGCATCTTTAAAAGGGTAGTCAGCTGTTTATTCAAATCTCCCTCTACCTCTACAAACTCATATGACCATCCTGTATATTTCTTTATTTCATTCAGATAATCTACCGTATATCCTATATAATTTCCTTCTTCATCTTTTTCTGTTAAACCTTGTTGAATCGGATATCCAACTTTTATTACTTTGCTGTCTTTGGCTTGTATTGGTATTATATTTCCAAAAGATAATAACAACACAAGAATAATTATATAAAGTTTCTTCATATGTCCCCCTTATTGCTACTCATTGTGGTCATGTATCTAATAAAATTTTGTATACTATTTTTCTTTATTTTTATATTTTCTTACTTACATTCCGCACCGTTTAATATAATATATTTCATAAAAAAAAGTCAAGTTCATACGGCATCTATTCTCCAATAAAATGCTACTCTTTCTTACAATCCTTTTTTATAATGAGTAAATTTTGTGAGAAAATCAATGAAAAATATAATTTTTTACAGAAGAAAAACCTCCCAAGTTTCCCTGAGAGGTTTTGAATAAACTTTGTAAAATTGTACGTTCTGAAACGTCGATTAACGTTTTGAGAACTGTGGAGCACGACGAGCTGCTTTGAGACCGTATTTCTTTCTTTCTTTCATTCTTGGGTCACGAGTTAAGAATCCAGCTTTCTTTAATACTGGACGGAATTCTCCGTCAGCCTGTAATAAAGCTCTAGAAATACCATGTCTGATAGCTCCAGCCTGTCCTGTGAATCCACCACCATGAACGTTTACTAATACGTCATATTTATCAGCTGTGTTTGTAGCTGCTAATGGCTGACGAACGATTAATTTAAGTGTTTCTAATCCGAAGTATTCGTCCATATCTCTTTTATTGATAGTTACTTTACCTGTTCCAGGTACTAAATATACTCTTGCAATACTGCTTTTTCTTCTTCCAGTTCCGTAATATCTTGCACTTGCCACGATCTATTCCTCCTCAATTAATATTTAATAACTAATTCTTTTGGCTGCTGAGCTGCGTTTGCGTGTTCTGGTCCAGCGTAAACGTGTAATTTTTTAATCATGGATCTTCCTAAAGGTCCTTTTGGAAGCATACCTTTAACAGCTAATTCGATAACCTGTTCTGGTTTTTTCGCTAATTTTTCTTTTAAAGTTGTTTCTTTCATTCCACCTACATAATCAGAGTGATTGTAGTAGATTTTCTGATCCATTTTTTTACCAGTAACTTTAATTTTATCAGCATTGATAACGATTACGTTGTCACCGCAGTCCATGTGTGGAGTATAGATTGGTTTATTTTTACCTCTTAATACTTTTGCGATTTCAGATGATAAACGTCCTAATGTATGTCCTGTAGCGTCAACTACATACCATTCTCTTGTAATTGTTGATGGGCTAGCCATAAAACTCTTCATGAGTAATCCTCCTTGTAAACTTATCAAATGTTTTTATATTCCAAACATCTCGTCGGGGCTATGACTTGATGTTTCCCTATAACGAATTTATGTTAAAACAGGAAATGTCCAAACCTGTTTCCTACATGATGTCACATTAAAACATTATATTATACCTATCCGTGCGTGTCAATATGTTTTTTCCAAATATCGGCGGTTTTTTTATGTTATCCACAAAAAAACAAAAAGAAAATCACATGAAATCCAAAAAAAGAAGTGTCTTATCCACAATCCTCCTTTGTTTATCCACTATGAATGGTTTTTATTATGCCGATTCTTTTTTAGTTTCCATACCTACACTCTTACTTTCACTCTTACTTCTGAACGATTTCTGACGGAAGTCGTTCAATTACGCTTAAACGCTCCTCGCCCAATTTCATGGATTGTCCATTAGTAAATCCATTCAGAACAACATGCTCCACATTGGCCATATGACGAACTAATTGGATACATTCCATGAAAGATAGATTTACAATTGAAAAATTTGTTTTATAATGGTTTGGTATTTCCTCTTTTCTTGAAAACACAGGTAAACACTCGCTGCCATCTTGTATAGAAACGGTCTTTGGTTTTAGGCGAATTGGCTCTTTTGCGGAAACTTCTTCCCCTCTTTGTGCTTTGTCTAATTTTTTCTGATCTTCCTTGGATACTTCTACAGTCATGGGTACCCATACATCCGAATCTCGTAAACAACGCATAACAAGAATTAAATTATCTTTGTTTGGTTCTTTTACAAATTGGCGAATTAAATAGCTTAACACTCTTCCGTCCTGTAACTGTTCTTTTGTCACTCCCATCGTTCTTCCCTACTTTCTATTTTTACTTATCATTTTTAGTTTTGCTTGTCATCTTTGCCTTTTAAATATTTAATTTCTACTAATGTCAATCCTCTTGCTGGTGCCGTTGGTCCAGCTTTACTCCGATCACAAGCCTCTAAAATAGACTTTACATCTTCTGGCTCTCCGTATCCAAGCCCAATCCTCGTTAACGTTCCTACGATGATTCTTACCATATTGTAAAGAAAACCATTTCCTGTAATCGTAATATGCACTACATCCTCTTTGTCTTTTTCCACATCTAACGCATAAACCGTTCTCACTGTAGACTTTACTTGTGCTCCTGCAGAACAAAAGCTTTTAAAATCATGTTCTCCAACAAGATACATAGCAGCTTTTTTCATCGCTTCTATATTAAGGGGATAATGAATAAAATCGGCATAGAGTCGATGCATCGGATCTGGAAATGTACGATTTAATATTTTATATTCATATGTCTTTACAGTATCACAATATCTCGGATGAAAATCACTTTCTACTTCTTCTGACTTTTGAATAATAATATCATCTGGTAATCGTTGATTTAACGCATAAGAAATCTTTTCCCCTGGGATTCTTGTCTCAGAATCAAACACAGCCACATTTCCTTTTCCATGAACACCAGAATCTGTTCGGCTAGCACCAATTACTTGAATTTCTTCCTTTAATAAAGCGCTTAAACAGCGATTTAACTCTCCTTCAATGGTCTTTCCATTATTTTGTACTTGCCAACCACAATAGTTTGTTCCATCATAGGCAACGATTAATTTAAAACGCTTCATAAACTTTTCTTATTTCCTTTCTTTCTAAAACAATAACAGACATACGAAACAATCTTGTTACGTTGCTTTTTTGTAATCCACATAGTGGTATTGAATCTCTTTCTTATAGCAGGATTCGAAGCATAATAATCCCAATGAAATACGCAATAACGATTAAGTAGCTTATATAATCTCTTTTTTCATATATAAGAGGTTTCATTCTTGTTCTGCCTTCTCCTCCATGATAGCAACGAGCTTCCATTGCCATGGCCAAATCGTTAGAACGACGAATCGCCGCTATAAATAGTGGCACCATAATTGGAATTAAACCATGTACTTTTTCTTTTAACGTTCCTCGATTAAAGTCTGCCCCTCTTGCCGCCTGTGCTTTCATGATTTTATCTAATTCTTCTGTTAAAATCGGAATAAAACGAAGAGCAATGGCCATCATCATCGCCACTTCATGGACAGGTACTTTTACGACTTTTAGAAATTGAAAAAGACGTTCTAATCCGTCTGTCAATGCGGTTGGCGTCGTTGTAAATGTCATCAATGAAGAGCCAATAACTAAATAAACTAAACGAATTGCTAAAAACACCGCCAGCTGGATTCCTTCTTTTGTAATATTCAAAAATCCTATGGAAACAATGGCTTCCCCTGGGGTAAATAGCATATTAATGACAACGGAAAATAATAATAGGATAATAATCGGCTTAAGCCCCTTCAAAATAAACTTTAATGGAACTTTTGAAATTTTTATCATAATGGCTAAAAAAAGCGTTGCCACACCATAGGTAAGCACAGAATTTCCTACAAATAAACTGATAATGAAAAAAACGGTTCCCATAATTTTTGTTCTCGGATCTAAGCGATGTAACACCGAATGAGAGGGATAATATTGCCCAATTGTAATGTCTCTTATCATTGTCTTTTTCCCCCTTTTTTCAATACTCTTAAAATCTCTTTTGTAGCCTCTTCCATATGAATAATATCGGTTCTTACTGGAAATCCTTTTTCTTTTAACTCATTCATAATGTAAGTGACTTCTGGAGCAGATAGGCCAATCCATTCTAATTCTTTATAATGGGCAAAAACATTTTTGGGGGTATCATCAAATACTTTTTCTCCATGATTCATAACAATAAGACGATCCACATAATGAGCCAAATCTTCCATACTATGGGATACTAAAATAACTGCAATTCCTTTTTCATCATGAAGTTTTTTAATCTGATCCAAAATCTCTGTTCTCCCTATAGGATCAAGACCTGCTGCAGGTTCATCTAAAATCAAATATTCTGGATTCATTGCAAGAACTCCTGCAATGGCAACACGACGTTTTTGTCCTCCTGACAATTGAAATGGTGATTTATCATAAAGCTCCTCTGGAAAACCAACAAGTTGCAATGCTTCTCTTGCCCGCTCTTTTACTTCTTCTTCCGAAAATCCTTGATTTTTGGGACCAAAGCAGACATCTTCAAAAACAGTAGCTTCAAACAATTGGTATTCTGGATATTGAAATGTCAATCCTACTTTTCTTCTTAAACTATCGAGATCAAAATCCTTCTTATAAATATCTTGTCCATCATAAGTAATCGTTCCTGAAGTTGCTTTTTCTAGCCCATTTAAATGTTGAATCAGTGTGGATTTTCCAGAACCTGTATGTCCAGCAATTCCAACAAACTCTCCTTTTTTAATTTCTAAATTAATATCTTTTAACGCCTGCTTTTCATAGGCTGTTCCTTGACTATAAAAATAATTGACATTTTCTAATTTAATTGACATAACTGTTCCACCAACTCCTCTTTTGTTAAAATATCTGCCCGAATATTTACGCCAGCTTTTTTCAACTGATATGCTAACTCTGTGGAAGCAGGTACTTCTAATCCATAGCTTTTCATCGTCTCTACTTCTTTAAAAATTTCACGAGGACTTCCTTTTAACACCACTTTTCCATGATCCATCACATAAACTTTATCGGCATCGATCACTTCGTTCATATTATGAGTAATTAAAATAATCGTAATCTTTTTCTCACGATTTAATTCATGAACGGCTTCAATTACATCTTTTCTTCCAATCGGATCAAGCATTGCCGTTGGCTCGTCCAAAACAATACATTCGGGTTCCATAGCCACAACACCTGCAATGGCAATTCTTTGTTTTTGTCCTCCTGACAGTTTATTCGGAGAATGTTCTCGATAAGCAGTCATATTCACAGCTTCTAAACTCTTTAGCACTCTTTCCCAAATTTCCTTCGTTGGGACTCCAAGATTTTCTGGACCAAATGCCACATCTTCTTCTACCACGGTTCCGATAATCTGATTATCTGGATTCTGGAATACCATTCCTGTCGTTTGTCTGATATCCAATAGATGACTATCATCTTTTGTATCCATTTCTTTCACATAAATCGTCCCACTTGTCGGTTTTAAAATAGCATTTAAATGCTTGGCAAGGGTGGACTTTCCAGAACCATTATGGCCTAAAATTGCCACAAATTCACCTTGTTCAATATCAATGGTAACACCATTAACCGCTTGAACCGCTTCTTCTACTTCCCCTTGTTCATTTCTCTTTAAGTATTCATAAATAACATCTTTTATTTTAATAATACTCATTATGCACCTCACTTTCTAACGAACAGTCTTTTTCCCTTTACAGCGATAGCTTTGTTGTTTTTCTAAGAAAATATCTATTGATAGTTTAGAATAATCTACTCTAGATTGCAAGAAAAAGAAATTTCCACTATTCTTTTTCCCATTCTTTCATTATAATGTTATTGGGATCGGCAATACTTATTGTAACTGACAACAAAATATTTTAGAACTTAGGAGGAAATACACAAATGTTAAACGACATTTTAACTCCCATTAATGACTTTATGTATACGTACCCCTTACTGATACTTTTATTCGGAGCGGATATTTACTTTACGATTCGTACCCGATTTGTTCAGGTACGATTACTAAAAAATTCGATCCAAGTAATTGGAGAAAAAGCAGCTGTAGAAGACGGCATGAAACAAGTGTCTTCTTTTCAAGCTTTGATGATCTCTACCGCTTCCCGTGTTGGAACTGGTAATATTGCAGGCATTGCTACTGCAATCGCAGTTGGTGGCCCTGGTGCTGTCTTTTGGATGTGGCTTATGGCACTTCTTGGTGGAGCTTCTGCCTTTATTGAAAGTACATTAGCCCAAGTCTACAAAATTAAAGACGGAAAAGATTTCCGCGGAGGCCCTTCTTATTATATGGAAAAAGCCTTAAAAAAACGTTGGCTCGGTATTTTATTTTCCATTCTTTTAATTATCTGTTTTGCTTATGGATTTAACGGATTACAATCTTTTAATATTTCTTCTGCTTTGGCTTACTATATTCCAAATTATAATGAAACGCATATTCCAGCCATTGTAGGACTTATATTAGCTGCTGGAACTGCCTTTGTCATTTTCGGCGGTGTCCATCGCATCGGTTTCATTACTTCTGTTATTGTACCAATTATGGCAATTGGATATTTATTAATGGGATTTGTTACGATCCTTATGAATCTATCCGAAATGCCTCATGTTTTTGCTATGATTTTTAAAGGTGCTTTTGATTTCCAAGCAATTTTTGGTGGAATCGCGGGAAGTGCTGTCGTAATTGGTATCAAACGTGGGCTGTTTTCTAACGAAGCTGGTATGGGTAGTGCTCCAAATGCTTCTGCCTCTGCTAGTGTTAGCCACCCTGCAAAGCAAGGACTTGTTCAAGTGTTATCTGTTTTTATTGATACTCTACTCATTTGTTCCGCTACTGCTATGATGCTTCTTATTTCAGGTGTCCAAGGCATACCAAGTGTATTAGATGGAATTCCATTTGTTCAAAAAGCGATCTCTACAAACGTAGGACAATGGGGAATTCATTTTATTACTTTTTCCATTTTTGCCTTTGCTTTTAGCAGTTTAATCGGAAACTACTACTATGCGGAGTCCAATATTCTATTTATCAAAAATAGTAAAGTATTGCTTTTTATTTTCCGTATCTCTTGTTTAATCGCCGTCTTCTTAGGTGCACAGGCTGATTTCTCTGTCATTTGGAATATCGCAGATATTACAATGGGATTCATGGCAACAGTCAATATCATTTCCATTTTATTACTAGGAAATATTGCTATTAAAGTGCTAAAAGATTATGAAAAACAATTAAAAGCTGGAAAGAACCCTGAATTCCATGCAAAAGAAGTGGGCATCGAAAACACCGATTGCTGGAATGATTAAGTGCTTCTGCACTTCTTATATTATCTGAGATAACTAAATAATTTAGAATTTCCTATTAAACGATGAGAGCCGCCCTTCGCCAACTTCTCACGTTGGTGGGCGGCGTTAAATAGCAATGCAAGCATTTCTATTTAACTTATGTCTTCCACACAAATAAAGAAGCCCTAGAAGAATTTCTTCTTCTAGGGCTTATATAAATCATGTACCAGATTATACTAATTCAATGATAACTTCCATAGCAGCGTCACCTTTACGCTGTCCGATCTTAACGATTCTTGTGTATCCACCTTTACGATCTGCATATTTTGGTGCGATTTCTTCGAATAATTTGTCTGCTAAGTCAACTTTCTTTGTGTTAGCTTTCTTTTTAGCAAGTTCTGTAGGAACTTCTGTTACTGGGTATAAGAAGCTTAACATCTGTCTTCTTGCATGTAAACGAGAAGGCATGTCTTTTTTGATTTCTTTAGAAACTGTTTCGTATACAGTTACTTTCTTTCCATCAACAACTTCTTTTACTCTCTTACCGTTTTCGTCTTTTTTAGCAACTTTAGCTTCAACAGTAACTGTTTCAAAGTTGTCTTTTTCTCTTACAGCTAAAGCGATGAAAGATTCAGCGATTTTTCTGATTTCTTTTGCTTTTGCTTCTGTTGTACGGATTTTTCCGTTGTATAAAAGGTTTGTTACCTGATTTCTTAATAATGCTTTTCTCTGGTTAGATGTTCTACCTAATTTTCTGTATTTAGCCATGATTAAATGGACCTCCTATGGTTTGGTTATTCACTATGCCTACTATTCTTCAGCCTAAGTGGGTCGTTATTTGTAACAAATTTGTATGATTAAGCCTCTTCACTTGCGTTAAGTTCAAGACCTAATTCTTTTAATTTTGCTAAAACTTCTTCTAATGATTTACGTCCTAAGTTACGAACTTTCATCATATCTTCTGGAGTTTTATTTGTAAGTTCTTCAACAGTGTTGATTCCTGCTCTCTTTAAGCAGTTGTATGAACGAACAGATAATTCTAATTCATCGATGTTCATTTCAAGAACTTTTTCTTTTTCATCGTCTTCTTTTTCTACCATAACTTCTGCAGTTTTTGCATTTTCAGAAAGATCAATGAAGAGATTTAAATGCTCACTTAAAACTTTTGCTGCAAGAGAAACTGCTTCATCTGGAGCTAAAGTTCCGTTTGTGAATACATCTAATGTGAGTTTATCATAATCTGTAATCTGACCTACACGAGTATTTTCTACTGTTAAATTTACGCGTTCTACAGGTGTGTAAATAGAATCTACTGCAATTACATCGATTGCACTATCTTCATTTTTGTTCTTATCAGCACCTACATATCCGCGTCCTTTTGTAATGGTTAATTCCATATCTAATTTACAGTCAGCACCACCATTGCAAGTTGCAATTACTAAATCTGGGTTTAAAATCTCAATGTCGCTATCAACATTGATGTCTGCTGCTGTAACAACGCCATCACCTGCAAATTCAATATAAGCATGTTTTGGCTCATTTGTTGTGCTGTTGTTTTTAATTGCTAATTCTTTGATGTTTAAGATGATCTCTGTTACATCTTCTTTGACTCCAGGGATGGAGCTGAACTCATGTAAGACACCTTTGATCTTAACAGAGCTTACAGCAGAACCAGGTAAAGAAGAAAGCATAATTCTTCTTAAAGAATTACCCAGAGTGGTACCGTAACCTCTCTCTAATGGCTCAACAACAAAACGACCATATCTGTTATCTTCTGAAATCTCTGCGATTTCGATTCTTGGTTTTTCAAATTCAAACATTGCGGACCCTCCTTATGGGTGATCTGATTCTTTGAGGGCAGTTGTTCCAAACTGCAACCGATTTTGAAATACAAATTTATAGAGCAGGTTCGGAACATACCTGCTTTGTAACGTCAAAACTCCATGCGCAATCTTACAACGCTACGCATGGGTTTTAACTTTACATTAAATCGATTTTCTTTTGTGTAGGAAAAAGCCATTGAATTACAAAGACGTTTCTGACACAGAAGAAATAGCCACTGGCTAACTCGATTATTATTTAGAATATAATTCGACGATTAATGTTTCATTAACTGGAACGTCGATTTGATCTCTTGTTGGGAGTTCTTTCACTACTCCTGATAAGTTTTCATGGTTAGCTTCTAACCAAGCTGGAACTAATCTTCCTTCTGTTACTTCTAAGATGTCTTTGTATCTCTGAGAAGATTTGTATTTTTCAGCGATTTCAATTACATCGCCAGCTTTTACTAAGTAAGATGGAATGTTAACAACTTTACCGTTAACTAATACATGTTTGTGGTCAACGATCTGTCTACATTCTTTTCTTGTTCTTCCGTATCCAAGACGGAACATTACGTTATCAAGTCTTGACTCTAATAAGATCATTAAGTTAGGACCTGTTAAACCTCTCATTTTTGTTGCTTTTGCAAAGTAGTTTCTGAAAGGTTTTTCTAAAACGCCATAAATGAATTTCGCTTTCTGTTTTTCACGAAGCTGAAGTCCATATTCACTTAACTTTCTATTTGCTCTATTTAAACTTCTGTTAGATTTTTTATCGATTCCCATATAAACAGGATCAAGACCTAAAGATCTACATCTTTTTAGGACTGGAGTTCTATCTACTGCCATTCTCGTATCCTCCTATTATACTCTTCTACGTTTTGGTGGACGGCATCCGTTGTGTGGTACTGGTGTAACGTCTTTAATGCTTGTTACTTCAAGACCGCAAGCTTGAAGTGCACGAATTGCTGCTTCTCTTCCTGATCCTGGTCCTTTTACCATAACTTCTACTGTCTTTAATCCATGAACCAATGCTGCTTTAGTAGCTGTTTCAGCTGCCATCTGTGCTGCATAAGGAGTAGACTTTCTTGAACCTCTGAATCCAAGTCCGCCTGCACTTGCCCAAGAAAGAGCATTTCCTTCTGCATCGGTTAATGTAACGATTGTATTATTAAAAGATGACTGAATGTGAGCCTGTCCGCGCTCAACGTTCTTACGAACACGTTTCTTTGTCACTTTTTTAGTAACTTTTTTTGCTGCCATTACTTAAACCTCCTGCTGGTTTATCTATCAACTGTTATTTATTATTTCTTCTTGTTTGCTACTGTTCTCTTAGGACCCTTACGAGTTCTAGCGTTAGTCTTTGTCTTCTGTCCACGAACTGGAAGACCTTTTCTATGACGGATTCCTCTGTAGCATCCGATTTCCTGTAAACGTTTGATGTTTAATGCGATTTCTCTTCTTAAATCACCTTCAACCATGTACTGCTCGTTGATGATTTCGCTTAATCTTTTAACTTCTTCATCTGTTAAGTCGCGTACACGAGTATCTGGGCTAACATTTGCTTCTTTAAGGATTTTATCTGCGCTTGGTCTACCGATACCATAGATGTAAGTAAGACCGATTTCTACGCGTTTTTCTCTTGGTAAATCAACACCTGAAATACGAGCCATGTGTCTTTGCACCTCCGCTAAATTTTCATTGTCTAAGGAATGTTCTATGTATCCGCGTACGGTGAAATGTTCATACATATCACAGACCTTAAGCCTGTTTGTTTCTACTATTTTTATATTTTAATGACGATTTTATATTTTTAACTAACACGAACAACCCATCCTGGTGGTTCGCATTACAGCCGCTTACAAATTTTAAATACCGAAATGGTATTATACATGATTCCACAACAAAAAGCAAGTACGAAAATTAACCTTGTCTCTGTTTGTGTTTTGGATTTTCGCAAATAATTCTAATTGCGCCTTTTCTTTTGATTACCTTGCATTTTTCGCAAATAGGTTTTACAGATGCTCTAACCTTCACAGCAATCTCTCCTTTCAAAAAAAGTTCCCTACTAGCATATCACTAAAATTTGTAAATTGCAAGAGGAAATTTACTTAAATTTACTTATCTCTCCAAATAATTCTTCCTTTTGTTAAATCATATGGAGACATTTCTAAAGTTACTTTATCACCAGGTAAAATCTTAATGAAATTCATTCTTAATTTACCACTGATGTGCGCTAATACAATATGTCCATTTTCTAGTTCAACTTTAAACATAGCGTTTGGTAATTTTTCAACTACCGTTCCTTCGATTTCAATTACATCGGCTTTAGCCATAGGGTGTGCCCTCCTCTTAAATTAAATTTCCATATTATTGTTTTTGTTCTATTTCATCACCAATTGTGAGAAACTCTGGTTCTCCTTTTGTAATCAACACTGTATTTTCATAATGTGCTGAAAGGGAACCATCTTCTGTTATTACTGTCCATTCATCGTCAAGCCAGCTTACATCATAAGCTCCTTGATTGATCATTGGTTCTACTGCAAGAGTCATACCTGCTTGTAAACGGATGCCTCTTCGTCTTGTTACAAAGTTTGGAATCTGTGGATCTTCATGAAGATTTGTTCCAATTCCATGACCAACTAAGTCTCGTACAACAGAATATCCAAAGCTTTCCGCATAGGACTGAATTGCCCTTGCGATATCAACTAAATGATATCCTTCCTTTGCATATTTCATACCTTCAAAGAAACTCTGTCTTGTTACCTCAATTAACTGTTTTGCTTCTTTGCTAATCTCTCCAACAGCGTGGGTTCTAGCAGCATCGGAATGATATCCTTTATAGATACATCCACAGTCAAGGCTTACAATATCTCCTTCTTTGATGATTCTTTTCTCACTTGGTATTCCATGAACTACTTCATCATTAATGGAAACACATACGGAGGCTGGATATCCATGATAATTTTTAAAATTTGGAATGCAACCATAACTTCTTATGACCTCTTCTCCAATTCTATCAATATCCTTTGTGGACATTCCCGGCTTCAATGCTTTTTTCATCTCCGTGTGAGCGATTGCAAGAATTCTTCCTGCTTCTCGCATGAGTTCAATTTCTCTCTCTGATTTAATTGATACAGACATATCTATGCTCCTAAGATTGTGACAATTGCCGCAAAAACGTCATCCATATTTTGAGTTCCATCAACGGTTCTTAAAATACCAACTTCTTTGTAGTAATCGATAAGAGGCTGTGTCTGATCATGGTAAACTTTCAAACGTTTTTGAACAGTTTCTGCCTTATCATCATCTCTTAAGATTAATTCTTTTCCACATACATCGCAAATTCCTTCTGTTTTTGGAGCGTTGTATTTGATATGATAAGTTGCACCGCAACCAACACAAGCTCTTCTTCCAGCCATTCTGTTTACGATGCTTTCATCTGGAACGTCCACATCAATTGCAAAATCAAGAGTCTGATTTGCATTTTTTAATGCTTCTGCTTGGGAAATTGTTCTTGGGAAACCATCTAAAATGAATCCATTTGTACAGTCTTCTTTCTGAAGGCGATCTACTACAAGATCAACTGTTAATTCATCTGGTACAAGTAATCCCTGATCCATATATTCTTTTGCTTTTTTTCCTAATTCTGTACCTTCTTTGATGTTTGCACGGAAAATATCACCTGTTGAAATATGAGGAATACCATATTTATTAGCAATCATTTTTGCCTGTGTTCCTTTTCCAGCACCAGGTGCTCCTAGCATTATAATTTTCATTTGAGAATACCTCCAAAATTTAAAACAAAACGCGAATAAGCTGTAGTGACACTACAGCTTATACTTTACTTAATCGTTCAAAAATCCTTTATAGTGACGGACTAACATTTGAGACTCAATCTGTTTAATTGTTTCAAGAATTACACCAACTACAATGATTAAAGATGTACCACCAAAAGATACATTTGCACTAAATACACCTGATGCAATAATTGGAATTACTGCAATGATGATTAAGCCACATGCACCAATGAAAATAATGTAATTTAACATCTGAGTTAAATATTCAGAAGTTGGTTTACCAGGACGAATACCTGGAATAAATCCGCCTTGCTTTTTCATATTATTTGCAACTTCCAATGGATTGAAAGTAATTGCAGTATAGAAATAAGCAAAGAAAATCAATAAACCAATATAGATCAATAAACCAAGTGTACGTTTTGGATGGTCAGCATCAAACCAAGTTGTCTGGTTTAAACTGATGATCGCCTTTTGAATAAATCCAGTTGGTTCAAGATCAATAGAAAATAAATTACTAATAATTAATGGGAACTGCATAATAGAAGATGCAAAGATAACTGGAATAACACCTGCCGTATTTACTTTTAAAGGAATATGGCTTCCTTGTGCCCCCATCATCTTACGTCCCTGCATTTTTTTTGCATATTGTACAGGAATTCTTCTTTCTGCATCTTGTAAAAGTACAACTAAAACCGTTGTTATTAAGATAACTAAAACAATAATAACAGCTGCAATGATACCAGTTGTTATCGCTTGGCCTTTTACAAATTTTTCATATAACTTATAGAAGTCGCCAGGCATTCTTGATACGATATTAATTAAAAGGATAATAGAAATACCATTTCCAACACCTTTTTCTGTAATACGTTCACCAATCCACATAACAAGAGCTGCTCCAGTTGTTAAAGTAACAACCATAGATACGATGATTAAATATTCATTCATATCGCGGAATAAGCCTTGTCTTTGGAATGTAATCGCTAATCCTAAACTTTCGATTATACCTAATGCGATTGTCACATAACGTGTAATCTCAGTCATTTTCTTTCTTCCAGATTCACCATCTTTTTGCATTTCTTCCAATGCAGGAATTGCAATTGTAAGAAGCTGAATAATAATGGAAGATGTGATATATGGCGTTACATTAAGCGCAAAGATGGACATATCAAGAAAGGAGCCTCCAGTGAATGAGTTGATCAAGTTAAAAGAATCACCTAAGGAACTCTGTAAAAATGCCTTTACTGCGGCATTATCAATCCCAGGTAATGGGAGCTGGCTTCCGATACGGACAACCAGCAACATACCTAAGGTAAATAAGAGTTTTTTTCTGATGTCTTTCATTTTAAGCGCATTATGAAGCGTCTTAAACATATTAGATCACCTCAGCTTTTCCACCAAGAGCCTCAATTTTTTCTTTTGCACTAGCGCTGAAAGCTGTTGCTTGAACCGTAAGCTTCTTAGTAAGTTCTCCGCCTCCAAGAATCTTGATTCCGTCGATTCCTCTGTTAGGGATTTTTACAACACCTGATTCATGAAGTAAATCAACAGTTACTACTGTATCGTTTTCAAATACTTCTAAATCAGCTACATTGATAGCAATGATATCTTTTGTATTTCTGTTGTGAAAACCTCTCTTTGGAAGTCTTCTATATAAAGGCATCTGACCACCTTCGAAACCAGGTCTTACTCCGCCGCCTGAACGTGCTTTCTGGCCTTTGTGTCCTTTACCAGCTGTTTTTCCATTTCCTGAACCATGTCCACGTCCTCTTCTGAAGTCGTCTCTTTGTCTGGAACCTTCAGCAGCATGTAAATTTGATAAATTCATCTCTTCTGCACCTCCTTACGCGTGATATTAGATTTCTTCAACTTTCACTAAATGTCTAACTTTTTGGATCATTCCTCTAACTGCCGCATTATCTGGCATTTCAACTGTTTTGTGAAGTTTGTTAAGTCCAAGTGCTTCAACAGTTGCTCTCTGTTTTGGAATGGCACCAATTGTAGATTTTACTAAAGTAATTTTTAATTTATCTGCCATTTTAATTTCCTCCTTAGCCTAAAATCTCTTGAACAGATTTTCCGCGAAGTTTAGCAACTTCTTCTGGAGTTTTTAATTTTGCAAGACCATCAATAGTAGCAAGAACTACGTTCTGTTTATTGTTTGATCCTAAAGATTTTGTACGAACGTTTTTGTATCCAGCTAATTCAAGTACGATACGAGCAGGACCTCCTGCGATGATACCAGTACCTTCTGGAGACTGTTTTAATAATACGCTAGCGCTTCCGAATTTACCGAAATAGTCATGTGTTACAGAACCATTTTCGTCCATAGCAACAGAAACGAGTTTTTTGATAGCGTCTTCTTTTCCTTTGCGGATAGCTTCTGGAATTTCAGTTGCTTTTCCTAATCCAGCACCTACATGGCCATTTCCATCTCCAACTACAACAAGAGCTGCAAATCTGAAGTTACGTCCACCTTTAACAACTTTTGTTACACGTTTGATGGCTACAACTTTTTCTTGTAATTCAAGCTGACTAGGATCAATAATAGTGCGTTTCATGTGTGTTTCCTCCTTTATTAGAATTCTAGACCAGCTTCTCTTGCTGCATCTGCTAATGCTTTGATTTTACCTTGATAAATAAATCCGCCTCTATCGAATACAACAGATGTAATACCTGCATCTAATGCTTTTTTCGCAATCACTGTACCTAAGTATGCAGCTGCTGCAACGTCATTAGTTTTTTCAAGCTTTTCTTTTACTTCTTTCTGAAGTGTTGAAGCTGAAACTAAAGTATTACCAACTGTGTCGTCAATAATCTGAGCGTACATATGATTATTACTTCTGAAAACTGCTAAACGTGGTCTTTCAGCAGTACCGCTGAAACGGTTACGAAGTTTCATGTGTTTTTTAACACGAACTTTTGTTCTTGATTGTTTGCTAACCATTCTATCTCACTCCTTTAATTATTTCTTACCAGTCTTACCAACTTTACGTCTGATAACTTCATCAGCATACTTGATACCTTTGCCCTTATATGGTTCTGGTCTTCTCAGGTCTCTGATTTCAGCTGCGTACTGGCCAACTTTTTCTTTATCGATACCTTTGATGATAATTTTGTTCTGTCCATCCATAACAGATTCGATTCCTTCTGGATCTGTCATCTCTACTGGATGAGAGAAACCTAAGTTGAAAGAAATAGTTTTACCCTGTTTAGATGCTCTGTAACCAACACCGTTGATCTCAAGTACTTTCTCATAACCCTGAGTTACACCAATGACCATGTTGTTGATCAAAGTTCTTGTTAAACCATGTAAAGATTTCATTTTCTTTAAATCGTTTGGTCTTGTAACAACAACTTCGTTATTTTCTACTTTAACGTCCATTTCTACTGGTACTGTTCTTTCTAATGTACCTTTTGGACCTTTAACAGTCACAACGTTACCTGCAGCAACGTTAACTTCAACTCCTGCTGGAATTGCGATTGGTAATCTACCGATACGTGACATGTCTTTACCTCCTTAGATTGATTAATGTTTGATTAAGTTTCAGGATTTTACTAGTGAATATATATTAAAGTAAGTTTCCTTACGATAATCCCTATTTGCGCAAAGGCAAGGAACCATTAGAGAGCGTTTGCTCACTTTTGGCAACTGCCTGCGAACATGAGAAGAGCATACAATCTACTTCTCACCATTGGGACATCCCTCACATATGGGGGATGATTTTCTTCAATGTGCCATCAAATGATGGTATCCTAACGAACTATAAAATTCACTCCGCCTACGATTTCATTCGTAGGTTCTCACAACGTATCCTGGTGGTTCCTATCGAAACCGAAAGGAAAACCACATGACACGTGGAGCTTACATGAGACACTCTATCCGATGATAGTTATTACCATACGAATGCTAATACTTCTCCACCAACGTTAAGCTGTCTTGCAACTTTATCTGTCACAACGCCTTTGTTAGTAGAAATGATAGCTGTTCCAAGTCCACCTAAAACTTTAGGAAGATTTTCAGCGTCTGCATATACTCTAAGACCTGGTTTAGAAATTCTCTTAATACCAGAGATTGTTTTTTCATTTTTATCTTTACCGTATTTTAATGTGATTACGATATTTTTGAATGCTCCGTTTTCAACTACTTCACAAGCTTTGATGTAACCTTCGTTTAATAAGATTTCAGCAATAGCTAATTTCATTTTAGAAGCTGGGATTTCAACTGTATCATGTTTCGCAGTATTTGCGTTACGAATTCTAGTAAGCATATCTGCAATTGGATCGCTCATTGTCATGTGATGGTGCCTCCTTCCTATCTATCTCAATCTTACCAAGATGCTTTTTTAACACCTGGAATCTGTCCTTTGTATGCTAATTCACGGAAGCAGATTCTGCAGATTCCGTATTTTCTTAAGTAAGCATGTGGACGACCACAGATTTTACAACGATTGTATTCTCTTGTGGAGAATTTAGCAGGTTTCTGCTGTTTGTTGACCATTGCCTTTTTAGCCATGGATCTCCCTCCTTTTATTTCTGAAATGGCATACCGAATAATGTTAATAATTCACGAGCTTCTTCGTCTGTGTTAGCTGTAGTAACGAAAATAACGTCCATACCTCTAACTTTATCAACTTTATCGTATTCGATTTCTGGGAAAATTAACTGTTCTTTAATACCTAAAGCATAGTTACCTCTTCCATCAAAAGCGTTAGGATTAACACCTCTGAAGTCACGTACACGAGGTAATGCTAAGTTGATGAGACGATCAGCGAATTCATACATTTTTTCGCCTCTTAATGTTACTTTACATCCGATTGGCATTCCTTCTCTAAGTTTGAAGTTAGCAACGGATTTTTTAGCTCTAGTTACAACAGCTTTCTGTCCAGAGATAGTTTCCATATCTCTTACAGCTGCGTCTAAAACTTTTGCGTTTTCTCTTGCTTCACCAACACCCATGTTGATTACGATCTTATCGAGTTTTGGTACTTGCATAACGTTTTTATATTCGAATTTCTTCATCATAGCTTCTACGATTTCGCTATAATAAGTATCTTTTAATCTACTCACGGTTTAAAGTCCTCCTTTCTTCTAATTAGTCGATTACTTCGCCTGTTGCTTTTGCTACACGAACTTTTTTGTCGCCATCGAGTTTGAATCCAACTCTTGTAGCTTTACCGTTGTGAAGGTACATAACATTTGAAATATCGATTGGACCTTCCTGATGGATGATTCCACCCTGCTGATTAGCCATGCTAGGTTTCGCATGTTTTGTAATCATGTTAATCCCTTCAACTAAAACAGTGTGGTTCTTTTTATTTACGGAAATAACTTTTCCTTCTTTACCTTTATCTTTACCAGCGATAACCTGAACCATATCGCCTTTTTTGATTTTCATGGTAGCCACTGTGACACCTCCTTATAATACTTCTGGTGCTAATGAAACGATTTTCATGAATTTCTTTTCACGTAATTCTCTTGCTACTGGTCCAAAGATACGAGTTCCCTTTGGATTCATATCATCTTTAATGATTACAGCAGCGTTTTCATCGAATTTAATATAAGAACCGTCTTTACGACGAGCGCCTTTTTTACTACGAACAACAACGGCTTTTACAACATCGCCTTTTTTAACAACACCACCTGGTGTTGCATCTTTAACTGAAGCAACGATGATATCGCCGATATTAGCATATCTTCTTGTAGAACCGCCCATTACTCTGATGCAAAGTAACTCTTTAGCACCTGTGTTATCAGCAACTCTAAGTCTTGATTCCTGTTGGATCATGCCTATATCTCCTTCCGCACGAAATTATTTCGCTTTTTCTACGATTTCAACAAGTCTCCATCTTTTATCTTTAGATAAAGGTCTTGTTTCCATTACTTTTACTCTGTCACCAATACGACACTCATTATTTTCATCATGAGCTTTTAATTTATATGTTCTTTTTACGATTTTACCGTATAAAGGATGTTTTACATTATCTTCAATAGCAACTACGATAGTTTTATCCATCTTGTCGCTAACAACTCTACCTACACGTGTTTTTCTCAGATTTCTTTCCACGACAGTTGTTCCTCCTTTCAGGATATATTATTAAGCAATACTGTTTGCCTTTTCAGTGATAACACCCTGAATTCTGGCAATATTTCTTCTTACTTCTTTAATTCTGCTTGTATTGTCTAATTGATTTGTTGCGTTTTGGAATCTTAAGTTAAATAATTCCTTTTTAGCAGCTACTAATTCTTCATTGAGTTCTGCAGCTGATTTACTTCTTAAATCTTCTACATACTTAGTTGTTTTCACTGTTATCACCGCCTTCTAAATCTGCACGAGATACGATCTTACATTTAACTGGTAACTTATGCATAGCTAAGCGAAGAGCTTCTCTAGCTGTTTCTTCTGGTACACCAGCGATTTCGAACATAACACGTCCTGGTTTTACTACTGCTACCCAGTATTCTAAAGTACCTTTACCAGAACCCATACGAGTTTCTGCAGGTTTTGCTGTTACTGGTTTATCTGGGAAAATTTTGATCCAAACTTTACCACCACGTTTGATATAACGAGTCATAGCAACACGGGCTGCTTCGATCTGGTTGGAACGAATCCAAGCTGGTTCCATAGCAACGATACCGAATTCACCGTTGCTGATTTTATTTCCTCTTAACGCCTTACCAGCCATAGTACCACGGAACTGTTTACGACGTTTTACTCTTTTTGGCATTAACATTATTTATCGCTCCCTTCTTTAGTTGGAAGTACTTCACCATGGTAAATCCATGTTTTAACACCGACTTTACCATATGTTGTGTCTGCTTCTGCGAATCCATAATCAATATCTGCACGAAGTGTCTGAAGAGGAATTGTTCCTTCACTGTAGAACTCTGTACGAGCCATATCAGCTCCACCTAAACGTCCAGATACAGATGTTTTAATTCCGAGTGCTCCGCTTCTCATTGTTCTCTGCATGCAAGATTTCATAGCTCTTCTGAAAGAGATACGATTTTCAAGCTGTGCAGCAATGTTTTCTGCTACTAACTGAGCATCTTTGTCCGGTCTTTTTACTTCTTTGATGTCAATTAATAATCTTTTAGCAGTCATTTTCTGAACTTCTGCTTTTAATGCTTCGATAGAAGCTCCGCCTTTACCGATTACGATACCAGGTTTTGCTGTGTAAACGATAACTTTTAATCTATCTGATGCTCTTTCGATTTCAATTTTTGAAATTCCAGCATTGTATAATCTCTTTTTAAGGAATGTTCTAATTTTCTGATCTTCTACAAGGTTTCCAGCAAAATCAGCTTTTGGTGCATACCATCTTGAATCCCAATCCTTAATAACACCGACTCTTAAGCCATGAGGATTAACTTTCTGTCCCATGATTGCCTCCTATCTTTCATCCAGCACGATTGTGATGTGGCTCATTCTCTTTTCGATTCTATAAGCTCTACCCTGTGCTCTTGGTTGAATTCTTTTCATTGTTGGTCCTTTGTTTGCATAGCAAGCTGCAACGTAAAGGTTTTCTGGGTTCATATTGTTGTTGTTTTCTGCGTTAGCGATAGCAGATTTTAAAAGTTTTTCTATAACTGAAGACGCATATCTTGGGCTGTATGCTAAGATACCAAGTGCTTCTTGAACACTTTTTCCACGGATTGCATCTAATACAAAGCAAGCTTTCTGAACTGACACTCTAGCGTAAGATAATTTAGCTGATGGTCTAGTTTCGCGATTTTTAAGATTTCTCTCTCTTTTGATTTGGGATCTATGTCCTTTAGCCATGGATGTGACCTCCTTTCATCTTCTAATCAATTAACGAACTTTTGATTTCTTTTCGTCTTTTCCATGTCCTCTATAAGTTCTTGTTGCAACGAACTCTCCGAGTTTGTGTCCAACCATATCTTCTGTAATATATACTGGCACATGTCTTCTTCCGTCGTGAAGGGCAATTGTGTGTCCTACGAATGAAGGGAAGATTGTGGAACGACGTGACCAAGATTTAATCACTGTTTTTTCATTTGCTGCATTTAAAGCATCGATTTTCTTTAATAAGCTTTTGTCTGCAAATGGTCCTTTTTTAAGTGAGCGAGCCATAGGTTACCTCCTTATTATTTTACGTTCTTACCGTCTCTAGTTCTTACGATCATTTTGTTAGATTGTTTGTTTTTCTTTCTTGTCTTTAAGCCAAGAGCAGGTTTACCCCAAGGTGTACATGGACCTGGACGACCGATACCTGTCTTACCTTCACCACCACCGTGTGGATGGTCATTAGGGTTCATTACGGAACCACGAACTGTTGGACGGATACCCATATGGCGTTTACGTCCTGCTTTACCGATGTTTACAAGGTCATGTTCGATGTTACCAACCTGTCCGATTGTTGCACGGCATACGATTGGAATTAATCTCATTTCGCCTGATGGAAGTCTTAATGTAGCGTATTTTCCTTCTTTCGCCATTAACTGAGCAGAGTTACCAGCAGAACGAACTAACTGTCCACCTTTTCCTGGGTACATTTCGATGTTGTGAATTTCTGTACCAACTGGAATGTTAGCAAGTGGTAAGCAGTTTCCTACTTTAACTTCAGCGTCTGGACCACTCATTAATACTTCACCAACCTGTAATTTAGCAGGTGCGATGATATATCTCTTTTCACCATCTGCATATGTTAATAATGCGATATTTGCTGTTCTGTTTGGATCGTATTCGATACCAACAACTTTTGCTGGAATACCATCTTTATTTCTTTTGAAGTCGATTAATCTATATTTCTTTTTAGCTCCGCCTCCGCGGTGTCTTACTGTAATTTTTCCCTGATTGTTACGACCAGCTGTTTTGTTTAAAGAAACTAATAAAGATTTCTCTGGAGTTTTCTTTGTGATTTCAGCGAAATCTAAGCTAGTCATATTTCTTCTGGAAGGTGTATATGGGTTAAATGTTTTAATTCCCATTATTAGCACTCCTTTCAATACTCAATTTCATGTCACGCTTTTATTGCGTATAGTTTTTAAATTACTGATTATAAGCCGGCGAAGATTTCGATATCTTTGCTTTCAGCTGTTAATTTAACGATAGCTTTTTTTGTTTTAGCTGTTTTTCCGTAAACCATACCACGTCTTTTTGTTTTTCCGTCGCAGTTCATTGTGTTTACTTTTTCAACTTTTGTTCCTTCGAACATTTTTTCTACAGCCTCTTTAATCTGGCTTTTTGTAGCTTCTGGGTGTACTAAGAAAGTATATTTTTTCTCGCCCATAGCGTTCATACTTTTTTCTGTAATAACTGGTTTCAGAATTACGTCGTAATATCTTAAAGCTGCCATTATGCGTACACCTCCTCAATTGTTGCTAACGCATCTTTTGTTACAACAACTGTATCGTATTTCAAGATGTCGTATACATTAATTGTATTTGTTAAAGCAGTTTTTACTGATGGAATGTTTCTTGCAGAAAGAATAACGTTTTCATCTTTTTCGTTCATAACTACTAAAGCTTTTTCTACTTTTAAGTTATTTAAAACTGCCTGGAATTTCTTAGTTTTGATTTCATCTAATTTTAACTCGTCAAGTACGATGAATTTGTTTTCATTTACTCTAGATGTTAAAGCAGATTTTAATGCGATTCTCTTTTCTTTTTTGTTTAATCTGATAGAGTAATCTCTTGGCTTTGGTGCGAATACTACTCCGCCGCCTGTCCATTGTGGAGCTCTGATAGAACCTTGTCTTGCATGACCAGTTCCTTTTTGTCTCCAAGGTTTTCTTCCGCCTCCACGAACTTCTGCGCGAGTTTTTGCGCTCTGTGTTCCCTGACGGTTATTAGCGAGCTGTGCTACTACAGCCATGTGCACTAAGTGTTCATTTACTTCTACACCGAAGATTGCGTCGTTTAATTCAACTGTACCAACCTGTGCACCTTCCATATTTAAAACAGATACTGATGCCATCTGTGTGTCCTCCTTCCTTGTGAAAGCCTAATTATTTACCGCTTTTTACAGTTTCTCTTAACATTACTAAAGCTTTTTTTGGTCCTGGAACAGAACCTTTTACTAAGATAATGTTATTGTCTGCGTCGATTCTTACGATTTCAAGATTCTGGATTGTAACTCTTTCACATCCCATGTGACCAGCCATCTTTTTACCTTTCCAAACGCGTCCTGGTGTTGTTGCAGAACCGTTAGAACCGATGTGTCTGTGGTGTTTAGAACCGTGAGTTACAGGACCTCTGTGGAAATTATGTCTTTTGATTGCGCCTGCATATCCTTTACCTTTTGATGTTGCAGTTGCATCAATTTTGTCACCTTCTGCGAAGATGTCAACTTTGATTTCCTGTCCTACTGTGTACTCTTCAGCGTTTTCGAATCTGAATTCTTTAACGAATCTCTTTGGAGCTACACCAGCTTTATCAAAGTGACCTTTCTGTGGTTTGTTGATAAGGCGTTCTGCTTTATCCATGAAACCAACCTGAACGGCACTATATCCGTCATTTTCCATTGTTTTTACTTGTGTTACTGCACAAGGACCAGCCTGTAATACAGTAACTGGAGTTAATACTCCATCTTCGTTGAAGATTTGAGTCATTCCGACTTTTGTTGCTAAAATCGCTTTCTTCATTGCTGAATTTACCTCCTAATTTGATCTACAGCGGATTGCATCGTTGTGCAATCATCCTAGATGGCTTATATAAATAAACCTTAAAGGATTTTTCCTAATTTGGACTTTTTTATTTCATTTTGATGCTGATATCAACGCCTGCTGGCATTTCTAATCCAGATAAAGCATCAACAGTCTTTTGAGTTGGTGTGATGATATCAATTAATCTCTTATGTGTTCTTTGTTCGAACTGTTCTCTAGAATCTTTGTATTTGTGAACCGCTCTAAGAATTGTTACTACCTCTTTCTTAGTAGGCATTGGTACTGGACCGCTCACCTTTGCTCCTGTCTTTTTTACAGTTTCGATAATAGATTTTGCAGAAGCATCAATTAACTGATGATCATACGCTTTTAATGTAATTCTCATTACTTGACTTGCCATAAAAAAAGTCGCCTCCTTTTCGCACTTAATATTAGTACGACAAGCGGTGACTGTACACTTACCCGTGTGTATCTTCTGTTTTTTCTTCCGATGCACACTTTCTCCCTGTTGTCTTCTTAAAATCCTACAGTTCTATTGTTCTTGTACAGTGACTTGTCGCCAGTTTCTCTAACTTGACATTCGCTCCACGGAAAACCTACACCTCTTGTGTAGCAACCTCACGCTTCATCGCTATCATGTCACAACAGGTATTAGTATATACTATATTTTCGGGATTGGCAAGTATTTTTTTATTATTTAGACTACTTTTTAAAATAAAAAATCCAACAAATTTCCACAGATTTTTTGTGCATTTTCACCATTACTTATTTCTCCATATTTTCTATATATTTCCGAAACCTCTTTAAGACTTGCTAGAAACGAGCGTTTCCTTTCTATATCATCTCAAAAAGTTTTTCTAAATGGATTATTCCTTTTATTGCTCTCCTTGAAATGAAACGGGTTCCTTCTATATAATAATGTATTTCTTCTATAGATAATATGGAACATAATTAGCAACGGAAAATACTTTTGCTTTTTGAACACCTTTGTATTCTAACCTATTCTATCATAAATTAAAAATAGAAGTAAATAGCCTATTCGACGAATATAGTCAAACAGCGATTTACTTCTATTTCTGCATTTCTTCCTAATTTTCTTCATAATAGAGTCATTAAAAACATCTTTCTTTATGAACTTTTCTACTCTATATATTGTAGGGATAACTTATTCAACTGGATACAAAGCATATCATTCCCTAATTCTCTCGCAAGTGGTAAAAACCACTCCATCGTTTCCATTGCTTTTTCTCTTCGTCTTCCTTCCTCCATATACTCTAACGTTTGCATATTGTGCAGGCGTTCTGCTAGTTTTATTAATATCACTTCTTCTGATATTTCTTGCTTCTCTTTTATATTGATAGAAAAATCATTTGCCTTTACAATAAGTGCTATTACTTTATCTGATAGATGTTGTTCTAACTCATATTTTGTCACATTCGTTTTCTTCAAACTATCGCAAAACATTCCTGCTAAAATAACCGAAAAATCCGCTTCCATTTTCACCAATAAGAGCGCTATCTGTAGCATATGTGTAATATATTCTTCCCCAGAATATCGTTTCATTCCCCTGTATACTCGCTCTGCAAATTCATATACATCCTGAACCATCCCCATATCTTCTGTAATCTTGTTCTCCTTTAACTGTTCCATAAAATATTTTAGTAATCCTTCTTTTTTCAAATCATTTCTTTTCATAAACTCCACTCCCTTTACATATTGTAATTGAACATTCATAGCTTTAACAAGAGAAGGCGAAATGCCAAATCTCTGTTTAAATGCCTTTGTAAATCCACTATGAGATTGATATCCATATCGAAATGCTACTGTAATAATTTTTTCTCCATTTTGAATCTGTTCCCATGCCTGTTGCAGTCTTTGCTCCTTTACATACTCCATTACTCCCATTCCCATCCATTGTTTAAACACTCTCTCATAATGATATTCCGAATACCCAACGAAAAAAGCGATATCTTTTAATGATAAGGCCTCACCTAAATGCTCTTGTATATAAAGCAATCCTTTGATCACTCCTCTCTCCCTTTCCATTATCACACCTCCTTTTTATCCTCTTTTTGTTATTCTAATCATACTTTACTTTCTCACTTTTTTCTTTTCCATTCTTGCTTTTTGATAAAAGGATGAGCATAGAAATAAAAGAAAAAGGATTCTTTTCGCTTTTATTATCTTCACGAAAAAAATCCTTCTTAATTATTATTACTATCGCAGTGCTGGTGGGATCATATCCATCGTAATATAGTCCACATCTGCATCCTGCATCCTTTGATATTCTGTATCATTTACAATTGTCCAGCAGTTTACTGCCACACCTAATTCATGGGCAAATCGCACTTTTTCCCTTGTTACTCCATGCAATTTTGTATCGATATCAATTTTTCTTAAACTGCATAAAGTAATATGTGAGGTGGACATACCCTTTTCTATCCACTGTAACCGTAGAGTTTCTGAATGACTTCTTAACCACTCTAACAGCTCTAATTTAAAAGAAATCACAACCGCTCGATCTTCTAAACCATATTTTTTTAATATCGCTAAAAATTCCCCTAGTTCTGACACTTGAACCTCTTTTAATTCAATAACAGGAACCATATTATAAGCTCGACAAAGATTTAATACATCGGTTAACTCTGGTATCCTCTGAGTCGGTAAGTCTTTTAAATTTTCCCCACTATCGATCTTATACCTTCGAAGTTCCCACCTTGTATAATCTTTTACATATCCACTTCCATTGGTCATACGCGCAATATCCGCATCATGCATAACGATAAAATGGTGATCTTTTGTGGTCTGAATATCAAATTCAATTCCCCAAAATCCTTTCTCACCTGCTGCTTTAAAGGCGGCCATAGAGTTTTCGGGTGTCACATCTACAATCCCACGATGGGCTATGTTTTTTACTCTTGATACCTTTTTCGTCACTTGAACAGCGACTCTCGTGCGAACTCCACTTCCATCGGTACTAGAAATGGTAATAATGGCACGGCCTGGCATTAACCCTTTCATTATTCCTTTGCTATCAACGGATACTACTTTTTTATCCGAAGTAGCAAAGGTCACCTTTGGATTTAAAGCGGTAGTAGGCAACACTTGGTAATAAAGTTGCTGACTACTTCCTTCTATCATTTTTAACTGTGGAGCATTCGGTTTAATAATCAAGACTTTTGTTCCATAGATCGGAGTAACTGGAGGAACTAACTGACTTCTCTCTTGGTTTATTGTTTCTGCATAAATTGTTTTAGGAAGAAGAAAGAAAATTGCTCCAGCTAGTAAAAGAAAGAGAAAAAACATTTTTCTATGCTTTCTCTTTTGAATCTCTGCCATCTCCTCACTTCCTTTCTTAAACTAACAATGATTTATGCTTTCCTTATTTTTCCCAACGTCCAGAAGCTCCACAAGGAAGAACTAATCCATTTGAAGATACTGGGAGACCAATTTCTCCTGCTTCCACTTTACCACCAAATCTCTTCACAATTTCTACGTTCATCATATAAGAAAGAACGGCTGGTTGAAGCCCTGTTGTATAAGAATTAATTAAGAAGAATAATGGATCATCGGATAAGATTTTTGTACAAAGTTGTACAAATGGATGAATCTTTTCTTCAATTTTCCAAATTTCTCCTTTTGGTCCTCTTCCATAAGAAGGAGGATCCATAATAATACCATCGTATTTATTTCCTCTACGAATTTCTCGTTCTACAAATTTTACACAGTCATCCACAAGCCAACGGATTGGTGCATCTTCTAATCCTGAAGAACGTGCATTTTCTTTTGCCCATGTTACCATTCCTTTTGATGCATCTACATGAGTAACAGAAGCGCCTGCATTGGCAGCGGCAATCGTAGCTCCTCCAGTATAAGCAAAGAGATTTAAAACTTTGATTGGACGATTTGCTTTTTTAATCTTTTCAGAAAACCAATCCCAGTTTGTTGCCTGCTCTGGAAATAATCCTGTATGTTTAAAACTAAATGGCTGTAAATTAAAAGTCAATTCTTTATAATGAATCTGCCATTGTTTTGGAAGATCAAAAAATTCCCATTCTCCACCACCTTTATTACTTCTATGGTAGTGTCCATTCATCTTTCTCCAGCGTTTATCTTTTTTCTCTGTATCCCAAATTACTTGTGGGTCTGGTCGAACAAGGATATAATCTCCCCATCTCTCTAGTTTTTCTCCACAAGAAGAATCAATCACTTCATAATCTTTCCATCCATCTGCAATCCACATATCTTTTCTCTCTTTCTATCTCTTTTTATCAAAGTTTATTTTTCATTCCTTTTTAAAGGCTTCTATCGCCTATTTTTCAGTAAAATTCTAACATTGATAAGTTTATAATGCAAGCAAAAACAAAGTGTACGTTACAAATTCACTGCCACTTTAGGCTACTTCTAGCAACGTACACTTTGCTGCGCGGTCGCAGTTTACGAAGTAAAATTTTTCTCATTGCGACCTGCGCATCGTTGGCACGTAGTGCTTTTTTATGTTATAGAATAACTCCCTTTGGGAAGAATTCCCTATAACATAAAAAACGATGAAAAGCTTACACTGTATGCTTTTCATCGTTTCTATAAGAAATTCACCTTATGAATTTCCCACACTCCTTAAAGACAAGCTTTGATTTTTTCAATCATTTCTTCATATTCTTTTTCTGTTAAATATGTTTTATCTGGATTCATCTGGAATACGCCACCCCATTCATCCTGTCCTTCATATTTTGGTACAAGATGGAAATGTAAATGACAACCAGTATCACCATATGCTCCATAGTTTACTTTGTTTGGAGCAAATGCTTTATGAATCGCTCTTGCTGCTCTTGTTACATCGGCAAAGAAACGGTTTCTTTCTTCATCACTGATATCTACGATTTCACTTACGTGATCTTTGTAAGCAACGATACATCTTCCTGGTTTACTTTGCTCTTTAAATAAAATTAATTGGCTTACGTCTAAATCACAAATAGGAATTCCAAATTTCGCCAATACTTCTCCACCTACACAATATCCACAATTTTGATCTTTCATGTTCATTTCTCCTATGCTATCTTTTTCTTTATTGTATACAAACGCATACAATCGATCACTTATTTTTTCATAAAGTATTCCCTAATTATACACCTATTCTCTTGTATGGTAAAGTTATAATAGAAAATCTTTATTTTTTATAAACAGCAATGAGAAACACGCTTTGCGGACAGTGGCCATACGTGAGCATAAATGCTCGCATACAGTTCCTTGTCTTCTCGTAAATAAAAAGCCCAACCATTTCTTTGAATATTTCACCTTAGAAATCGTTGGGCTTCTTCTATTTTTTTATAAAAACTAATATTTAATTCCCTTCCAGTACACAGGAGTTGAAACTTGTGCGCATTCTGGAAGCTCTACATCTTTTAATGCCCATTTTTTGAATTCTTCAAAACCAGTTCTATCAATGATATAACCGATATGTTCTTTTCCACCTGGAGCATCTTTATCAATATATTCTTTTACATAGTCATAGGTATTTTTAATGATCTTTACAATGCTATCTGCATCCACCCACTTAATAAAATCTTCTCCAAGTCTTGGATTTTTCTTTCCAGAACGTCCCATCAAAGTTAAACGGAAATATTTCTTTGTATCTCTTGTCCATGCAGAAGTTGGGCAGTTTAATACACATTCTCCACAGCCAATACATTTATCCGCATCTCGTTGTGGACGGAAGTTCACTGGCTTTAATGCCTCTGTGGATTTTTTCTTACAAGCACGAACACAAGCACCACAGCTAATACAGCGATCTGGTTCAAACATCGGAAGCGTCATTCCCATAATCCCAAAGTCATGCATACGAACTTTTGCACAGTCATTTGGACAACCTGTTACCGCAACTTTAAAATGAAGATCATTTGGGAAAATTTCTTTTTCAATTCTTTGTGCAAGCGCGGTTGTATCATAACAAGCAAATGGACAGACACGGTTTCCAATACAACCGATAACATTTCTTGTACCAGATGCAGGATATCCTGTATTTGGTTCTACTTGATTGATTTCCAATCCTTCAATGATTGGCTGAAGCATCTCATTGACTTTTGGCATATCCTCAAAACGGATTCCTGGAACTTCAAATCCTTGGCGGTTTGTAATATGAACCGTTCCATTTCCATATGTCTCTGCAATCTGTTGAATTTGTGATAAATACTTAGCATCCATATGACCACCTGGCACACGAATTCTTGATGCAGTGACTCCCCTTACCTTAGTCACACGAAAGGCATTTTTCTTTAGTTTCTTTGTATTCATATCCATAACGCTTGCCCTCCTAATCTAATAACTGACTTCCAACTGTGTAGTTATACACAGGTCCATCAATACATACATAACTGTCATTAATACGGCAATGTCCACATTTTCCAAGTCCACAGCACATCTTTCTTTCATGAGAAATCCAAATATTTTCTTCTTTAAATCCTCTTTCAAGCAGTGCCATAACAGAAAAACGCATCATAGCAGGCGGTCCAACAACGATAGCTACCGCAGTGCTTACCTCTTGTAACTCTAACGTTGGAATATAAGCCGTAACAAGACCTTCTTTATAAGAAGTATCTCCCCCATTACTATCCAATGTTAAAATAAGATTCATTGTCTGATCCCACTGTTTTAAATCTTCCTTAAACAAAATATCATCTTTAGATTTAAATCCTGCAATTAAAGTCATTCCTTTTGCATCTTGTGGATTATGAGAAAAATGTTCAATGATTCCACGAACTGGAGATACTCCCGTTCCACCAGCTACTACAACCACTTCTTTTCCCTTATAGTCTTCTACATCAAATCCATTTCCATATGGCCCTCTTAGGAAAAGAGTATCTCCAACGTAACGTTCAAATACTTCATTTGTTACTTTACCAACACGGCGAATCGTTAAGTCGATAAATCCTTCTCCGATTCCACTAACAGAAATTGGGGCTTCTCCAAACTTTGGAATGGATACTTCAAAAAACTGTCCTGGTTTTACTTTTTGTTCCCCATTGTATTCCATACGAAATGTGTACTCAATATCTGTATGCTTTATCACTTCTTTGATTTCAGATAAAAATGGAATATATTCGTTTTTATTCATTATCAGAAACCTCCTTCATCCCTTCTTCTAAACGGTTTAAGCAATGAGAAAATGAAATATACTCTGGACAGACATCATCACAACGTCCACATCCAACACACATTTGATACCCATTTCTCTTTTTAAAATCTAATGCTTTATGAAGCACTTTAAAACGCATTCTCTGCCCTTTTTTCTGGCGGTAACTTCCTCCACCTGCAACATTGGTAAAGCCATCTACCATACAAGACGCTTGTACTCTTCTTCTCTCTCCAACTTTTCCATTATCGGTGTAGAAAATATCTTGCATTGTAAAGCAAGTACAAGTTGGACATGAAAAATTACAACGACCGCATGCGATGCAACGGCTATCGTATTCATCCCACATGGTACTTTTTGCAACCGCTGATGTTAAATCTTCTGGAATATGCACTTTTGTCTTTGTCTCTGTCACATAAGAAACTTCCACTGATTCTTCTTTTATAGCATGAGAAGCAAATACTTCTTTGAAACATTCTTCCTTTACATCTATATAGAACATTCCATCTCGTTCTTCCATTGCCATATCATAATTTTCAGAACGATTGGTTCCCATATCAACACAAAAACAGCTATCAAAGGATTCCTTACATCCCATTAAAACAAAATGAACTTTTTCGCGAATTCGCTTATAATAATAATCTTCAAAAGCGTTGTTTAAATAAACAGCATCTAAACGCTTTACCGCATGAAGATCACAACTTCTTAAAAATACAATGGCTGATTTTTTTGGTCCATCTGCTTCTTTTACTTCATTTTCTGTGAAATAAAATAATGTCTGTGAAATTGGAAGTAAGATCTCTTTAAAAGAAAATCTTGATTTCTCATGAAACTCGATTTCATCTACAGTCGCCACTTCTCCATAGCGAATTAAATCTGTATCGGAAAACGCTCCTTTTCCTTCATAGCATTTTGGGGCATAGATGATGTATTCCTTAGAAAGTTCAGAAAAACATCTATTAAGTGCTTGCTTATCCATCTGATAACCCATGCGATTCACCTCTTCTTTCTTGTAACACCTTACAACGTTATGTTCTCTATTTTATAAGTTAAATTTCTAACAATCACAAATATGTTAAAAGTATAACAATTTTTTTTTATAATGACTGTGATTTATCTCACGCTTTGTTAAAAATTTTTTTATATAATTTTTTACGAAAAAACCATGATATGGTATATATTCCACATCATGGTTTCATAGATAAACATAACGTTTTTCTTTCCTCTATTATATTGCTAAAGAGTCTTCTTGAAACTTTTTAATTCCTTGTTCTGTCAACGGATGTTTTGTCATTTGTTCCAGCACAGCATATGGAACAGTGGCAATATCCGCTCCTACTTTTGCACACTCAAGTACATGCATTGGATTTCTTATACTGGCTGCAATAATTTTAGTCTGAATCTTATGCATTCTAAAGATCGTTGTGATTTCTTCCACTAATGCAATCCCATAAGTAGAAATATCATCCAACCGGCCAAGGAATGGCGATACATAATCTGCTCCTGCTCTTGCTGCCAATAATGCCTGCGTAGCTGTAAAAATCAAAGTTACATTTGTTTTAATTCCTTCTTTTGATAGCACTTTTACCGCTTTTAACCCTTCTACTGTCATCGGAATTTTCACAACCATATTTGGATGAATTTTTGCTATTTCACGTCCTTCCTTGATCATTCCTTCACAATCCATCGTTGTTGCCTTGACCTCACCACTAATTGGACCATCCACAATAGACACAATCTCTTGAATTACTGATTGAAACTCCTTACCCTCTTTAGCAATTAAAGAAGGATTCGTTGTCACTCCACAAATAATTCCCATCTCATTGGCTTTTCTAATATCTTCTACGTTTGCTGTATCAATAAAAAATTTCATCTTTACTTCCTTTCCTACATCCGTTGATTTCTTTTTTCTTCTAATGCTAAATCCTCTTGACTCATATAACGCTTAAAAATACTTTCTAGTAAATTAGATAAAAGACGTGCCCATACACCTGGTATAAACAATAGAGTAATTGGAAATAGCCAACAAATAAGGATGGCGCTCACGGATAAGATAGCTGCAAGAATTGTTTTCACAAAATGATGTAGCATCATAAAACAGCTATTGATAATAACCATTGTATTGGTTGCTGAAAATCTTGCAATGTATGGGAAAATATAGATTATTCCAAATATACTCAACGTAAGTAGTCCACAAAAAAGAGATTTATAAATACTTATCCACATACCTTCTCCTAACATTTCTTTCACAATTTTGGCATCAAAGTACACAACACCTGCGATCAGGAGAAAAAATATCCAAAAACCAGTGGCCTGTTTGAAAGCAGAACGAAAACTTTTAAAAAATTCAGGTAAAATATCTCCTCTCTCATTTCGAATCACTTTATTTGTTGTATAATAAAGTGCCGTCGTAGACGCTCCAATGGTTATAATTGGAATACAACATAAAAGCCATAAAAAGCTAACAAAAATATAGTCTAAGATTTTATTAATCCCATTAAAAAAGAAGTTATCTTCATGAAACATGTTATTCACCTTTTCCTCCCCTTATCCTTCTCCATCCCTTATTTCTTTTATCCTCTATCCATTTTTTTATTGTCCATAATAAGCATTTGGACCGTGTTTTCTCATAAAATGCTTATTTTGTAAATATCTTGGTGCTTCTTTTACATTTGGAGCAATACATCTTGTAAGAAAGTTCATCCTTGCAACTTCTTCTAAAACAACTGCATTATGAACAGCTTCTTTGGCATTCTTTCCCCATGCAAAAGCTCCATGATTTTTGCATAAAGTGGCTGGCACGTGGATAGGATTTCTTCCATTAAAGGTTTCAATAATAACTTTTCCTGTATTGGTTTCGTAGGCATCCTCAATTTCTTCCTCAGTGAGCCCTCTTGTACATGGAATTTCTCCAAAGAAATAATCTGCCTGTGTTGTTCCATAACAAGTAAGCCCTTCTCCCGCTTGAGCCCATGCAGTAGCATAAGAAGAATGAGTATGTACAATACCACCAATCTCCTCAAATGCCAGATACAACTCTAAATGAGTTGCTGTATCAGAAGATGGATTATACTGTCCCTCTATCTTATTTCCTTCTAGGTCAAGAACCACCATATCCTCTGGCTTTAACATATCATAAGAAATTCCACTTGGTTTTATTACAAACAGTCCTTTTTCTCTATCAATCCCACTTACATTTCCCCATGTATAAGTAACTAATCCTCTACGAGGAAGTTCCATATTCGCCTCGTATACTTGTTTTTTTAATTCCTCTAACATATCCTTACTCTCCAATCTGATACATTGCGATCTCATTTATTTCTCTATTGGTAGCAACAAGAAAATCCTTTTCCTCTCGTTTAAAATGCATCACATTTGCAGAACCACAGTCCTCATCAATGATCTCATGAACAAATTTCTTATTCTGTGCATCCCAAGAAAAGAGATACAGGTTTCGTTTACCTTTTCTATGTCCAATTACAACTGTAGGTCGTTTGCCTATAATACCTCCACAAATGGCATGAGCAAATTCCAATGGTTCTTCACATTCATATACTTTTTTAAAAGTATCTCCTTCTTCTTTGTAGATCAAAATTTGATCTCCATGAAATGGTGCAATGACAACCAGTTCTTGCTTTCCATCCCCATCTAAATCCATAAGAACTGCATCGCTTGCAGAAATATCTAACAGCTTTTTTATCTCCCACTCTTTGTCTGGTGCAACAGGTGGGGTAAAGCAAAAGATTCCTTCTTGACAACTAATAATTGCGGATTCTTGTCCTTTGTATTCCACCTTATAATAACCATGATTTTTTGTCATTCCCTCTTGAATCACCGTCAATGAAATTTGATTTTCCTCTGAATAGGAAGAGAGATCCGATGGCAGAACGCCTGCATATACCTTTCCTGGAGAAGTCCAGTCTTCCTTATATTTATGATCTGACTTTATGGTACAGGCGATCAAATATTGCACGCCATTTCTCTTTAGAATATCAAACCGATGTACAAATGGAAGTTCTTTTACTGTATTTATTTTCCACTGGTCATTCTCTGGACTCACACACACAATTTTAGCATCCTTTGAATCATTAGGAGAGTAAAATTTATGAGTAGCTAAAAATACACCATCACTTTCTGGAACTTGAACCATGCTCATCGTGCCTCCCGGTTGCTCCCAAATCGTATCTTCATACTCTCCCTCCATACTAAAGAGCTGACAAGCATCTTGTTTCTCCGCAGCGATTAAAAGGTGTTCTTTTCCTTGAAACACAAGTTTTTGAACACAATAACATTTTTCTAATGTTCCTAGTTTCTTTTTTTCTACCTTCATTTTTCTCTCCAGCCTCCGCATTTATAATCTTTCTTTACATAAATACTGTTGATCTAAAATCTCTCGCATCATATGGTTTGCACTGCATAAATCGTCCTTCCATGTAGGACTTCCCACATACCAAAATTCTGTCACAAATTTTCGAACTCCAGCATTCCAAGCAGTTTTAATACCGCTCACAAAATCCACATGTCCCGTTCCAAAAGGAACTTCTCGAAATATGCCAGGTTTTGTTTCCTTTAGATGCATAGCTACTAAATGACCCGCTCCGCATTGAATATCATCCACTGCGTCTTCTTTTAATTGCTTTGTAGCATTTGTAATATTTCCTAAATCCGGATAAACGCCTAAATACGGTGAATTAATTTTTTCTACATAGTACATCGCTTTCTTAACCGTATTCATAAAGTCTGTTTCCATTGTTTCAAATCCCATCAAAATGCCAGCAGAAGACGCCATAGCAACTGCTTCTTTTAAATTCTTTTCAAACCATGCTTGGGTTTCTTCATCTCCTTCTTCATAATAAACATCATAGCCAGCTAACTGTATAATGCGAATTCCTAGTTTTTCAGAAAGTTGGATGGCTTTCTTCATAATCTCCATTCCTTTTTTCCGAATCTCTTTATCATGACTGCCTAATGGATACTTTCGATGTCCACTAAGACACATGGTGCGAATAGGAATTCCCACCTTGGCCATTAAGTTTACCAATTCCAGACAGTGCTCATCACTCATATCAAGTCTTTTTAGTTTTTCATCCGTTTCATCAATGCTAATTTCTATAAAATCAAATCCTGCTTTTTTTGCCTCCACCAACTTCTCTTCCCATGTAAGAGAAGTTGGCATGGATTTCTCATAAAGACCAATTGTATACTGTTCCATACATTATCCCTTTCTTCTTATAATAATGATCGGAACGGGATATTTTGTGGCGCTTCAAAACAATCCTCAAATCCTCTTCTATGATGATAAGCTCGTTTTTCTTTATCAAGAGGATATATATATTTTCCTCCTACTTCCCAGAAAAACGGATGGAACTGATAGCCTAAACGATCCTTTTTCATATCATAGAGAACTTTAATTTCATTAATATCTGCCATAAAATTTGTCCATACATCATAATGAATTGGAATTACCACTTTACATCGTAATGCTTCTGCCATTCTTAAAATATCGCAAGAAGTCATTTTATCTGCCATCCCCACTGGATTTTCTCCATAAGAACCAAAGGCAACATCAATATCATAATCTTTTCCATGTTTTGCAAAATAGATAGAATAATGAGAATCTCCACTGTGATAAATATTTCCTCCTGGTGTTTTAATCAAATAGTTCACCGCTTTTTCATCCATATCTGTTGGACAAATTCCAGTTAACTCTTCTCGATTTTCAGAGGTATCATCAGTTGTAACAAGACAAGTTCTATCAAAAGAGTCTAAAACAACAATTTCAATATCTTTAATACGAATTACATCCCCCGGTTTTACTACTTGACAACGTTCTCTTGGAACCCCCCAATTCACCCAAGTTTCCACTGATTTTTTTGGTCCAATAAATGGAACTGGAACTTCATTTCCACTTTCATCTTGTGTTGTCATTCCACTTTGAATAATATGTGCTGCATAGTTTGGATCCATATGATCTTGATGATAATGAGTTGCCAACACAGCATCCACTTGTTTCACTGCAAATGGATCTAATACAAAAGGAACGGCTCTTAGATTTGGTTGCATCATACGAGCTCCACACATATTTGCCATTTGATGTCCTGGTTTCATTTTGCCATCTCCATGGGTTCTCTTTCCATTTCCACACCAAAAATCTACGGTAATATTACATCCTCCTGGTGTCTTAAACCACATACCAGTACATCCTAACCACCACATAGCTACATTACCTGGTTCTACAACTTCGTTCTCAATCTCTTCATTGAGCCATGTTCCCCATTCTGGGAATGTGCTCATAATCCAACTTTCTCTTGTAATTGTATCAATTTTACTCATAGCTGTTCTCCTTTTCTTTCATTTCATTCCAGCGTTGTTTCATATAATATGCTGACATTTTCGGTTCTCTTGTTCTAGTAAAAATACCTTTTTTATTGCCTTGCACTCGTTTAATATTTTCTGCTGTGGCAAAATCTGCAAAGTTCCAAACATGTTCTCCTGTAATATAAGGTAGGGAGTCAAACACTTCGCTGTACGTCTTTAAAAATGCCACTTGATATTCTTCACTAAACAATCCTCCATCAATGTCGTGCATTCCTGCAATGGTATCCACTCCATATTCTCCAAGCATAATCGGTTTTTCTGGACATCGTTTATGGAACCGTTCTAACTCATTCTTTAAAAGTGCTGCTGCTCCTTTTAAGTTTCCTTCGGTATCATACCAACCACGATATCGATTGATCACCAATACATCACATAGTTCCGCAACCTTGCACTTTTCAGGACTAGAACCTTCATATGTTACAATAGTAACAGGGCGATGCTGTGGATCTTTTTCTTTTGCAAGGGTGGTCAGCGGTTCAAAATATTCTTTTGCCCCTTCTTCTTCACTGGCTGGCTCATTGGCCACACTCCACATGACAACACATGGATGATTTTTATCTCTTCGAATCATATCTTCAATGACTTCTCTATGATGCTCTGCTGTTTTCAATGTTGTCCATGTTCCTTTTGGCTCTCCACCGATCATACCAGTTGCTGTAAACCCTGTATGAAGTCCCACTGCTGGTGCTTCTGAAATAACAAGAATCCCCTCTTGATCACATAGATTTAACATCTCTTCGCTATATGGATAATGGCTGCTGCGGAAGGAATTTGCTCCCATCCACTTCATAAGTGCAAGATCTTTGATATGATAAGGCAGGTTCAATCCTCTTCCTGAAATTGGCGCATCTTCATGCTTTCCAAACCCTCTTAAATATAGTTTCTTTCCGTTCAAATAGAGTCGACAATTTTCAATGGTAATCGTTCGGAATCCAAAAGTTTCGGTATACTCATCCAGCAACTCCTGTCCTTTTCTCAACGTAACTTTGGCTCTATACAAATAAGGATTTTCGGTATCCCAAAGTTCACAAGGGATAATTCTAGCTTTTCCACTTCTTCCTTGCCCTTGGTATACACAGTGCCCTTCTTTATCAAGAATTTCCACCTGCACTGATAGTGTTTCTTCTCCTTCCACCAAAACGTTCCATTCCATGTTCCCTTTGTCATCTCCAAAGATAACAATGTCTTTGATATAATTTTTATCGGTGGTATATAGTTGAACGGAACGCATTAAACCGCTATAATTAAAGAAATCAAAATTTGGAAGGTTATGTATTTCTGGTTCCATATTTGGAAATGTTTGATTAACGATTCTTCCAGCTGGAAGGGTTGTGTGATCAATGATATTATCAACAACAACCGTTAAAAGGTTTTCCCCAACATTAGCAAACTTTGTAATTTCAAATTCAAAAGGCAAAAAACCGCCTTTATGCCCACCAATATATTCGCCATTTAAAAAGACTTCTGCTTTATGAGTCGCACTTCCAAACCGCAATACCAGACGTTTCTCTAACATTTGTTCTGTGATAGCAATAGTTCTTTGATACACCATGTTACCCACATGATTTTTAAAATCCCTTCCTATATAAATGTCATTATAAGAAGATGGTACTGGCATTGGGATGCTATCTTCTAACTTTTTTGATGGCTTAACTTCTTCTGTTGCCAGTTGAAAATCCCACACGCCATCTAAGCTAAATACCATGCGTGTTTTAGACATTTTCGGATATAGCATAAAAACCTCCTTTGAAATAATTTTAGTCACCATAAAAACAAAGAGGTGTCGAAAAATATGATTTCCATACAAGGGATAAAATCTATCCTACTTTATCCATCCTGCATCTTTCTAAAATTCTATATTCTTCGACACCTCCTTTTCATTTAGTTATCTCCCTTTTCCTTCATCAGTTTTGAACCATTGTTCATAAGAGAAGAAACTACATTGTCAAGGGAATCCGTTCCAAGAAGAAATCTGGAACATTCATCTACCATTAACTGGGACATTTCTTTATTATAAGTTGGAACATTTGTGTAAATTAAATCATTCCACTTTGGATTGTTCATAACCTTATCCAGTGCATCAATATCAATATAAGTTGGATCTTCAATCTGCATATTCATAAATTCCATCTTATCAATTCCCTTTTGAGCTGATACACTGATTCCTCTGATTCTCATTCCTTCTGTTGTGTAATAACGAATAAAATCATAGGCTTCTTGTGGATGTTTTGAAGTTTTGCTCACAGAATAGAAATGAGATTCTGTATAAGTTGTTCCATCCTCTGCTTCTTTCCATGCTGGCATCGCTGCAAATGTTGTTGTGAAATCATGTGGATACTTATCTTGATCGTCTAACTCTGGAACAATAAAGTTACCAATTGGAAGCATTGCGATCTCTCCATTAAAGAACTTATCTCTATAATTCATGTTCATAGAAACAACATCAGAATATGGAACAGAAGTTTTATCCACATTTTCTAAATCATAACGGAACTGCAACCAATCCTTGAAGTCTGGATCGTCAAAGTTAACCCCTGACATATCTTCTTTAAACATTGGGTTATCTGGATATGTTGACCACATTCCCATGTAATCATAATGATCCCATGAATGGAAATAACTTCCGTAAACTTTGTCTGCTCCATCACCCTTTGTCAATTTCTTTGCATATTCTCTATAATCATCCCATGTCCAATCAAGTTCAGGAACAGGAAGTCCAGCTTCGTCCAAATAGTCTTTATTCATAAGTACAAACCAAGATTTTACATCTCCTGGAATTCCATAGATCTTATCATTGACTTTTTGAACAATGGAATATTCATCTTCTGGTTTTACTCCCTCTTTTTCAAAATATTCATCCAGTGCTATGTAAGCTCCTGAGCCAGCTCTTTGTGCGTGTTCTGGAAAAGCAGATGTCATTAAAATATCCATTTCTTCTCCACCCATAACCATTAAATCCACTTTTTTATAATATTCGGTAGCTGTCATATCCCCATAATATTCAAATGTTACATTTACATTTGGATGAAGTTTCTTATATTCTTCCGCTACTTTTTCATCTAAATCCTTATAATTTTTGTACCATGAAACAAATCTTAAGTTTACAGTTCCATCATCAGAATCCCCGCTTTTTGATGTGCTACTACTTCCTGAACATCCAGAAAGCATCCCCATTGCCAATGTTGATACCATAAGCATTGATAAAATTTTTTTTCCTTTTTTCATAACATACCTCCTATAATTTATCTTTCTATCAAATATTATTGTTTTATTCTCATCCTTTTACAGCTCCTGTGGCAATACCATCAACGACAAATCGCTGACAGAATAAGAAAACAATAATAAGTGGCAAGATTGCAGACACCGCTGCAGCCATAATCAAGGAGTAATAGTTTCCTGATTCGGAAGCAAACTGGCGCATTCCTAACTGAATGGTATATAAATTTCTGTCATTTAAAAATACAAGTGGTGTTTGATAGTCATTCCATGTCCACACAAATTTTAAAGTAGCAAGAGTAGCAAGAGATGGTTTTATCATAGGAAGGATAATTTGGAAAAAGATTCTAAAATGACCTGCCCCATCAATCTTTGCTGATTCAGATAGTGATTCTGGAATGGCCATCATGGCCTGTCTTAAAAGAAAAACACCATATACACTAAATGCTAATAATAAAACAATTCCTGCATGAGTGTTGTAGAGCCCAATATTTCTCATAATGATGAACTGAGATACAATTGTTACTTGTGGTGGAATCATCATCGTTGCTAAGTACACAAGGAAAATTTTATCTCTTCCTTTAAAATGCACTTTTGAGAAACCATAAGCACCAAGTGCTGATACAAATACCTGTAAAAAGGTTGCCAAAATTGTTACTTTAATGGAGTTTAAATAATATAAACCAAAGTTATATTCTCCACCCCAAACTTCTTTCATATTTTCAATCAGATTCCATCTCCTTGGAATCCATTCTATTGGGAATTTAAATACATCAGCTTCCACCTTACATGCCGTAGAAATCATCCATACAAGGGGAACTAACATAGTAATACCAATAAACCAGAAAACAATTGTTAAAATCACTTTACTGATATTTATTTTTTTCAACATACTTTCTCTCCTCCCCTACTCATTGGTAAATCTACTTTGTAATTTCCACTGTATTAAAGTCACCACAAAGACAAGCACAAATAATGCCCATGCTAAGGTATTAGCATATCCCATATCATAATATTCAAAAGCTGTTCGATATACATAGTAAGCCATAACTGAACTAGAACTTCCTGGACCTCCTTGTGTTAAGACACTGATCTGATCAAACACTTTAAAAGATCCGATAATCCCCATAATTGTTAAGAAAAAGGTTGTAGGAGAAACAAGAGGAATTGTTACAGAGAAGAACTGTCGAATTGCAGAAGCTCCATCGATCTTTGCAGCTTCATATACTTCCTCAGAAACCCCTTTTAATCCAGCTAAGAATACAATGGCATAATAGCCAACTTGTTGCCATATGTACACAATCATAATGGATGGTAATGACCACTTAAAATCAGCTAACCATCCTGGTGGATTCTCAATTCCAATGGATCTTAAAAATTGGTTAATTGGCCCGTATGTTGGTTGAAATAAAACCATCCAGACTGCACATACGGCAACCACACTTGCTATATAAGGAATAAAAATCATAATTCGTACGACTCCACCACCCCATATATACTTATTTAAGATCGTAGCTACTACAAGACCTAATGCGATCAACACAGGAACCGTAATCACTGTAAAAATAATATTGTTTTTATAGGAACTGATAAACCACTCATCTGAAAACAATCGAATGTAGTTATCAAGTCCATTGAATTTAATGGAACTCCATCCTTCCATAAAATTCCACTTTGTAAAACTAAGAAAAAGTGAAATAATAACAGGAATTAATGTAAAGACTAAAAAGCCTAAAAAACTTGGTAAAATAAATGCCATTCCTGTCAAAAACTCTTTTTTTTCGGTTTTGATATTTTTTTTCTCCATACTTCCTCCTCGCAATCCATTATTATTTTTTGTTCGTTTTTGCCTCCCTAATCCCTTTTTCGATTATTATATGATCATTTTTAGTTTATGTCAAGCTATTTTATATAAATAATACACTCAAAACACATATTTATTGTATATTTTGAACCTATATCATTCTCTTATCGTTCTTTTATTGGTTTAAAGTTCATTTTTTATTGATCTTTTTTTATATTTTGCTATAATTATGACTATGTATTATTTTATTTTAGTTACTTTAACTAGCAAAGGGGGATTTTATGATTATTTATGTGATCGATATAGGAACTTCTAGTATGCGTGGAATCCTATTTAATCAAGATGCGACCATTCTAATGAAAAAACAAATGACACATGCACCGCAATACTTTTCTAATGGATATGTAGAACAGGATCCACTTACTTTAAAACAGGAACTGATTGAGCTTTGCTGTTCCTTAGCAGAGTATTGTCATGCTCATAACCTTACTCCAGATGCCATCGTTTTAACCTCTCAAAGATCTTCTGTTATTCCATTAAAAAACGGAGAACCACTTATGCCTGCTATTATGTGGCAAGATAAACGCACCTTATCGTATAAAGAATCTTTAAAACATCTAAACTCCGTTATCTTCTCAAAGAGCGGCTCAACAGTTAATCCAGTATTTTCTGCTTGTAAAATGGCTTGGATTCATGAAAATCTTCCTGATATTTATGATGAGTGCGATATGCTATCTGTAATTCCTGAATATCTGATTTACACAATGACTGGTCATAAAGTCTTAGATTATAGCTACGGTAGTCGCTCTCAGCTGATGAATATTCGAACCAACGAATGGGATCAAGAATTATTAGATATTTTTCAGATCGATCAAAGAAAATTAAGTGATTTAATACCACCAGCTAGTATCTGTGGTACTTTGACAAAAGAGTTTGCTAGCCTTTGCAATCTCAAATCAGGAATTCCTATTATCACTGCTGGTGGAGATCAACAATGCGCCGCTCTCGGACTTGGGGTGTTACAAGACGGTGACTTTGAAATCACAACTGGAACCGGTGCTTTTATTTTAGCTTGTTGTAAACAGATTCCTGATGATATTAAAGAAGATGTAATTTTTAGTACTTCTTGTATCCCAAATCAATATCTGTTAGAAAGCAGTATTTTGACATGTTGCTCTGCTTTTAATTGGTTCAAACAGACCTTTTATTCAGAATGTGAAAAAAACGATTTTCATTTAATCAACTCGGAATTAGAAAATTGTGAGAACACTTCGATCCTTGCTCTTCCCTATTTTCAAGGACGAGCAACTCCAGATTGGAATAGCAATTCGTTAGCAACCTTTCATAATATCTCCCTTTCCTCAACTAGAGGAGATTTTGCTCATGCTTTATTAGAAGGTATTTGTTATGAGATCAATTGCAACATAAAGACACTAAAAAAATATTTAAAATCTGTTAAGCACATTAAACTTTGTGGTGGGCTAACTAATTGTTCTATCTTCCCTCAATTGGAAGCTGATATTCTTCAAATTCCTATCTCTATCTATAAAAATGAAGAAGCCACAGCTCTTGGGGCTTTTATTCAAGCAGCGATGTCACTTGGATTGACAAATACATATTTCGATGCTTTTCACATCACACGAAAAAATGATTTGATAAAACAATATGTTCCAAATCCAAATTCTTTAGAATTTTATTTAAAAAAACAGGCGGAATTTGAGTCACTCTATCAAAAACTATATTAAATCTCATTACCTTGGCACAAATAAAAAATGTCTAATGAAATTTCTTTCATTAGACATTTTTTATGAACCTTATATTAACTCTGCTCTTTTTATTCTTGCACTTCGTTTATTCTCTAAGGCTGATAAAATAGAGCTATTCGCCTTCTCATCAGTAATAATATATCCGTTTTTAACCTGCTCAATATTTCCAATAATAAAGTTATTTTGAACTCCTATTTTTCGATGATCCGCTAAAAATACCACCATATCATTGGTCTGTTCCATCATGAGACTATTGATCATCGTTTCTTGTAGAATTGCAGTGCTAACTTCTCCGCTATCTGTAATCCCACTTACTCCTAAAAAACATTTATCTGCCCTAACCTTTCGAATAATTTGTAGGGCAAAATCTCCTACAAGAGAACGCTTATAACCACTAACTTCTCCCCCTGTTAAAACAATTTCTATCAGTGGATCATATTCTTTTTCAATCACTCTTCCGTTATTGGTAATAACAGTGACCCTTTTATTTTTTAAATATTCTAAAATTAAAAGCGCCGTAGAACTACTATTTAAGAAGATAGTATCCCCATTTTCAATCAACTCTACTGCTTCTCGTGCAATGGCTTGTTTATAATTTAACAACGATTTATCGGAAGTATCTCTTGCTGGATCTTCAAGCAAAGCTCCTTGAATCAATTCCGCTCCACCATAAAATCTCTTAACAATTCCTTTCTTCTGAAATTCGTCAAGATCCCTCCGAATGGTAATCGGTGATACCTTTAATTCTTCTGATAAGTTTTCTACTAAGACTCTCTTATTCTTCTTTAATTCTATTAATATTTGTTGCTTTCTCTTATATACTGCTGCCTTTGTACTTTTCATATTCTCCTTTTCTTTCCTTATAATCTTGTATCCCATCTTCCACAGAATACATTATCGTCAAATTGTCCTTTAAATTCTGAACGTCCTGCTATTTTATCAATGGTCTGTCTGATAACTTCTCTTGTAGGTGCATAGGCATTAATAAATGTTTTTGCCATCGGAATATCAATTAAATGATTGGTGTAATTCAGTGAAATAAAGACAGTTGGTACTTCCTGCATATACCATGGAATCTCAACAGAATGTCCAATGGACCAACTAAGTCTTACATTATTCGTCTGAGCATATCCTTTCATATTAATAAATACAAAGACGGCATCATATTTCTTCTTAAATTCTTCCACTTTTCCGATAATAACGGATTTTAATTCTGTCTCCAAATTAATTCCTTCTTTTAACATGAGATCATAGTAACTATCATGTACATGAACATCATAACCTGCATTCTCAAGTTCTTCTTTTATCACTTTTTTCACAGGATCTTCTACATTTTTTCTTAGAATAGGTGAACTACTGATGACAAAAGCACAAACTCTTTTATGAGTTTTTGAATCAATCGGAAGTACTTTTTTTGTATCTTTTACTAATGTAATGCTAGCATCTGCTGCTTTCTTTGCTAACTCTAAATGCTGCTCACATCCAATTACATTAAGCCCTTGTTTCTCGTGTATTAATTTACCATATTTTTTCTTTTCATGCAACTTTAGGACAGCTTTTAATCCCAGGATTCTTCTTAAAGCATCATGTAGTCGTTCTTCAGTAATAATTCCTTCTTTATACCCTTGCATCATATATTCAAAATCTTCTTCAATGTCATTAAAGAATAAGAACATATCGCATCCTGCAGCAATCGCTCCTGGAACTTGCAGTCTTCTTGGCTTTGCACAAGTCAACCCTGCCATATGAGAAGCATCTGTAAGAAGCAATCCATTAAACCCTAATTTCTCTCTTAATAAATCCTGTAATAACTCTTCTGATAAGGTTGCCGGTAAAATATCCTCATCCTTCATTTCAGGACGCAACTTCTTTGAATAGGATGGCAACGCAATATGACCTACCATAATACTTTCAATTCCTTCATCAATCAGTGTTTTATAGACTGTCCCATAAGTTCTATCCCAGTCTTCACAACTTAGGTCATTAATTCCCATCACAAGATGTTGATCAAGCTCTTCCATTCCATCCCCTGGAAAATGCTTACAGCACACAGCAAGCTCACTTTCTTTCACCCCTTTTATATAGGCTTTACAGTGCTGAATTACTTTTTCTGTCTCTTTTCCATAAGCTCTTGTATTGATAATTGTATTTCTCCAATTGAATAAAAGATCGCATACTGGTCCAAAATCCCAATTACATCCTACTGCTTTTGCTTCTCTTCCACTTACATATCCCACATCGTATGATACACCATAGTCATCACTCGCCCCACAAGCTGCGGCAGTTGCTACATAAGTTCCATCAGAGCAAGCACCATTTCCTCCACTATCACAGTTGCACGCAATCAGAACTGGAATTTTACTATTCTCTTGATAAAACTTATTTTGTTCATAAATTTTTTCCCGATCTTCACTCTGATAACGGCATCCCCCAATATGATATTTCGTTAAAATTCTCCTCGTCTCTTCTGGATCTTTTTTTCTATCCAACATAATAAATAATTGACCTATCTTCTCTTCTAATGTCATATGTTCAATCGTTTCTTCTACCCATTGAATATCCTCTTCTTTTAAATAAAATGGTTTTGCTTTTAAATCTACCATACCTCTTCTCCTTTTCCTTCTCATATTTTTTATTACATATTTAAAAACAATAATTCTATGATAAGAATGATCCCCCTATCATATTTCATCATTTTACGTCTATTATATCATATTTCACTCATAAAACAATCGTAAAATGATCATTATTTTAATGATATTCATGAAAAGTAGGAGAAAAAACACTCCTCTCATTTCTCACATTGGTGTATAATCATCATAAACTCATGTAAGCATAGTTTCTAATTCGTTGCCTTCACATAAATAAAAAAACACCTTGAAATTTTCTTTTTCAAGGTGTTTTTTT
>CAJMOB010000009.1:0-122853 GCA_905214925.1 uncultured bacterium | reverse complement strand
TGTGTAAATTCTGGCTGACGATCCGCTCTTAAATCTTCATCACGGAAACATTTTACAATTTGGAAATAACGATCGTATCCAGAGCACATTAATAACTGTTTAAAGATCTGAGGAGATTGTGGAAGCGCATAGAAATTCCCTGGATGCACACGGCTAGGAACTAAGTAATCTCTTGCTCCTTCTGGTGTACTCTTTGTAAGCATTGGTGTTTCAATTTCTAAAAATCCTTCCTCTGCTAAAAATTGACGAGTCAATGTGGCCACTTTACTTCTCATCATTAAGTTTCTTTGAAGATCTGGTCTTCTTAAATCAAGATAACGATATTTTAAACGAAGTTCTTCTTTTGTTTTACTATTTTCTTCTACTGGAAATGGAGGAGTATCCGCTTCTGATAAAATACGAAGTTCATCTGCAAGAATTTCAATATCTCCTGTGGCAAGATTTTCGTTTACCGCACCAGAACGAGCGGCTACACGACCAACCACAGCAATTACAAATTCACTTCTTAATTTTCCAGCCTTTTCAAAATATTCTGGCGCTGTTTTTCCTTCTTCGAAAATAATTTGCATAATGCCAGAACGATCTCTTAGATCAACAAAAATAAGACTTCCTTTGTTACGGCTTTTTTGTACCCAACCCATTAAGGTTACTGTTTCACCAATATTTTTATTGCTCACTTCTGCACAACGGTGAGTTCTGTGCAGACCTCTCATTGATTCAGCCATTGTTTTCTCCTTTTTACTGAAAATCTAATCATTTCTTCCATCCGTTTTCCTTTTTTATCGGAAAGAAGATCTTTTATTATGTTAGCTACATAGCTCTATATTGTCAAGTGCCTTCATCAGTTCTTCTGACTGTAACATTTTCTGAAATGCTAAAAACATTTTTAGATCAAAATACTTAATGTCTTCTATCATCAATTCAATGGCCGTATCTTTATCAAAAGCACTACGATACGTCCGATTCGATATAAGGGCAGCAAACGAGTCACAAATACGCAACACCCTTGCACCACGAGGAATTCTCTCTCCCTCTAAATTACTTGGATACCCAGTACCATCATAATTTTCATGATGATAGAGAACCGATTTTAATACAACTTCTGGATATCCTCGTTCCCGTAAAATAGCATATCCAATTGTAGAATGTGTCCTTACATAGCGCAACTCGTCCACACGCATAATATCTTTATTATTCTCATTGACATAATGATTGAGTTTTAGCTTTCCAATATCATGTACCATGCCCGCAACAGCCAGATCGTGACAGCGTTCTTCCGAAAAGTTTAGTTCTTTTCCAAGCATATAAGCAAGTTTGCTTACCATCATTCCATGGATAATATTCTCCATGAAATCCGTCTCAATTACAGGAAAATCACCTAAATCTTTTACTAACTTCTTCACCCCAATAACCCCTTTCTTAACCTTTTAAAAGAAGTGCTCGCTTGCGTTCAATCATCTCATCAATTCGTTCCATATATTGATCGACATTTTTAACATTTTCTGCCCGCTCAATGCGATTTTCGCTATGACATACATATTTTGTAGTAGCTCCTGCACCAGCTGCCATAATCGTCTGTTTTTCTTCCATAATTAAAATGTTATAAAGACATTCAAGACCTTCTTTTGCATATCCTACATTTTCTAAATTACCTGGAATATTTTTTTGACGATATAAGTAATAAGGGACTAGATCTAATTTTTTTGCATATTCATCAACAAGCATTAACATCTCATTGGTACTTCCCTTTACAAGACTTCGATATTTCTCCATCTGAATATTTAAATTAGCTGCCCTTTTGATAGCAAGGGAATGAACCGTAAGACTCTCTGGTTGCATTTTTTCAATTTCTTTTAAAGTATTTTCCACATCGCTTAATTCTTCCCCTGGAAGTCCTACAATCATATCCATATTAATATTACTGATTCCTTCTTCTCTTGCCATCTCAAATGCTTTTTTGGTATCTTCCACAGAATGTGCTCTTCCAATTAATTTTAATGTATCGTTTTTCATTGTCTGCGGATTGATACTAATGCGATCAATTTTATTCTTTTTAAGAGCCCGTAACTTCTCTCTTGTAATACTATCTGGTCGCCCTGCTTCTACGGTGAACTCCAATAATTGACTCTTTGGATTATCAAGATCAAATACCGTTCTTACATAGGAAAGAAGATCGTCAAGTTGCTCTGCAGATAGAGAAGTTGGAGTTCCTCCACCCATATAGATGGTACTAAGAACTTTTCCTTTTTCTTCCATAGCCTCTTTAATATAAGCAATTTCTTTTTTCAATGCCTTTAAATATTCCCAAGTCTTTTTCTCGTATTGATGAATTGGGTATGATGTAAAAGAACAATAAAGACAAGTGCTTGGACAAAATGGAATCCCAATATAAAGACTATATTGATCTTCATAAGGAAATTCATTTAATAACTTTTGTTCCTGTTTTGCGATTTGACTGCACATATTTGCCTTTTGTTCTGTCGTCAAATATTCTTCTTGATAAAAATCGATAATCTCTTCTTTTGTCTTTCCTTCGTTTAATAAATCTAAAGCAATTTTCGTCGGACGGATTCCTGTTAATGTTCCCCAAGGCAATGTTTTATTCGTATAGGAACAAAGAAACTTATAAACAAATCGTTTTAAATAATTTCTGCGTTCGCTAATTTCTTGATAAGAACAAATCCCTACGGCATCTTTTTCTATTTTTCCTTCTTTTTCAATGGAAATCGTAATTTCTTTATCCCAAACAAGATTGAGTACAAAATCTACTCCTTCTTTTGTCTCACGAATTTTTTCATTTCCAAAAAAGGCAGTGAGCAACGAGCAAACCTCATAATGATAAGATTTGCCCGCTTTTTCTCTTTCTTGTTCGTCTTTAATCGTCTGTATATATCCAATCATTTTATGTCTCCTCTTACAAACATATTATGTTGTTTTTCATGTCCAATGGTTGTAGAAGTATCATGACCCGGATATACTACGGTATCATCAGAAAGTACATATAATTTTTCTCTTATGGACGTTTCAAGAGTTTTTAAATCTCCCGTTGGAAAGTCTGTCCTTCCAATGGATTGACAAAACAGGGTATCTCCTGTAAATACAATTTTTTCTTTTGGAAGATAAAAACACATACCACCTTTTGTATGTCCTGCTGTTAAAAGACATTGAATGGAAACTCCAGCTAATGTTAGTTCCTGACCGTCTTCTAACCATTCATCGGCTTGTAAAGACATGGTATTTCCAAACATCGTTGTTAAGTTTAACTTTGGCTGTGCTAATACTTCCTCTTCTGCTTTTGCCGCATACACGTTTACTTTTTCCTGGTCCTTCACATATTGTGTCGCTCCAATATGATCGGCATGCCCATGTGTTAATAAAATGCCAGTTAATTTCCAGCCATTTTGTTGAATGAGTTGGCAGATTTTTTCACCCTCTGCTCCAGTATCAATACAAATTGCTTCGTTTGTCTGTTCATTCACAACAAAATAACAATTAGCTCCAATATTCCCTACTGGCATTCCATAAATTTTTATTTGACTCATGTTGTCATTTCCTCCAAGCTCTATCCTACTATACTTTTCTTATTCTCAGCCTGCAGTACGCTCAATATCAATCACACCATCTACTTTTCGAAGTTTTGCAATAATGCGATTTAACTGCTCCGTTCCACTTGTTTCAAAACTGAGGCTAATTGTCGCCTTCCCTTGTTTATTTGTTTTAGCATTCATGGACGCAATGTTAATTTTAATTTCATTAAATATTTTTGAAATATCGACAAACATACCCATGCGATTATTAGCATAAATTAAAATCTCTGTTGTATAAAGTCTTCCTTCTTTTTCATTTTCAGGCTGCTGCCATTCCGCATCGATTAAACGTTTTCTATCTTCTTCTGGCATACTAAGTACATTGATACAGTCGGTTCGATGAATCGAAACACCTCTACCGCGTGTAACATAACCAACAATTTCATCTCCTGGAACAGGACTACAACACTTTGAAAATCGCACAGCCACATCATGGATTCCTTTTACAACAATTCCACCTTTGGAACGTTTTTTCTTTGGTGCATCTTTTGTATCTTGCAACACTTGATCACCAATGGTATCTAAGATCTCTTCATCCGTTACTTTTGCATGTTTCTCTTTTTCATACTCTTCTAATAACTTATTGACAACTTGACCTTCTTTTAGACCGCCATGACCAACTGAAGCCAAAATCGATTCCCAATCTTTAAAGCCATATTTTAACATCACACGTTTCATATATTCTGGCTTATTAATATTGGAAAAAACGATTCCTTTTTGTTTACAATATTTATCGATTAGTTCTTTTCCTTTTACAATGTTCTCTTCTTTAAACTGGCTCTTATACCAAGCGTTAATTTTACTTCTGGCTTGTGTACTTTTAATAATAGAAAGCCAATCTCTACTTGGGCCTCTTGAATTTTGGGAAGTGATAATCTCAACCCGATCACCATTTTTTAACTGATAATCAATTGGCACCTGTTTTCCATTGACTCTTGCCCCTACCATTTTATTTCCAACAGCACTATGAATACTATACGCAAAATCAATTGGTACGGAACCAGCAGGCAAGCTTTTTACTTCTCCTGTTGGAGTAAAACAATAAACTTCTTCGTTAAAAAGATCTAAATCTCCTTTTAACATACTCATAAATTCTTTATTATCTGTGGAATCACTTTGCCACTCTAAAATCTGACGAAGCCATGAAAGTTTCTCTTCTTCTTTAATATTGGATGGGCCTCCGCCACCTTCCTTATATTTCCAGTGAGCAGCAATACCATATTCTGCTACTTTATGCATTTCATATGTGCGGATCTGGATTTCAAACGGTTGCCCTTCTGGTCCAATTACCGTCGTATGAAGAGATTGATACATATTCTGTTTTGGCATGGCAATATAATCTTTAAATCTTCCTGGAATTGGTGTATACATTTCATGAATAATTCCAAGCGCTGCATAACAGTCCTTCACTGTTTCTACTTTAATTCGAACAGCAAATAAATCATAAATTTGATCTAATGTCTTATTTTGATTTACCATTTTTTTGTAAATACTAAAATAGTGTTTTACACGACCATCAATCTCTGCTTGCACTCCTGAATGATCAATATGAGCTTTTACATCCTTTACAATTCGAGCAATGAAACTATCTCTTTTGGTCTTTCGCTCATCCAATTCTTTCATGAGATTTTGAAAAATTTCTGGTTTTAAATAACGAAGCGCCAGATCATCAAGCTCTGTCTTGATTTTTGAAATCCCTAAACGATTAGCAATTGGTGAATAAATATCAATAGTTTCTCTTGATTTTTCTTGTTGTTTATGAGGGGGCATATATTGCATCGTCCTCATATTATGAAGGCGGTCCGCTAATTTAATTAAAATGACACGAATGTCCTTTGCCATAGCAAGAAACATTTTTCTTAAGTTTTCCGCCTGAAGTTCTACCTTATCCGCAGAATAAGAGAGTTCTCCTAGCTTTGTAACTCCATCTACTAAAAGAGCAACTTCTTCATTAAACATCTCTGCAATTTGCTCTCTTGTATACACAGTATCCTCCACCACATCATGCAAAATACCTGCTACGATTGTTTCTTTATCTAACTCTAACTCCGCAAGAATAATTGCTACACATAACGGGTGAATAATATAAGGTTCTCCTGATTTTCTCCTCTGATCTTTGTGAGCATTATCTGCTAATTCATATGCCTTGCGGATCATAGACATATCTGCAGATGGATGATAACGTTTAATGGTTTCTTCTAATTTCTTATATAAAACTTCTGGTTCTGTAAAATCCTGTGGATGACTTAATTCTTTCTTTAACCGATTTTCCATACGCAACACCACTTTTCTATGTTTTCTTCCATTCTTTTATAAAAAATATTATAAAGAATGTTAGGAAAAAATGCAAACGGTTTCTAATCACAACGAACTTTGTCTAACTTTTTCTTATCCTCTTACAAACTGTTTTAAAGCAAAAGAATAAAAATAAGCCTCTTTTACATTCTTCCCTGTCATTTGCTCTAGCGCCTTTTTATAATAGTTTAGTTGGATTTGGTATCTTTCTTTAAGCTCCTCTTCTTCTGAAATGCGATCGGTTTTATAATCAATTAATACAAGCCCATCTTCTTCCTCAAACCAAAGATCAATCACTCCTTGTAAAAGCACCATTTCTTTTGTTTCCCTTCCAACTACCACTTCATTGGTCGGCATCCCCATCATATATTGAGATTCTTTATAGAGTCTACCCAGATCGCTTGCTACTTTTACACGCTTTCCAATATCGCTTTGAATAAAAGATAAAATCCCACCAATAGGAAGATATCTTCTTTGCTCCTTTGTAAGCAACTGTCTTTCTTCTAACTGATCCAAATATCCATTTAGACTTTGGCTATCCACGACAGTTCTAACATCTAATAACTCCATGATTTTATGGATAAAAGTTCCTCGCATCGCTCCAACCATCTCTTCTTGTTCTTCCTCTTCCATCATAAATGCTGGCCGAATTTTTTCTTCCTCTGGAAGTTCTTCTAGCTTTTTCATTCGGAAAACTTCTTCTTTACTTTGGCTGTTATCTTCTATTTTTAACCCCTCTTCTTGCTCCCTTTGGGGCAAATTAAAATAATCCTCCCCTTCTTCTTGCTGTCCCATCTTCTTTAATTCAGATACCGAGTATTTTCCTCTTGCCTCCACGTCTTCTTCAAACGGATATTGCCAATCAAGCTGTTGTTTTAAAACGATAACGATTTCTTTATTTTCTTCTTTGGACTGTAACTGTTCTAACTGTTCCTTCTTTTGTTCGGACAGTAATTTCCTTTCCACTTCTTGAAAAACAAATTCACCTTCTCCGATAACTGTTATCGTAATAAGATCTTGAGGAATCACAAGGGCGGATAGCATCCAATCCAAATAACAGTTTGCTTTTGTTCGAATTGTTCTAGCCAGTCGAAAAGATTCCCCTCCTCTTTTTTCCCACTGATATCTCACGTAAGAAAATTGAGAATGTTTTTTCTCATAGTCGTCTACCGTTCCTACCAAAATTAGCTTTTCTTTTGCTCGAGTCATGGCCACATAAAGAACTCGCAATTCTTCTCCTAGTGTCTCTTCTTTTAATTTCATCTGGATTAAATCTTTTAACCATGTAGAACCGCTTTGTCTCGTTTCTAAATCAATACAGTCTGGTCCTAAATAATCATCCGCATGAATCAATAGTTTCTGCCTTAGATCCGAGAAATTAAATGGTTTATTTAATTCCCCTACAAATACTACAGGAAACTCTAATCCCTTACTTTTATGAATACTCATAATTCGAACAACATTTTCATGTTCTCCTAACACGCTCGCTTCTCCAAAATCCACTTCATACTCTCTTAACTGATTCATATAGCGGATAAAATGGAAAAGTCCTTTATAACTGACTTTTTCATACTGGTTAGCTTTTTCAATTAACATTAAAAGATTTGCCTGCCGTTTTTCCCCTTGTGGCATCGCCCCTACATAATAAAAATAATTGGTACGGTTCATAGCGAGCCAAATGAGATCATGAATCGACATACAAGTTTTGCCTTGTTCTAATTCCTCTAATAACGCTAAAAACTGTTGTACCTTTTCTTGTAGAGAAATACACCAATCCACTGTTTTTCCTAACAGCAATTGCTCTTCTTTTCGATGTTTGATCTGGTCATAAAGAGAACCTTCTTTCTGTTCTTCCTCTTTCCCCTCGTTAAATTCTTCTTCAGCTAATAAAACTAAGCTATCATACAGGGCTAACTCCTTTCCTCCATAACTTCCAAAAACTGCTTTCATCCAAGCTAGTTCTTCCCCTTTTAATCCTACCATAGGAGAGCGCAACACTCCTACAAGAGGAATTTCTTGATATCGATTATCCACAATTCTTAAAAGATTCAACATATTTTGTACTTCAATCGTAGAAAAATATCCTTTTTGACTATCTCCATGAGCAGGAATTCCTTCTTCTAATAACACTTCCTCTAATACTTCTCCCCAACCACTCACTGTGCGAAGTAAAATGACAATATCCCGATATTCTACAGGGCGATAGCTTCCTATCTTCTCATCATAAACGGTATAAGGATTGTCCTCATCCATTAATTCATGAATTTTCTTTGCGATAGCATGGGCTTCTAATTCTTTTTTTGTGTATTCAGATTCTTTGGATTCTACGATAATTAACTCAGCCTTATCTTTTGGATCGATGTAGGAAAGTTCTTCAAAAACTTCTTCCCCATCTTTTCTTTCTTCCCTCTTTGGAAACTGCTTCCCAGCCACTAATGATGCTTCTTCATCATATTCGACTCCTCCAAGATCTCTCCCCATCAACTGGCGAAACACATAGTTGGTTGCCTCTAATACAGAGGCACGACTACGAAAGTTTTTATGAAGTTCAATTTTCTTCTCCTGGTTTCCTCCCGTTTGATAGCGATCGTATTTCTCCATAAAAATTTCTGGTCTTGCAAGGCGGAAACGATAAATACTTTGTTTGACATCGCCTACCATGAAACGATTATTCTCTCCCCTTATCGTACCAGAAATACTACTAAGAATTGCTTCTTGGATAAAGTTACTATCTTGATACTCATCAATAAAAATTTCCACATAATTTTTTGCCAGCTCTGTTGCAATCGTAGATGGAATCGCTTTCCCCTCTTCATAATGATCCACTAATAGTTCTAGTGCATAATGTTCTAAGTCCCCAAAATCCATAACATTTTTTGTCTCTTTTGCCTTTGCAAACTGTTCTTTAAATGCCAACACAAGATCAATGAGTGCTTCCATAGGCTTTTTCACAAGGGATACTTCTAAGAGCATATCTTCTGGCGTCCGAGAAAAAAATTGTTCTTTCCATGAAGTTAATTGTTCTTTTACTTCATCTCTTAATTGCTTTACGGTTGCCTTTAACCCCTCATCGGTTTCTTTTGCTGGTCTTCCTGACATTCTCGTAAATCCACCAACTGCCATGGCTTTTTGATACCCATCATAGCTTTCAATTTCCATAAGGCTTTCTAAATAGGCTTGATCGAGCTCTAACGTCTTTTCATAGGCAAGTGGTCCATTCGGTCTTTTTGCTAATTCTATCGCTAACTGATTTTTTTCATAGAGTTCCTCTATGAGTATTTTCGTATGGCTTAATAGTTCCTTCATATAAGAACTTTCAAAAAGTTCTGTTTTTGTTTTCATACAAAGTCGTTCCTTTGCCTGTTGTAACCATACTTCTGGCTCTGGGTTACTCATGGCAAATTCATATAACGTTTGCACCATTTCTTCTAACGCTTTATCGTCTTTTCCGTTTGTATACCCTTCCACTAACAGATGAAATTCTTCTCTTCCTTCTTCATAAAACTCTTCTAACACTTGTTTTAGCACATCGGTTTTTAAAAGTTTTCCTTCTCCTTCATCGATCATACGAAATTCTGGATCGATTCCGAGCATATTAAAATGATCCCGAATTAACTGCAAACAAAAGCTATGAATGGTACTAATTTGTGCCTTTTGCAAATAGGCGGATTGCTTGCGCAAATGCTCATTGTCTGGATCTTCTTGTAGTTTTCTTTCAATTGCCATACCGATTCGCTCTTTCATTTCAGCGGCTGCCGCCTTAGTAAAAGTTACAATCAACATTTTATCGATATCAACTCCACTTTCCTCCTCACAGATCATCGTAAGGATTCGTTCTACAAGAACCGCTGTCTTTCCCGAACCCGCTGCCGCAGATACGAGCAAATCACCACCTCTTGACCAAATCACTGCCTCTTGATCTTTTGTCCATGCCATTGTTTACTCTCCTTTCTCCTTATCTACCGTTCCTTCCATTTCTTCTAATAACTGTTCTCGACTAGCAGAAGATAATCGTCGATAATCACTTCCTAATTTTGTATCAAATCCACAGACACCTTGAAATTCACAATAATCACAAGCGGTTTTATCCCCTAATTTATATGGCTCAATTCCAATTTCTCCATTGACCATTTCCTGTCCCATTGTCTGCATTTTTTGCGCTACGTAGCGACCGACCGATAACAACTGATTGGTACTGGCTACTTTTGATGCCTTACTATAATTTCCACTTTTTAAACGGCTTACCGGAATGGAAACAAAACCATCTTCCGTTTCTTTTTCAATCTGTTCCATAATTTCTGGATCGCCATTGACAATACCATTCATTTTTAATTTTTTTAAAATAGCAAGGTCTGCATCTTCTTCTTCTCGATCAATAAATGGATCTTTAATGTTATAATAAAAAATTCCAGCAGGAACGACCTTTTTCTTTGTCCTTTTTTCTAACACTTCTAACGCTGCATTCATATAAACAACAAGCTGGATTTGAAGCCCATAATATAAATCCACAACATCAAACTGAGTATTTCCTGATTTATAATCAATAATCTTCACATAGAGCTGTTCCTCTTCTTCATATGTGTCGATGCGGTCAATGGTCCCTTGTAATGCCATCGAGCTCTCTTTGGAAAGAGAAACATCTACAGAGTGTAAATTTTTATAATTTTGGAACGATAATTCATAGTCCGTTGGCTCAAATCCCCCTCTTTTAATATGCTCTTGTAACGCCCAAATGGTTCTTTTAGAAATTCGGATCATACGTGTAATCATATACTGATTTCTTTTGCTCGTATAAAATAAATCCCCTTGGTATTCAGAAACAACTTGAAGAACACATTGTTCTACAAGGGCATCTCTCCTCTCATCTTCAATCGTTCGAAACGTGCTGTTTTCTTTTTCTAACTGCTTTGAAAACATTTCAAGAGTTTTATGAAAGACATTTCCTAAATCCATAGAGCGAATTAAGTGTTGTTCTCTTTCTCGTAACTTTAATCCATATTTTAAGAAATGGGCAAAAGCACAGGCGGCATACTGTTCCAGTCTTGTTACACTTCCTGATATTTTTTCACCATAAAGAGCTTTTGCCACTGCTTGACTTAATACACTTTCTTGATTTTCATAAAAAGCTCCTTCCATCAGTAGTTCTAATATGGCTCTCCCTTTTTTGGTCTCCCGGAACCTGCAAAACAATTCCTGCCAAACTTCTCTTTCTTCTCCTTCTAACGTATCATTAAGAAACTGATGGATCCCTTCAATTAAATAGTCGATACTATCCTCTAATGTATAAATCCGATCTTTTCTTTCTTCTTTTGCATCCTGCTCTAATAAATTCGGAAACATCTTGTGAAGGCGTCCAACTAAATAAGATGGATGCATTGTTTTTCCTTGACTATCTACCTTGGAATAGGAAAGATAAAGCTCTTTGGAAGGCTTTGTGAAATTTAAATAAATATAAAAAGATTCCATCATAGAATTTTGCTTTGCTGTTGGCGCTAATTCTAACTTTCTTGCCATTAAAATCTCTCGTTCTCTATCGTTTAAAATTCCACCACCACTTTCACTTTTTGGAATCACTCCATCATTAAGCCCAAGCACAAATAATACTTTTAAATCTGGAAAACGGGTTCTCTCTAAATCACCGACAATGATATGATCAAGCCCAGGAGGAATGACTCCAACTTTTGTTTCGGAAAGTCCTGCATCTAAAATATTGATGAATTCTTCTAAACTCATAACTTCATTTCCTAAAATCGTCGCCATTTTATCAAGAATTTCACAAATATTTTCATAGATTTGTTCATAAGTCTTTGCCGATGCTAAATCTTTTTTCTCCTCAAATTCCTTTTGATAGGCCTTTAATTTCTCTTGATAACGAAGCTTCTCCATAAAATGACAAAGACCAATAATGATTTCTTTTACCGTTACTTGTTTTTGTAACAGCACTTGTCGGAATTCTTCCACTTCTTCTAAAAATTGTAGCCGAATCTGATTTAAAAAAGCTAATTCTTGATCTTCCATTTTTCTTAACTTCCGTTCAAATGGCTTTTTCATCCAGGAATATCCACGAATTCCACAGGCGATCATATAATTCTCCAGTTTCTCCGTCTCTTGTGGCAATAAATCGCTCATTCCTGCTTTTAAATACCGAAAGACGCTCTCATAAGTAAAATCATTTTTTACTAATTCTAAAACACTGCGGATACTTTCCATACATGGATTGTTTAAAATACTGCGCTTTTGATCCACAAAGTATGGCACATGAAGTCGCTCCATAGCCTCTCTTAATTCTTGTTCATAGACCTCGCCATCCCCCATAACAATTCCAATTTCTCGATATCGGCAAGCTCCCTGAACTACCAACTCACGGACTTTTCGAATAACAAAGTTTGCCTCTTGCCTTGGATTTTGACAAGCAACTAAGTGAATACTATCATTGAGCCCTTGATAAGTATGAATCGGAAAACGAAATAGATTTTTTTCTAATGCTTCTAACTCTCTTTTGTCTTTCAAACGATATGGCGTTCCTTGTAATACAAACGGTTCCGCAATAAAGATATTTTTTTCTTCTGCTAACTCATAGAGACGTTGTATTGTCTTCTTGCTCAGCGCAAACAGTTCATACTCTTCAATTTTCCAACGATTGGATAAAAGAGAATACAGTTCGCTTTTCTCAATGGCAATAGTTACTAAAAGCCAATCCACTTGTTCATACAATTTTTGAATTAGCGCATACTGAATCGGAGTAAACCCTGTAAATCCGTCAAGACAGATGACACTATTTTTTAATAATTCGGAATCCTTCACTCGCTCTGCAAGCACTTCTAACACTTGCTCTGCTACGGTATAATCTTTCAAATAATCTTGAAATCCCTCAAAAATCACTTTCATATCCGAAAGTTTCCCTTGAAGCATCGTACCCTGATCCAATTCTTCTATAAGAGATTGTAGCGTTTCTTTTCCAATCCGATATTGATAAAATTCCGATAACAGTGACTTTAACTCTTCAATAAAACCTGTTTTATTTAAACTGCGTTTAAAAATCGTTAATTGTTCTTTTTTGTCCTCCGCCACTTTTCTTAATATCATACTCTTCCCAACATCTTCTAAAACCGTCTTTTGTCGTTCATTGACTTCTTCAAATACACGGTTTGCAAGCCGTGGAAAACTTAAAATATCAATATTCATCGTTCCATGATAGGGATGTAATTCCATCACTTTTCTCTGCACTTGCATAGTAGACTGTTCTGGAACAATAATATAATAGTTCTTATCTGGATGTTTTAAAGACTCTTTAATGATTTTTTCATATACAAAATGAGATTTTCCTGCTCCACTTTTTCCTGCAATAATTTGTAATGCCATTATTTTTCCTGTGTCACACTTGTCCACAGTTCCTCCTTCCCTTTTCTCTTTCTCTCTGTTATCATTTTTTCTTGTTTTTACTATAACATATTCTTAGTGCGAAAGCAAACAAATGTTCGTAATTCTTTTTTATCATATTTTTCCTCTTGCTCTCATACAATAATAATAATCTTAAATTTGAGGAGGAACCTTATGGAATCAAAGACAAAAATTGTCGTATTGCGCACAAAGGAACTTATTTATACTGGTATTTTTCTAGTTCTTGGGATTATACTGATTCTGGTTCTTATTTTTATGTTCACCCAAGGCAAGACAAAAGAAACCATTGCTTCTGCCACTACGTACATACCTGGAGTTTATTCTTCTCCTATCACCCTTGGCAGTTCTTCTTTTAACGTGGAAGTCACAGTGGATCAAAATCATGTTACAAATGTCAGTCTTGAAAACTTAGATGAAACCGTAGAAACGATGTACCCCCTTTTAAAACCTTCTGTAGCAGAGATCAATGAAAAATTGCAAACAGCTGACTCCATTGAGCAAGTCGAATTCACCGCTGATAGCCAATACACACACACCATTTTAACGCAGGCAATTAAAAATGCTTTAGAGAAGGCAAAAAAATAGGAAACAACTCCACATAAAAAACATAGGGCTACATTTACAGCCCTATGTTTTTTTGAGTCGTTCCCTTTATTTGAAATTACAGACTTTATTCTGCAAGTCCTAACTCTTCCCTTAATTCCTCCATTTGTTTGATCCAAATGGCAGAAGAGGCATCACTTGGCATTCGCAAATCCCCTCTTGGAGATAAAGCCACTGTCCCTACTTTTGGTCCATCTGGAAGACAATTTCTCTTAAACTGTTGGCTAAAAAATCTCCAGTGGAACGTGCGAAGCCATCGATAAATCACTTCTTTTTCATACTCTCCTTCAAACGTTTTTACCGCAATTCTAAAAATTTTCTTTGGCGGATAACCAAAACGAAGCATGTAATATAAGAAGAAATCATGTAATTCATATGGTCCTACTAAATCTTCCGTCTTTTGTGAAATTTTTCCATCCACTGGCGGTAGTAACTCTGGACTCACTGGCGTATCTAACACATCAAGAAGAATTTTTTTCGTCATGTCGTCTGCTACCATATCCGCATAATATTGAACAAGATGTCTCACTAACGTTTTTGGTATCGAACAGTTTACCCCGTACATAGACATATGATCTCCGTTGTAAGTTGCCCAACCAAGTGCTAACTCTGACATATCACCCGTCCCAATTACCATACCATTATAAGCATTAGCAATATCCATTAAAATCTGTGTTCTCTCTCTCGCCTGTGAATTTTCATAAACGACGTTATGATTGTTTGGATCGTGTCCAATGTCTTTAAAGTGTTGATCTACCGCTTTATTAATACGAATTTCCTTTAACGTAGCTCCTAACTGTTTCGTAAGCTGAATAGCATTTTGATAGGTTCGATCCGTTGTACCATAGCAAGGCATTGTAACACTAATAATCTGTTCTCTTTTAATCCCTAATAAATCAAATGCCTTTGCTATAACAAGCAATGCCAATGTGGAATCCAATCCTCCTGAAATTCCAACAACTGCATATTCACAGTGGGTATGAGAAAGTCTTTTCTTTAATCCCTGTGCTTGAATCATAAAAATTTCTTCACAACGTTGTTCCCTTTCTTTTTCATTACTTGGAATAAACGGTGTCTTTGCAAAGGTTCGACAAAGGTTCGTCTCTTCCATTGTAAGGGAAAACATTTTCTTTTGATAACAACTTTCCGTTCTATCTTCTGTAATAAATGTCATCATTTTTCTTCGTTCTGCTGAAAGTTTTTTTACATCGATATCAGCAATAGTAAGCCCTGTTGTAAATCGCTTAGAACGAGCTAATTCTGTTCCATTTTCACTAATAATATTATCTCCACTATAGACAACATCGGATGTGGATTCTCCCTCTCCTGCACTGGCGTATAAATAAGCACAGCAAAGTCGACCTGCTTGCCCATTGACTAAATTTCTTCGATATCCTTCTTTTGCTGTCACTTCATCACTGGCAGATAAATTGGCAATAACCGTTGCCCCTGCTAGGGCATGATTGATACTCGGTGGCATTGGCACCCAAAGATCTTCACAGATCTCACTCGCAATGATCAGTTCTTTCACTGTTTCACAGCAGAGCAATAAATTAGAATTAAAAATCACTCGTTGGTTACAATATGTCATTTCTTTTATGGAATCATTCCCTGCTACAAAATATCTTCCTTCATAAAATTCATTATAGTTTGGAATATTTTTCTTTGGTACGATTCCAAGAATCTCTCCATTTTGAATCCAAATAGCACAGTTATATAATTTTTGCTTATAAGAAATCGGAGCGCCCACAGCAATTACCATTTCCATTCCCTTTGTCTGTTCTAAAAGATATTTCACTTGCTCCTCGGCCTGTTCCAATAAAAGCTCTTGTAAAAACAAATCACCACAAGTGTATCCTGTAATACAAAGTTCTGGAAATACAACAATTTTTACTCTCTTTTCCTCTGCTTCTTTTATAAGTGCTACTATTTGTTCTACATTGTATTGGCAATCGGCCACTCTTACTTCTGGTGTGGCAACTGCAACTTTAATAAAACCATCTTTCATTTTCGTTAAATCCCTTCTATTTCTTCATTGTTTTTTCTCGGTTCAACTTGGCTCGCCGCTTTCCTATCAATTCTAGAAATCCAACTCTATTAGTTAATATCTCCTAACAAAACTTTGTTTGTATCATACCATAAAATTTTGTATTTGATAAGAGAGCGACTTCTTCTTATTTATCATCTCCATTCTCTTTTTGCTTATTCCACTACCACTCGTTCTCTATTCTTCTTCCAATAAAGGAATAACTAACTCTTCTTTTATCCTGTTCAACAAAAGTGGTCTTTGCTCTTCTTCAAAATCACCACCCACTTGAATCCAAACCGCATACGTTTCATTTAATAAAAGCAGTCGTTCTATTGTATGATTCCAATTATCTCCAACTATTCCGTAGACTTCTTTTGCTCCCCAGTCTTCTTTTGTAATGGTCTTTCCTTCCCCTCCAAATATTTTTTCTTGCCCTTTTAGTCGCAATTTCTCACTTTCAAATCCTTGTTTTAATATTCCTTCTCCTACTTTACTGCGATAGATCGTATATTTTAAGGAATAGTGATCCGATTGTCCTTCGTATGTCATAGCTTCTAAAACAGGGCTTTCTTGGCGATTTTGCCTTATTGTTGTTCCTTCGTTAAACAAAGTCTCTATTGTAACTTTTGTATTCCAAGGATATCCTGCCTCTTTTGCTTCTCCACCGCTCACAAGTACTCCCATTCCAAAAGAAATTCCTAATATAAGAACGCCAAAAGAAACAACATACCGAATAATAATTTTATCTTCTTGTTCTTTGATCTTTTTATTCCAAACATACATTCCAAGTAAAAAACAAACTAAAATCACAAGAAATACACCAAGAAGCATAACACCTGTCCAATTGTTCTTATAATAACTATTCAAACAAAAAGCTACGAAAAATAAAATCCAAATCAGGCGAAGAAGCCATCTATGAACAATCGTAACTCCTTTTATTATGAGAAAGTTCTTCTCTTTCTTCCCTCTCCACTTCCAAAACAACCAAAGGCTATCTGCAATAATTGGCAATAAACCGTAAGCGAGCATAAAAACACTAATAGGAATAATACTCAAAGCAAAACAAGATAAATAGTCTTCGTAAGAAAACAAATGAAACATGACATTTTTAAAATTATTTACTATTAAAATCATCCACAGAGTAAGCAACGGCAAAAAATAATTGAAAAATTTATTTTTTAGCTGATGAAATTCTAACGAGGGATCCGTCTGGATCGGAGTCACAGTTGCTTGTTCAGAACAAAAAACAAAATAAACGCCACTCTTTCCAATATAATTCCAACCAGCTTGTTCACAAAGCTCAATATACACCTCTTCTTCGTTTTCTTCAAAATCCACATTTAAAAAGCCTTTCTTCTTTTTTACTGCTTCAAATATCTCAATGGAGTAATGAAGTTCCCTTGGTTCTTCTTTTTCAAAAACTCCATAACCAACGCATATTTTTTTTAATATCCATCCTCTTTTGGCAAGACGCTCTAACTTCTCAACGAAAAACTCTTTGTTATACAAATCCATAGTAAGAGATTGTATCCGATATTTCATAATAACTCCCTCCCATCTTCTACTAGGTGAATCAGTCTTTCATACTCTTTTTCTAAAAGCGCTCTTCCCTTTTCCGTAATCACATACGTTCGTTTTCTTCCTACTACTTCAACTTCCACAATCATCTTTTCTTTTTCAAACTTTCCAAGCAGTGCATAAAGCGTTCCTGCTCCAACCTTCACCCTTCCTTTTGAAATTCGCTCCACGCTTTCCATAATATCAACCCCACAACTGGGCTTTAATAAAGACAATAAAATATAATACATCTGTTCTGTCAATGCCTGAAACTGTTCTCTTGCCGTCCTCCTCACCTCTTTCTTCCAGTTTTCTTCTTATTTTTATAATAATATCGAATATCGATATTGTCAATCCCATAATATCGATATTCGATATTATAGGGAGTAGAAAAGACTTACGAACAGAACATCTTTTCGATGAGTTTCTTATGCCCGCAAGTCTTTGCTTTCATTCTTATTGTTTAATTACATCACTCATATCATACATTCCAGCTGGTTTTCCTGCTAAAAAGACAGCTGCCTCTAACGCTCCCTTTCCAAAAATTGCTTTGGAATAAGCCGTATGTTTTAACTCTACCACTTCATCCGGTCCAGCAAAAATAATTTCATGTTCTCCAACAATCGTTCCACCTCGAACTGCGCTTAATCCGATTTCTTTTTCATCACGTTTTTCTCTTACACTACTTCTATCATAGACATAGTGATATTCATGATTCATGGCTTCATTTAATGCTTCTGCAAATGCGATGGCAGTTCCTGATGGTGCATCCACTTTTTGATTGTGATGACGTTCCACAATTTCCATATCAAATCCTGCTGTTGCAAGCACTTTTGCCGCTGCTTTTACTAACTCAAATAGCGTATTTACGCCTAATGACATATTGGCAGAACGTAAAATTGCTATCGTTTTGCTTGCTTCTTCTACTTTGTTTAACTGTTCCTCACTAAGTCCTGTTGTACATAATACAACTGGAACTTTTTTAGCAACTGCATATTCTAATAATGGATCGATTGCTGCTGCATTTGAGAAATCAATAATCACATCAAACTTTACATCGCAGTCATGAAACGTTTGAAACACTGGATAATCATTTGGGATTCCATCATAGCGATCAATCCCTGCCACAATTTTTGCCTGTTTCATGTCTTTTACAAGTCCAGTAATCACTTGTCCCATTTTACCATTACATCCGTGCATTAATATTCTAACCATTCTTCTTCCTCCTATCGTTTCCTAATAAAACTCTTTTCTTGCGTTTCTCACTTCGATCAATAACAAAAACGATGAAAAAAAGGGTCTATAACTCGATTTCTTGTTATAGCCCCTTTTATCGTTATTTACAGAATTCCTGTTTCTAACATGGCTTTTCTCAATCGTTCTGTATTATCTTTTGTCATTTCTATCAACGGAAGTCTTAATGTGCCACCACAAAGTCCCATTAATTCCATCGCTTTTTTTACTGGAATTGGATTCACTTCGCAAAATAGCGCATTGATCACTTCTAAATATTTTAATTGAATAGCACGACTTTCTTCTACATTACCTTCTAAAAACTTCATAACCATGTCATGGGTTTCTCTTGGTGCAATATTAGATAATACAGAAATAACACCTTTTCCGCCTAAAGATAAGATTGGAAGTACTTGATCATCATTTCCTGAGTAAAGATCAATATCCCCTTGTGTTTCATACATAAGTTCTGCAACTTGTGAAATATTTCCGCTAGCTTCTTTAATACCAACAATCGTATCCACATTTTTTGTAAGTGTTGCTACTGTCTTTGGTAAAATATTGCAACCAGTTCTACTTGGAACATTATAAAGAAGCATTGGTAAATCCGTTGCTTTTGCAATTGTTGTAAAATGTTCAATTAATCCATTTTGTGTTGTTTTATTATAATAAGGAGTTACAACTAAAAGACCGTCTGCTCCAACTTTTTTTGCTTCTTTTGAAAGTTCTACTGCTGTATGAGTACAATTAGAACCACTTCCTGCAATGACAGGGACTCTTTTGTTTACGTGCTCCACACAAGCACGAATACATTCCACATGCTCTTTTTCTGTCATTGTTGAAGCTTCCCCTGTTGTTCCTGTAATAATAATACTATCAGTTCCATTGTCAATTTGATAATCAATTATCTCACATAATTTTTCAAAATCAATACTTCCATCTTCTTGAAATGGAGTGATTAAAGCCACTCCAGCTCCTGTAAAAATTGACATAATTTTACCTCCTTAGGCTGTTTGTTTTATACGAAAGATTCATTACTACAACGGTAACATCCGCTATTCATCGCGTAGCCAGAAAAAGGCCAGCTCTTAAAAGAGCTAGCCTATTTAATACAATTCCGCAGATATCGATAAATCCAATCAACTAGTGTGAACTAGGATTGTTCTATTTTGTTCTGTTATATCGCGTATCTTTTAGGCAGCACTCCATCGTCTTCTTGATGACAGTGATACGGCTCTTAACCGCACCCCCAACTCCATAGCTTTGGCAATCTATGAAATTTCGGCAAGTGCCCCTTTCTCTTGCCTTCTAAGACCGCCTTAATCTCCAACAAGATACTGATGACATATGCACCTCTACCAGTATGATTACTTTGTATTTCTTACATTGTTATCGTTATAATAACACTTTACTTTTCAAAAGTCAACAAACATTCCCTCTTCTTTTGAAAAACTATGCTTCCATTTCTTTGATCGTATTAATTTGATACACAAATCCTGCTAAATCCTCTACTTCTTTTGAAAGCTCTCTTCCCGTTAAAATAATTTCTATCTCACCCTCTGAAAGGCTAATTAACTCTTTCATCTCTTCAATCCCCACAATATTATGATCGAGTAAGCCTAATATTTCATCTAATACGAGGACATCACAACTTTTTGTGTCCACAACCTTCCTCGCATAATGGAGTCCGTTGTGAATATTCACTTCTTGCTCCTGTTTTTCCTGCTCCGTTAAATGTTCATAGCAACAATCACTTTTCTCAAATCGGAACACTTTAATTTCGGGCTCTAAACGTTTTAAAAACTCCAATTCTTCAGAAGTCTTTCCTTTTAGAAATTGAACAATCACAACTTGTTTATTGGCACCTGCGTATTGAATACATTGGCCAAGTGCAGCTGTTGTTTTTCCCTTTCCTTCCCCGAAATAAATCTGAACATTTGCATTCTTCAAAATTTCCACCTCATATTTCTCTTCCTATTATCGTTCATTTTTAATAGGATCTCTTCTGTTTTATGTAGATACTTCTATTTTAAATTTACATTTTATCACAGGAAATGAAAATGTGCAAATATCACTGTTAAGTTTCTTCTATTTATCAATTACTTCTTATTTTATTTACTGATTTGCTTCCATTTGTTGAAATGGCTGACTTTCCATTTTACTGATGGATACTTCATATGCTGTTTTTGTAATCACTGTTTGATCATTTAATTTCTTTTGATATTCTCTGCTTTGAATTCTTCCATAAATAGAAACTCTTGTTCCAACTGGAAGATTTCCCGCATATCTTGCATTTCTTCCCCAACAAATACAAGGAATATAATCTGATTTCCCATAAGCTCGATTTACTGCCACCAATAAATCCGCAATTTCTCTACCAAGAGGTGTCGTGCGATAGACTGGTGGTTTGCATATAAAACCATCTAAATAAATGCTATTTGGCTTTTGACATTCCTCATCTTCTTCTAAAAACCTCACTTCTCTTGCGAATAAAGATAAAATTAAGTGATTTTGGTTTTCTTCATGTTTATTATAAGAACGGAACTGTCCTTTTGCTTCTAGTCTTCTTCCTAGCACGGGTTCTTGAATATCGACTAATCGATCTGACACAAGGATTGGAATTACATCTCCTGCTTCGCTTAATCTTGCAACTTTTAAATACACGACGTAAAATCCTTCTCCAAATACCTCATGGCTAAATTGGTATTGGGATACCACCTCTCCTGCCAATACTGCCTGGTTATTCTTAAATAATGGTTCCATACTTTCTTTTCTCCCTTCGTGGTTATGTATATATTCATTCTATGCTACTCTTTTACTTTTATGCTAAAGAATCGGTCAACAAAATCGGGGATTCTTCGACATTTTCCTTTGGTAGTTCACAAATACTGTAAAAATAACTTGTAAGCAAGTAATGCTTATGATAGAATGAATAACGTTGCTATTATTATTATCGACAACACTGAAGGTTTACTTCAGTAATTTTATAAAGTAAGGATGGTTTTTATGAAAATCGCAAGAGAAGATGTTAGAAACATCGCAATTATCGCCCATGTTGACCACGGGAAAACAACGTTAGTGGACGAGCTTTTAAAACAAAGCGGTGTATTTCGTGAGAATCAAGAAGTACAAGAGCGTGTTATGGACTCCAATGACATTGAACGTGAACGCGGTATTACGATTCTTTCAAAAAACACAGCAATTTATTATAAAGATACAAAAATTAATATTATTGATACTCCAGGACATGCTGATTTCGGTGGTGAAGTAGAACGTGTTCTTAAAATGGTAAACGGTGTTATCCTTGTCGTTGACGCTTACGAAGGAGCTATGCCTCAGACAAAATTCGTTATGAAAAAAGCTCTTGAATTATCACTTCCTGTTATTCTTTGTGTCAATAAAATTGACCGTCCAGAAGGACGCCCAGAAGAAGTCGTAGATGAAGTATTAGAGCTTTTCTTAGAGTTAGAAGCCGATGATTCTCAATTAGATTGTCCTGTTGTATACGCTTCTGCTAGAAGCGGATACGCTATGCTCAATTTAGACGATGAACGCAAGGATATGAAACCTTTATTTGAAACAATTATCGACTATATTCCAGCTCCAACAGGAGATCCAGAAGCAGATACACAGATTTTAATCAGTACAATTGACTACAATGAATATGTTGGACGTATCGGCATTGGTAAAGTGGACAATGGTTCTATTCGTGTAAATCAAGATTGTTATCTTGTAAATCACCATGAACCAGACAAAAAAGAAAGAGTAAAAATTAGCAAACTCTATGAATTTGAAGGGTTAAATCGTGTAGAAGTACAAGAAGCAACCATCGGTTCTATCGTTGCTATCTCTGGTATTTCTGATATTCATATTGGAGATACTCTTTGTTCTTTAACAAATCCTGTAGCCATTCCTTTCCAGAAAATCAGTGAGCCAACAATCGCTATGAACTTCCTTGTAAATGATAGTCCATTAGCGGGACAAGAAGGAAAATACATCACTTCTCGTCATTTACGCGATCGTTTATTCCGCGAATTAAACACAGATGTAAGTCTTCGTGTAGAAGAAACAGAGTCTGCGGAAGTATTTAAAGTATCTGGACGTGGAGAGCTTCACTTATCCGTATTAATTGAAAATATGAGACGTGAAGGTTATGAGTTCGCAGTAAGTAAAGCCGAAGTTCTCTATCAAGAAGATGAACGCGGTCAAAAATTAGAGCCTATGGAAATTGCCACAGTAGACGTTCCAGACGACTTTTCCGGAACTGTTATCCAGAAATTAAGCCAAAGAAAGGGCGAACTTCAAGGAATGACACCAATGAGCGGTGGCTACACTCGTCTTGAATTCTCTATTCCATCTCGTGGTTTAATTGGATATCGTGGAGAATTTTTAACCGATACAAAAGGAAATGGTATTTTAAATACATTATTCGATGGATATGGCCCATATAAAGGAGATATCCAATATCGTAAACAAGGTTCTTTAATTGCTTTTGAATCTGGTGAAACAATTACTTATGGTTTATTTGCAGCACAAGAACGTGGTACTTTATTCGTTGGCCCTGGTGAAAAAGTATACGCAGGAATGGTAATCGGACAAAATGGTAAAGCCGAAGATATCGAAATCAATGTTTGTAAAACAAAGAAATTGACAAATACTCGTGCTTCTGGTTCCGATGATGCATTAAAATTAACACCTCCAAGAATTCTTTCTTTGGAACAGGCGTTAGAATTTATCGACACCGATGAATTATTAGAAATCACACCAGAAACCATTCGTATTCGTAAGAAAATTTTAGATTCTCGTATGAGAATGCGTTCAAAAAGATAAACGAAACTAATTAAAAAATGCCTTGGCAATGTTTTACGTTGCCAAGGCATTTTTTCTACTATATCTCTTTATAGATTTTTTCATTTTCCCTTATTCCGCCCTCTTCTTCTATTCAAACAATAAAACTTCTCCCTCTATGATTGCATAATAGAACATATCTCCTTGTTCTATTTGAATCTTTCCATTTGTCACTTCTACTAATTTTTTTTCCATTTGTTCCACTTGGTTTATAGGAACTAAAACTTGCATCGTTACGATATCCGTATACTCACTTGTCTCGATATGAATTTTTTCACTTCCCAATAAATATTGAATTTTACCAATATCATTATAGTTGGTAATGAGCTTAATTCTTCTTGCCAATTTTTTTTCAATTACTTGACTATTTTTTAATCCTTCTTGGGTTGCCTGTGTATACGCACGAACCAGCCCTCCTGTACCTAATAATGTTCCACCAAAATATCTCGTGACAACAACTGCAACATTGTGAATTTCCCCACCTGTTAACACTTCTAACATTGGTTTACCAGCTGTTCCACTTGGTTCTCCATCATCACTGCATCGCAATGTCTCTCGCTCCACTCCAACACAAAAAGCAAAACAATTATGTCTTGCATCATAATATTTTTTTCGCATTTCTTCAATAAAGGCTAATGCCTCTTCTTCTGTTTCCACAGGTCGTACATTGGCAATAAACCTAGACTTCTTTTCTACAATTTCTCCCTGTCCGCCTGTAAACACCGCCTTATATGTCTCTACCATTGTCAATTCCTACCTTTCGATCGCAGTTTTCTCTCTTTTTTCTCATCCTTCTGTTTTTTTATCCAGATTACAATAAAAACTTTTGTTTTCTATTCTTTTCTTCCCTAGTATAACACAATTTTTTTCTTTATAAAATATTAATTGTTTGCTATAATAATAAGAATACGAAGGAGGTAGATATGAATCTTAATAAAAATAATATAGACCGTAAACAGCGTAATTTATCATCAAAACTACCAAAAGTTCGTAAAAAGTTTTCTGTAATTCTTTTTAAGTACACCCTTGTTGCCATTCTGGCTCTTTTAGTCATTGGTGCTGGTGCTGCTTTTGGTATGGTTAGAAGTATTCTAGATAACGCTCCAGACATTAATCCTTCTGATGTACAACCAGAAGGCTTTTCAACAACCATTTATAATCAAGATGGGGAAAAGCTTTTATCTCTAGCAGATTATGATTCCAATCGAATTTATGTAACCATCAATAAAATTCCTAAAAATCTTCAAAACGCCTTTATTGCCATTGAAGATGAACGATTTTATGAACATGATGGAATCGATCCACGTGGAATTGCCCGTGCTTTCTTCGTTGGAGTAAAAAATATTCTCAGTGGAAACAGCGGTTTTTCAGAAGGTGCCAGCACATTAACTCAGCAGTTAATTAAAAATAATGTATTTGCTGCTTATTCTGAGCCAAGTTTCATTGTAAAATTAGAACGTAAAATTCAAGAACAATACTTGGCATTAAATCTAGAAAAAAAACTAACAAAAACAATGAGCAAATACGAGGCAAAACAGCAAATATTAGAATACTATCTGAATACTATTAACTTAGGTCAAAGTACCCTGGGTGTTCAAGCGGCTGCAAACCGCTATTTTGATAAAGATGTTAGTGAACTCACGCTTTCTGAGTCAGCGGTTATCGCAAGTATTACAAAAAATCCCTCTGCTCTTGATCCGATTCGACACCCAAAGGATAATGAAAAGCGAAGAGCTACCATATTAAAACGTATGCTCGACCAAGAATTGATCACACAAAAACAATATAATAAAGCAATGAAAGATGATGTCTATTCTAGAATCAAACAAGTGGATACAAAACAGTCTAATAGCAGCGTCTACTCCTACTTTATGGACGCTTTAATTGTACAAGTTATTGACGACTTGCAAGAACAGCTAGGATATAATCGAACACAGGCATATAATGCCCTTTATCGAGGCGGCCTTAGCATTTATGCAACACAAGATCAAACCATTCAAGAAATCTGTGATTCCGTTATCTCAGATCCTTCTATGTTCCCTGATAATTCGGATGTATCCCTTGGATATCGTCTTTCCATTCAGAAGAAAGATGGTACAACAAAAAATTATTCGGAATACGATGTGGATGCTTATCTGCGCCAAAAGTTGAAAACTTCTCGCTCTCAGATGATTTTTTCTAATGCCGACGAGGCCAAGGCCGCGGCAGAAGAATTTAAAGCAACGGTATACAATCCCAAAAAAGGAGATACGCTTCTTGGTGAAAAAATTACAACGACAATTCAACCACAAGTTTCTTTTACTTTAATGGATCAAAAGACAGGTTATGTAAAAGCAATTGTTGGCGGACGAGGAGAAAAAACAGGAAACCTCACATTGAATCGTGCAACAGATACAACAAGACAGCCTGGCTCTACGTTTAAAATCGTATCTGCCTATTTGCCTGCTCTTGATACTTCTGGTATCACATTAGCAACTACTTTTAATGACGCTCCATACAACTGGCCAAACACTTCACAACCTGTAAGAAATGCCAATCGTCAATATGGTGGTCTTACTACGGTTCGAAAGGCAATTCAAAACTCAACGAATATTGTAGCGGCGAAAACAATGGAAGTCGTCACTCCACAAGTTTCTTATAATTACTTACTCAACTTAGGATTTACAACTCTTGTGGACAGGCAAGTAAATGCAGATGGCTCTGTGTACTCCGATATCCAATACCCAACTGCTCTTGGGGGTATTACCAATGGTGTTACCAACTTAGAATTAACAGCTGCTTATGCTGCTATTGCAAATCAAGGAGTTTATACAAAACCAATTCTTTATACAAAAATTATTGATCATGAAGGCAATCTCCTTTATGACAACACACCAACAACAAAACAAGTTATGAAAGATTCCACTGCATGGCTTTTGACAAATGCTATGGAAGACGTTGTAAACTATGGAACAGGAACAGCAACAAAGTTAAATGGAATGACATCTGCTGGAAAAACTGGTACAACTTCCAATAATGTGGACTTTTGGTTTTCGGGATACACACCTTATTATACGGCTTCCATTTGGTATGGTTATGATATCAATAAAAGCTTTTCTAGCGGAGGTGCCCACCAAATTATTTGGAAAACCATTATGGATAAAGTAGATTCCACTTTCCAATTAAAAAATAAGAGTTTTACAAAACCTTCTTCCATCACACGAGCGACTATCTGCACAAAATCTGGTAAACTGGCAGTATCTGGACTTTGTGATCGAGATCCTCGTGGAAGTACCATTCGCACAGAATATTTTGCAAAAGGAACGGTTCCAACCGAAGAATGTGACGTACATGTAAAAGTAACTCTTTGTAAAGAATCAAAAGAACCAGCTAGCAAATATTGCCCTGATTACGATCTTGTTTCCTATGTATATCTCATTCCACCAGAAGATAGTAGTGATGAGACGGCCGATGCCCCTTACTATCTTCCAGATAACTTCCAAAATCAGACTTGCCATATCCATACTGGTTCTTCTTTCGGTTCTCAATTCTTTGCACCCTATACGGAAGATTTAGAAGAACCAACACGGATTCCTGATTCATCGGAATCTCTTCAAAAAAAGAAAATAGACTCTGAAGAAGAATTAGATCCCGATGAACAAGCAATTTCTGAGGAATAAAGAGCAAAGAACGAAAAATGCTATCATTTAGAAAATTTTTCAAATTATAGTAGTAATAACAACTGTATTTACCAGTTTCACTATCGCCATATGAGAGATATCTTCTCTCATATGGCTCGTTCTTTTGGTTCGACGAAAATAATTTTAAGAACGTTATTTTGAAGAAAACAAAAAAATAAACTAATTTTTATTTATATTTTTTTCAACTTCTTAACATATTTTTTTAAATATTAACATTTTCTTAACATCTTTTCCAAAGGAACCTCTATGCATTCTCTTACTTTTTCTGTATAATTTAATTTCGGAGGATAGGAGTATGATGAAACAACAGATGAAAAATTATTTTTTTACAAAAGAGAAACGAAAACGATGGCTAAAAAATATTCTTTATCTAGTAGCGATTTTAGCTTTAGCTACTTTAGCAGCAGCCTTTGACCATCAGTTTCGGAGAATTAATATTGTATCCACTTATATTCTCGCAATTGTCATTATTGCACGGATAACAGACGGTTATATTTGGGGAATTGTTGCCTCTCTTTTTTCCGTACTCTGCGTAAATTATCTATTTACATATCCGTATTTCTCGTTTGATTTTACACTTGATGGATATCCAATTACATTTTTAATTATGTCCGCAACTGCACTTCTTGTTAATATTACAACAGTAGAACTAAAACAACATGCACAAGATGCATTGCGCAAAGAAAAAAATACGCAAGAACTTTATTTTGTTATGAAAGACTTAGTTGCTGTTACTACCAATGAACAAGCAATTTCTATTACCATCTCTCATTTCAAAAACTTTTTTCATACAAATGTTATTTTTCATCGTCCAGAAGAAGTTCGCCATAAAACTGGCCTTGATGGTCAATGGTATTATCTTTCATTAGATTCTCCTTCTGAGTATTACGGAACACTTGCAATCGATATTACACCAATCAAAATGGAACCCAATGAGTTTTCCCGTTTTGTAGAACTTATTACTGCAAGAACCCTTACTGTATTAGAATCACTTCGTTTAAAGGAAATTCAAAAACAGACGATGATTGAATCCGAACGCGAAAAAATGAGAAGCAACTTACTTCGCGCTGTTTCTCATGACCTTCGTACTCCGTTAACAACAATGCTTGGTTCCACAACGACACTTATGGACAATCAAAATATTCTCGATAACGATACAAAAATGAAGCTATTATCAGGCATTCGGGATGACTGTGAATGGCTCATTCATATGGTCGAAAATTTGCTCTCTGTCACAAGAATTCGTGAAGGTGATACCAAACTAAAAACAACACTAGAGCCTGCGGAAGAGATTATTGCTGAAGCAGTCACAAAATTAAAAAAACGATGCCCAAACACCGAATTCCATGTGAAAATTCCAGAGGAACTTCTCATGGTACCAATGGACGCCACCTTAATTGAACAAGTCATTATTAACCTATGTGAAAACTCAGTTCATCACTCTGGCTGTCCTTCACCAATTGATATTACACTTTCTCGTTCTGAGAATAACGCTGTATTCCAAATCCGTGATTATGGACGTGGTCTATGCCCAGAACAACTGGATCATCTTTTTGATGGATACACTTCTTATTCTTCTCAGAGCCAAGACAGTTATAAAGGAATGGGCATCGGACTCTCCATTTGTATGACGATTATAAAGGCACACAATGGAACAATTAGGGGTTATAATAACAACACTGAAAAGCAGGGAGGAGCTTGCTTTGAATTTTCCCTGCCTATGGAGGAATTTAACTATGAATAAGACAACAATTCTCATTGCAGAAGATGAAAAAGGCATTAGTAACTTTATAGCGACAACATTGCTCGCTAATGGCTATAAGGCATTACAAGCATATACGGGACAATCTGCTCTCTCTATGATTTCGTCTCATTGCCCTGATCTTGTTCTTTTAGATCTTGGGCTTCCTGATATGGACGGTATGGATATTTTAAAAGAGGTTCGTAGTTGGACTGGTGTCCCTGTCATTGTTGTCTCTGCTCGCGATCGGGAGCAAGACAAAGTAGAAGCTCTTGATTATGGTGCAGATGACTATCTTACAAAACCTTTTGGTACTTATGAATTGCTTGCAAGAATTCGTACTGCTCTTCGTCACCATTTATCAGCCACTTCCTCTACCAACTTACCAAAGACAACCTATCGTTCTGGTGATCTTTGCATCAACTTTGATAAATATTTAATCACCTTAAATGATGAAGAAATCCATTTAACACAAATTGAATATAAAATTGTTGCACTTTTAGCTCAAAACGCAGGTAAAGTTATGACATATGAATCAATTATCACTCAGATTTGGGGTCCTTATGCATTAAAGGATAATCAAATTCTTCGTGTTAATATGGCTAATATTCGTCGTAAAATTGAAAGCAATCCAGGGGAGCCAAAATATATCTTTACCGAAGTCGGTGTTGGTTACCGCATGGTAGAAGAAGATAATTAAAAATGAAAAAGTTGGATTTTGTCGCTAAACAAAATCCAACTTTTTTTATACAGACGTCTTATCGATCATAATATTTAAAATTTCTACATCGGTTTTTTTCATTCCAACTCGCCCAATATATCCCACATTTTTAATCGTATCTTCTACATCCTCTCCGACAATCCCCTCTCCTGCCTGAAAACAACAAGAATTCATGCTCATATTATGGGCTAAAATAGCCGCTTCAACAGAGGAAGCAATTTTGGCCGCACAAGAAGGCTTTGCTCCATCACAAACAATTCCTCCTACGTTAGCAATGGTATTTGTGATTGTTTTACACACTTGTTCATAAGTTCCACCATATAAATAAGTGATGCCCGCTCCACTACCACAGGCAGCACTTACCGCACCACAATAAGCAGAAAGACTTCCTATGTATTTCTTTTGATGAATGGAAATTAAATTGCTAACTACCAAAGCACGATACATTTTTTCTTCCCCAACTTGTAATTCCTTTGCATATTCTATAACAGGAAGAGATACTGTCATTCCTTGATTTCCACTTCCTGAGTTGATAACAACTGGCAAGGAACAACCGCTCATTCTTGCATCGGATCCCGCCGCTGCTACTGCTCTTGCTCTTGTACAAATATCGCTTCCATAAGTGGCTAACAGTGTTCTTCCCACCTGTGCTCCGTACACTTTTTTTAATCCCTCTTTTGAAATCGCCGTATTCATTTCTACTTGTCGCTCTAAAATCGGCTTAATCTCCTCTATTGACACCGTGTCCGCAAATTCTAAAATGTCTTTTACATTTAATTTTGATTTATCAAAGCGTTCGTTTGCTTCTTCATGAATGGAATTCTCCAATAATATTTGCCCGTCTTTTACAATTTTTGTAATTAATGTATGTCGATTGACAATGGTAACTTCCGCACTATGCTCTTTTGATACTACAGTGGCACTGATATATAAATTTTCCACTTCCTCCTTTAAAGAACAGGTACAATAGCCATTAGCAATCAACTTTTTCGCCATTTCAATCTGTTCTTTTGTTACACTCTCTAATACTTCTAACTCTCTATTTGCATCGCCACCAAGCACTCCCAATACGCCTGCTACTTCAATGCCTTTTAATCCACCTGAATTCGGAACCGTTACAGCTTTGACATTTTTTATAATATTTCCACTACAACAAAGCTCCATAGAGGTTGGCATCTCACCAAGAACTTCTCTTGCCTTTGCAGCTGCATAAGCAATGGCAATGGGTTCTGTACACCCTAAGGCCGGAACAAGCTCATATTTTAAAATTTCAATATAGTTTCTAACGATATCTCTGTCCATTTGTCTCCTTCTTCCTCTTATCTCTTCTTATCATGTACAATTTTTCATAGCCTTCTTTGGCGGGACTTATTTCCCTCCATTTTTCTTCCCAATATGGGCCTTAAACTGGAAAAACTATACTGATATTATCAGTAATCATATTAGTAATATGTCTTAAATATATCGTGTTTTTCTAAAAAAGTCAATTGCCTTCTTCTTTGTGGAATTCTTTACTTTTCATTTAGATTTTGTTATGATGTTTTTGTAACTACAAACATTTTCACTTGAAAAGAACTGGACTTATAAAAATGAAAACAGAAAAAAGTTTAAAAACAATTATTTATAATTCAATATTGGAAGGCATTTTTTCTGGCGAATATAAACCAAATCAAATTTTAAATGAAAAGGAATTGGTAGAAAAATATGGTTGTAGCAAATCCCCAATTCGAGACGCTTTAATTACACTATGTAATGAAGGAGTCTTAAGAAACATTCCCCGATATGGTTATGAGGTCATTCGTCTTACAAAAGAAATGGTAGAACAAGTCTTGCAATATCGACTCATATTAGAAAGTGGATATTTGCGTCTTTCTTATGAAAAAATCACCCCAAACCACATCGAAGAATTAAAAAAAGTAGATATTTTATGCAATGAATCTAAAAAAGATATTTTTACTCATTGGGATTCGAACCAAAATTTTCATCTTCAACTAATTGCTCTTTCTGGAAGCTCCTATGCTTATCAAGAGCTAAAGCGTTCTATGGAATTATTAAAACGAGCTTACGCGCAGTTTTATTGGGATAAATGGGACAATATCCTTATTCCTTCTGATATGAAATGTCATAAGAATATTTTAAATGCCTTAGAAGAGAAAAATATTGAACAAGCGATTCAATATTTAGCAACGGATCTCGATGACTTTGGAATGTAATGAGAACAAAGTGTGCGTTGCACACTCTTGGCGACTTTCGGTCACTTTGAGCAACGTACACTTTGCCGCGCGCGAGCAATTTGCGAATCAAAATTATCGTCTTTGCATACAATGAGAAACTTGCTTCGCGAGGAATTTCCTATAACATAAAAAAACGATGAAAAGCACACTTTGGGAACTTCTCATCGTTTTTTGTTTCTAAAAATAATTTTATTTCTTCATCTTTGGCTGGAACAATAAACTAGCAATATAAGAGAAAATAAGGGCACTGGCTGTTCCTGATGCGGCTGCTTTAAATCCACCACGGAACAATCCTAAAAATCCATGAATGTCGATAGCTTCTTTTACCCCTTTCCACAAGTTATATCCAAATCCAGTTAACGGAACGGTAGCTCCACATCCAGCCCACTCGGCCAGAGGCTCATAAACCCCTAATGCTCCTAAAATGCATCCAGCAACAACAAGGGTTACCATTACCCTTCCTGGCATCATCTTTGTTTTATCCATTAAAATTTGTGCTAGGACACAAATAATTCCTCCTATCACAAACGCTTTTACATAAACCATATTTTATCCTTCCTCTCGCACAACAGTCGACTTTATTGACGTTCTAATATGACAGCATGAGCAATTCCTGGTACACTTTGTCCTTCGTTAAAACTCATCGTGGATAACAAGGCACCTGTTGGCACAAATAATATGCGATGCCATTCTTTTTTCATTAACTTATCCATACAATATCCTGCTAAAGTCACCGCACTACAAGCACAACCAGAGCCACCTGCATGAGTATCTTGTGTCTCATCATCAAAAATTCTCATTCCACAATCCATATGAATCTTTGAAATATCATAGCTATTGTCTTTTAATAATTTAATTAAAATTTCTCTTCCAACGCTTCCTAAATCCCCTGTGACAATTTGATCATATTCTTCTGGCTGCCAATCCATATCTTGTAAGTTTTGATAAATGACATCAGCTGCTGCTGGTGCCATAGCAGCACCCATGTTCATAGAATCTTTTACACCATAATCTTTAATAACCCCTGTTGTAATTCCTTTAATTTTTACACTTCCTTGGGAAGAAGAGACGATAAACGCTCCACTACCTGTTACCGTCCATGTAGAACTAAGCGGCCTTTGGTTTCCATACTCTAGTGGAAAACGAAAGTTTTTTTCCGCACTTCCTAAATGACTTGACGTAAGCGCTCCCACTTCATCTGCATAGCCAGCGGACACAGTCATAGCCGCTAAGGACAAAGACTCTCCCATAGTAGAACAGGCTCCATAAAGTCCAAAGATAGGAATACCGATATCTTTCATAGCAAATGTAGTCCCTGTAATCTGTCCTTGTAAATCTCCTGCAAATAGATAACGCAAATCTTCTTTTTTTATCTTACCCTTTTTTAAAGCAAGAGAAAGCGCTTCTAACTGAAAACGGCTTTCTGCTAATTCCCACGTTTCCTCTCCAAATGTAGGATCATCAATAATTTTATCAAAAAATTGTGCTAGAGGACCTTCGCCTTCTTTTTTTCCAACAATGGAAGCACAACTTCTAATATAAGGTGTTTTTTCAAACAAAATACTTTGCTTTCCTTGTTTCATTGAGAACTCCTTTCTCTTATGCTGTTTTTTCTAGTGACGGAACATAGTCCATAGGAAATAAATAATTCCTGTTAAAAAAGATGTGAACACTCCATATAAAATAACAGGACCTGCAATCGTAAAGATTTTCACACCTATCCCAAAGACTTGTCCTTCTTTTTGATACTCAATGGCTGGTGATGCAACTGAGTTTGCAAATCCAGTAATTGGAACTAATGCTCCTGCTCCACCAAACTTTACAATTGGATAATATAAGTTAAATGCAGTTAAAACAACACTGGATAGTACTAATATTAACGTTACATATCCTCCTGCATCTTCTTCGTTTAGGCCGACAAACTCTTTCCCAAACTGAAAAATCAACTGTCCTATGGTACAAATAATTCCTCCAATAAAAAATGCCTTTACACAGTTCATAAAACAACTATGAACAGGGGTAATCTGCTCCACATATTCATTGTATTCTTTTTTTGTTGGTTCTTTTCTCATAGTTTCCTCCAAATCATTCTTTTATTTCATGCTTCTTTTCTCTTTATCCTATATTTCATTCTCTTATTTTGCTAAGAAAAATTGTACAAGAGAACTAATACTCTTCCCAATTGCAAGGGCATAGACAACATAAGGTGCGCCTTTTCTTAACGACATTCTTCGAAAGAAAATTGGAAATGTATTAATAATTTCCGCTAACGCAACTGCCAAACACCCAACAAAAATTCCTGAGAACAATCCAAAAATAACTAAGAAAATACTTCCTAACGGTATCCGGATAGAATAAAGTGAAATAATATTACCAAGTGCTACACCTGCAATTAAGCAATTTTCATATAAAATAGCTTGATTAGCGGTCTTGGATTCACTGGCTAACCTAGGAATTACACCAAGCATTGAAATCAATGCAACAAATCCTCCTGCCACTGTAAACCCTGCACATATTCCTAAAAATCCTAAAACTACTTCACGAACCAACATCGATCTCTTCCTCTTTCCTTCCTGCACCTTTAATAAAAGTATCATTGACATCTCTTTCATACAAGCGCATCTGTACTTGAAATGGTGTTGGATCATCGGTCAACCGCTTTTGTGCCGCATGATTAAAGAAAACTATAACACCTGCCAACAAACCAATGGAATACGTAAGACTTAAAATAGACGGACCATTTGCTTCTTGTCCCATAACAAGTCGATAAACCATACCAAATACTTGCTCTGTATTGACATCGTTATTATAGGTCATAATCGAAAATCCAGCTCCGAAAAAAGAGACAAGGCAGATTGATAAAATCTTACTCCATAAGACAAACTTTTTTTCTTTCTTTGGTGGCTTATAATAGACAATGAAATCATTTTCACCCATATTTTCGACTTCTACTTCGGGACATTGTTTTTTTATTAACTCAATCACTCTTAAAATAGAAAATACTTCTCTTCCATTTTCTTGTTTTCGAAATTGATAAAGTTCAATCTCTCCAGCCTGATACGCAAGTTCTGGATCTTGACAATAAATACTTGCGATCTCTTTTAGCCGAAGTTTTGGCTCTCGAACACAACTACTTTGCTCGATTTTGATGTAAATAACTGCCATAGATTTTTCTCACCTTCTTGTTTGTTTTCCTTAGTATGGCAAGAAAATATCCTTTTTATTCATAAAATCATTGTCCATTCCTCTCTCATCTTTCTTTTTCATTCTTGCTTTTATTTATCCAATTCTTTTCTCAATTTTAATAACACCTTTTTTTCCATTCTAGAAATTTGTACTTGAGATACTCCTAACATTTTTGCAATCTCTGTTTGAGTTTTCTCTTCAAAATATCGCAATCTTATCATCTCTTGTTCTTGTTCACTCAATGTATTCATCAACTCTTTTATCGTGATTTTATTTAATATTGCTTCGTTGGCATTTTTCTTCTCTTCTAATCGATCTACAAGACAAATATCACTACCCTCCGATTGGTAAATGGTTTTATAAATAGATTCCACCTCCACATTGGCATCCAATGCTTCCACTAGCTCTTCCTCTGGAATCTCAATACAGCTTGCTAACTCGGAAATCGTTGGCTCTCGCCCATGTTCATACATAAACTTCTCCTGTGCAATGCGAGCCTTTCCTGCGTGTTCTTTTAAAGTTCGACTCACTTTAATCATCCCATCATCTCGTAAAAATCGTTTGATTTCTCCTGTGATCATCGGTACCGCATAAGTGGAAAATTTCACATCATATTGTATATCAAATTTATCAATGCTCTTCATTAGCCCAATACAGCCAATTTGAAACAGATCTTCTAGTTCGTATCCTCGGTTCAAGAATCTTCTTGCAACGCTATATACAAGTCCTATATTATCCGTTACAAGTTGTTCTCTTGCTTTTTTATCACCTTGTACCGCTTGAATTAAAAGTGCTCTGTTTTCATCTATCATTTTCACCGATTACCTTTTTCATATAAATTGTTGTTCCCTCTCCCACTCGAGAGTCTACTTCCACTTCATCCATAAAGGCCTCCATAAAGGAAAATCCCATTCCAGAACGCTCCATTTCAGGCTTTGATGTGTAAAGAGGTTCCATGGCTTGTTCAATATTTCCAATTCCAACGCCAAAATCCTTAATAAGAAAAGAACACTCTCTCCCTTTTATTGTAGCTTCCACGACAATAACTCCCTCCTTTCCTTCATACCCATGAATGATACAGTTTGTAACAGCCTCTGAAATAGCAGTTTTTACATCCGCCAACTCTTCTACTGTCGGATCGAGACTGATTAAAAAAGCAGAGACTACTGTCCTTATAAAACTTTCATTTTCAGATTTACTATCGAATTCAATTCTCATATGGTTTTTGTTGTTCATCTTTTCCTCCTAGACAGTTTCCTGCCTTCCTTTTCTTTCCCATTTTTTATTTTTAATTATTCGCTTCTAAGACCGCTTCTTCTATACTATCTCTTAATAAAACAATCCTCTCTAAACCAGATAATTTTATTAAACGAAACAAATTCTGATTGCAACCTGTTAAATAAAGATTTCCTCCAAGTTTTCTTACTTGCTTATAGCGATTTAATAACATTCCAATTCCTGAACTATCCATAAAACTGACTTCTGTAAAATCAAAGACCATATTTTTTATCCCTGCTTGTAATAACCCATAATCCATTCTTCCCCGAATGGCATCCGCCATATGTTGGTCAAGCTCTCCTGAAAGTGCTGCAATAAGACAGCTTCCATTTTGTGAAATTTCAATATCCATAATATTTCCTCCACTTCTTTCTTCTATTCATAATCACTGGATGTTTATAAGTAACAATGAAAAGCACAATTTGTGAGCTTCTCACGTTGACAGACAGTCGCCATATATGAGCATAAATGCTCCTAAAAATCTCGTTGTCTTTTGAAAAAAAAACGCGGTAGTACTGCTTTAGAATTCCTTCTATTTGCGTACTACCGCATTTCTCATCGTTAACTATTGGCTTCTAATGTATTAAGATATCCCTGCGCATCATTTGCTCTTGATGTTCCTGGGAAGTCCTTAATTAACAAATTGTAGTATTTTTTTGCGTTCTTTGTATCTCCCTTTCTATCATAGCATCTTGCCATAAAATAGAGAGATTCGGTATTCTCTTTATTCATTTCATAGGACTTTTTAAGAAGCTCTAATGCCTCATCATAATTTCCAACATTGTATTGGTTCCATCCTTGTCCATAAAGAGATTGAGACGCATACTCTAGTGTATTTTCACATAAATCTTGGTATACTTGTTTCGCTGTATCTGTCTTTAAATCGGATTCTTTAATTTGAATCAACTCTTCTGCTGCAGATACTCGATCGTTATCATAATAGTATTGACTTGCTAAAAGAAGACGATCATAAAGGCTTTTTGCATCATCGCCACGATAAGTTTCTAGTTCTTTTGTAAGTTTTTTATTGTTTGTTGTTAATGTTTTATTTTTCTCTTTTAAACTTGTAATAGTTGCATTTTTAGCTGCTAATTCTTCTTCTGCGCTTGTCTGAGATTTTTGCATCGCTTCTTTTGTAGCCGTCACTTTACTTGGGATTACTAAAAACCACATGGCTAGAAAACAGACTGCAAATCCAATGAAAATATAAACTAAGTTTCTCATACTAGAAACGGGTTCTTTATAAGAACCAAGTGGTTGAGCGCTCACTTTTTTATCCACCTGTTTTTTCACTGGCTCTTCTTTTTTCTCTTCTTTCTTTTCTTGGCTCACATTCAGTAGGACTCCATTGCTATTTCCAGTAATCTCTGTCATATAGCGAATGGCTGTCATATTATGCGTATCCATTTTTAAAACTTTTTCTAATATTTTTTTTGCTTTTTCTTTCTCATCATTTTTTAAATGCATAAAAGCTAAAAGCAACTGTCCCTTAATAAAATTTGGACTCAATGTAAGTACTTTTTTAATCTGAATAAACGCCATATCCTCATTTTTTTGTTTCATATAAGTCAATGTCTGATTATATTTTTTTGCCACTTGATTGGCATTATCAAGACGACCTGGGTTGTCCAAAATATAACTCTGATATGTCTTGGCCAAATTATCATTTGGCTGAAAATGTAAACTGATTTTCCATTCCCTTACTGCCTTTGCTGTCTCACCCATTTCAAAATAAACAAGACCTAACAAATTCCTTGCATCTGTCAATTCTTTTTTATATTTTAATGCCTTATTTAAATCAGAAACAGCCCCAGAAAGATCACGGATTTTGGCTTTTTCAAGCCCGCTATTGTAATAATAATTTGCCGTATTATATGCTTTTTTAAAAAAATCTGCATTCACACCACATGTTGGGCATGTATGATCTTTTTGAATTGCACTATGACACTTCATACAATCCATTGCGACTGCCTCCTAATTATCCTTGCCTGACTTTAATTCTTGTGCTTCTTTTGCTAATTCCAACATGATATCTGTCATGTCCTTTAAATCATCTTTATAAATCGCATTTTCCGATGGATCAACTTCGGAAACTGGCTGAAATTTCTTCAATTCTTCTGCAAAATTAATCATCGCTGTCACTCCTTTTCTCCTCTTATTATTTCGCTTAACTCCCCTGCTAAGTATAAAGAGCCTGCGCAATATAAGATTCTATTTTTTCCCTTTTGTTTCCATGCAAGAGCTTTTGAAAACGCTTCTTTACTACTTTCTGAAATTATTTTCACATTTTCTTGTCCCATAGAACAAAATTGTTTTGCAATACTCTCTGGATCCACTTTCCTTTCCCCACGAATTGCGGTTATAAATATGGAAGAAAAGATAGGCTCTTTTGTCAACAATGTAATCATGGCCCTATAATCTTTATCTGCTACTACTGCAAATAAAAGTCCTGCCTCTTTTCCATTGCTTTTTACTGTTTGAACCAATTGTACAATTGCAGGTTCATTGTGAGCGCCATCAATATAGACATCTTCCATCACTTGTTCCATACGACAAGGCCATCTCATATTTCTTAACCCTTTTTTTACTTCTTCTTCCTTTAGATCCGAACATAATTCAAAAAGAGCTAAAATAGCCAGTCCCGCATTTTCTACTTGATACTCTGCACAAGTGTCTATCGTTAGACTATCATATCTAATATATCGATTCTTCATAGAAAAATCAATAGCTTTCTGATTCTTTTTCAGAATTTTAATCATTTCTTTTGAAAGCACAATGGCTTTTGCATTTTTTTCGACAGCTCTTTCCAAAATAATGGAAGAACTCTCTTGATCCCCTAAATAGACAACAGGCGTATTTTCCTTTATAATTCCTGCCTTCTCTCCTGCGATTTCTAAAATGGTATTTCCCAAATACTGCATATGATCTTTTCCGATGGAAGTAATAACAGTAATGACTGGTTGTAACACATTAGTAGCATCAAGCCTTCCTCCAAGCCCTGTTTCATAAATGACATAAGTAATCTCTTTATGCCGTTCAAAAATTAAAGTGGCAATGACAAAAATTCCTTCAAAAAAAGAAACATGGGGATATCCTTCTTCCACTAATTGATCCATGGCCATCTTAAAGCAACAAAAACACTCTAAAAACTCTTCTTTTTTTACAGGCTTCCCATCTATTTGAAAACGTTCCTCTAATACAACTAAGTGAGGAGAAGTAAAAAGACCTACATGTTCCTCTTTCTCCATCAAAATTCGATTCATGTAAGCACAAGTAGAACCTTTCCCATTGGTACCTGCTACATGAATTGCTTTTTTCGCTAAATGGGGATTTCCTAATTTCTCTAATAGTCTTAATAAATTTTCTTTTGTTGTCTTTTTTGCAAATTTCGGGATTTCTAATAAATAAGCAACTGCTTCTTCATAGGTGTATTCCTGTCTCATATTTTATTATTTTCACTCCCTCATAGAACGCATACGCTTTTTGAAACACAAAAAGCTCTCTACTAAAACCTTTCGTAAAACGAAGATGAGGCTGTCGCATTAAGCAAACTCATATCCGCTTAGTGGGACAGCCCCGTTATCTTTCTCTCTATTATTTCTTTAATTGGGCAAGACGTTCTCTTACTTGTTCTAACATACTTGTATATTTCACTAATTTTTCTTTTTCTTCATCGATTTTTGCCTGTGGAGCTTTGCTCATAAAACGCTCGTTAGAAAGCATTCCTTCCACACGTTTTACTTCACCGATTAATTTCTTTTCTTCTTTTTCAAGACGTTCTAATTCCTTAGCAATATCTACAAGTTCTGCAAATGGCATATAGATAACGGCATCAGGAATCACTGTTGATACGGCATCATCATCAATTCCAGCCTTATCTTCTTGTACAAAAACTTCACTTGCATAAGCGAGAGTTTCAAAGAATACTCTACCATTTTCAAACACATTACGGATTTCTTCTTTTTCAGAAACAACAAAAACTTTTGCTTTTTTGCTTGGAGCTACATTCATTTCCGCACGAAGGTTACGAATATTTCTTACCGCCCCTTTCATGATTTCTACGGCAAATTCATCCGCTTCAAAACTCCACTCTTCTTGATATTCTGGCCATTTTGAAATCATAATAGATTCTTCTTCCTCTTGTAAAGTACAAAAGATCTCTTCTGTAATAAATGGCATATATGGGTGAAGAAGTTTTAAAGACTGAATTAACACATGTTTTAGTGTCCAAAGTGCAGCCGCTTTTGTTTCATCTGCATCGTTATAAAGTCTTGGTTTTACCATTTCAATATACCAATCACAGAATTCTTCCCAAATAAAGTCATATACTTTTTGTACAGCGATTCCAAGTTCGAACTTATCCATATTTTCTGTTACATCTTTTGTCAATGTATTTACTTTTGACAAGATCCATTTATCCGCACTTGTTAATGCGTTTACATCCATTTTCGCTGGGATTTCTGCTTTTTCTAAGTTCATCATAATGAAACGAGAAGCATTCCATACTTTGTTTGCAAAATTACGGCTTGCCTCTACACGTTCCCAATAAAAACGCATATCATTTCCTGGCGCATTTCCTGTAATCAATGTTAAACGAAGAGCATCTGCACCATATTTATCAATAACTTCAATTGGATCGATACCATTTCCAAGTGATTTACTCATTTTACGACCTTGGGAATCTCTTACAAGTCCATGAATTAATACGTGTTTAAATGGAACTTCTCCTGTTTGTTCTAATGCCGAAAATACCATACGGATTACCCAGAAGAAAATAATATCATATCCTGTTACTAATACATCGGTTGGATAGAAATATTCTAATTCTTTTGTTTTTTCTGGCCAACCAAGTGTTGAAAATGGCCATAATGCAGAACTAAACCATGTATCAAGTGTATCTTCATCTTGTGTTAAATGACTGCATCCACATTTTGGACAAACTTCTGGTTTTTCGGTAGAGCGAGCAACGATAATCTCTCCACATTCATCACAGTAATAAGCTGGAATTCGATGTCCCCACCATAACTGTCTAGAAATACACCAGTCACGAATGTTTTCTAACCAATGAAGATAGATTTTATCAAAGCGTTCTGGAACAAACTCTAAATCTCCTTTTTTAAGCGCTTCAATTGCTGGTTTTGCCATCTCTTCCATGCGAACAAACCATTGTTGTTTTACCATTGGCTCTACAGTAGCTTTACAACGGTCATGAGTTCCAACATTGTGAGCATGATCTTCTACACGAACTAAATAACCGCCTTCTTCTAAATCTTTTACGATAGCCTTTCTCGCATCATAGCGAGCCATTCCTTCGTATTTTCCACCTTTTTCATTGATCGTAGCATCGTCGTTCATCACATTGATTTCTGGAAGATTATGGCGACGTCCTACTTCAAAGTCATTTGGATCGTGAGCTGGTGTGATTTTTACAGCACCTGTACCGAACTCTTTATCTACATAAGTATCTGCGATAATTGGAATTTGACGATTGCAAAGTGGAAGTTCTGCCATCTTTCCAACTAAATCTGCATAGCGTTCATCTTCTGGGTGAACAGCAATAGCGGTATCCCCTAATAATGTTTCCGGTCTTGTTGTAGCGATTTCAATAAATCTTCCTTCTTCTCCAACAATTGGATAATTGATATGCCAAAAATGTCCTGGTTGATCCACATGTTCCACTTCTGCGTCAGAAATAGAAGTCTGGCATACTGGACACCAGTTTACAATACGAGAACCTTTATAAATATAGCCTTTTTCATATAATTTTACAAAAACTTCTTCTACTGCTTTTGAACAACCTTCATCCATAGTAAAGCGTTCTCTATCCCAGTCCGCTGAAGAACCCATTTTCTTTAACTGGTTAATAATTCTTCCACCGTATTCTTCTTTCCATTCCCATGCTTTTTCAAGGAAACCTTCTCTTCCTAACTCTTCCTTATCAATGCCTTCTGACTTTAATTTTTCAATAACTTTTACTTCCGTTGCGATGGCAGCATGGTCTGTTCCTGGTTGCCATAATGCACTATATCCTTGCATTCTTTTAAAACGAATTAAAATATCTTGCATTGTATTATCAAGAGCATGTCCCATATGGAGCTGTCCTGTTACATTTGGAGGTGGCATCACAATTGTAAAAGGTTTCTTACTCTGATCCACTTCTGCATGAAAATATTTTTTGTCCATCCAATTTTTATAAATTCTGTCTTCAATCTCTTGAGGATTATATGTTTTTTCTAATTCCTTTGCCATAATACTCTCCTTTATCTTTCTTTGCCAGTGATATACTAGAACAGAACAAAGTGTGCAATATTCACTTTGCCGCGCGCTAGGTCTTTCTTATGAAATAAAAAAACGCCCTTTGTTTCCACAAAGGGCGTCAAATACGCGGTACCACCTTATTTTAATAGTATCAATCAAATACTACTTTCTCATCTGCCTATAACGGGGTCAAGCCGTCATATCCTACTATCAAAAACAATATGCTACCTCTTTATACAAGATTTCATATAAGTTTTTCATTCATTCAGATATGCTGTTCAAAAGCTACCTTCTTCTAACTCTTCTTATCCATGTCTTTCAGCCTATGGGCATGGTTCTCTTTCTAAGGGCTATTAGAATACTCCTCTTTCTCATCACATTTTCATTCTATTATAAACTTCTACCTCTAATACTATAAAATAGTTGAAAAGATGTCAAGAATTTTTTATTGAAAATATTTTTTATATCCAATATTTTTTCATTACGATACGATGGAAACAATATTTTTATTGAAAATACTAAATATGGAAACAATTCCCTCCAATAAATTCTCGAATTAACGAATTATTTGGTATATTCTCACTTGGAATTCCCAAAAAGTAATCTAAGAACTTTAATAATCGTTTTGCTTCCTGATATTCTTCACAATCAGTTGGTACAGCATATAATAATGGTTCTGCATATTGTTTTAAAACCGAAATCTCATAAATTAAAGCTGAATTAAACATAGCATCCGCTTCCTCTTGATATGGGAAAATATAATTTTCTTCCCCTCTTCTTACCGAATCCCAACGAGCTATCGTATCTTTCGCCTTCGTTCCTCGATAGCTGGCATCTCTTACAATTCTTCGAAGAAGCCTTGCATCTGTTGTAGCAACACGATTATGTTCATCAATATTAATCGGTGTTAATGCACTAATATAGATCTTAAAAATCGATTCCTTTGGAAGCTCTTTTGTCAACTCTCCATTTAATCCATGGATTCCTTCAATAACTAAGATATCCTTATCGGTTAACTGTAACCAATGATTTCGAAATTCTTTTTCGCCACTGATAAAATTAAACGTTGGCATAGATACTTTTTTTCCACTTAATAAATCTCGCATATTCTCTTGGAATAAATCAATATCTAACGCCTCTAATACTTCGAAATTATATTCTCCATTCTCATCTTTTGGAGTATCTTCTCGATTTTTAAAATAATTATCAATGGAGATCGGGTGTGGCTTCATTCCATGTATTTTTAACTGAATAGATAAGCGATGGGAAAATGTCGTTTTCCCAGAAGAAGATGGGCCTGCAATTAACACAATTTTTTTCTTATTTTTGATGATTTCATCTGCTAAGTTTGCCAATCTCTTTTCTTGTAACGCCTCTTGGATTAGAATCACTTCATTCATTCTTCCAGCCACAATTGCATTATTTAAAGCCCCTACTGTCTGAATTTCTAATGTATTTCCCCATTCCTCTGCTTCTTTTAATATTTGAAATAATTTTGGACGATGAATAAAAGGAGCAATCTCTTCTGGCTGTTCTCTGGCCGGCATCCGAAGCAAAAATCCATTTTCATATGGTTCTAATGAAAAGACCGATAAAACTCCTGTAGAAGGTACCATATACCCATAAAAATAATCTTCGTACCCATCAATGACATAGAGATTGGTGGTAGATCCTCTCCGATAGCGAAACAATTTTTCTTTTGCCGTCATTCCATATTGATGAAAACGCTCCATCGCCTCTTCTGTACGAATGATATGTTTTTCAATCGGCCAATCCTCTTTTATTAGCACTTCCATGCGCTCTTTTACCTCTTGTAACCTTAAAAGCACTTCCTCTTGATCTTCACCATCCACTTCACAGTAATAAGATTCTCCTAAAGAATGTTTTACCATGACTTTTGCATCTTTCTTTTTAAACAAATCATGAAATGCTTTTAACATTAAAAATGTCATACTTCTTTTGTATGCCGACATCCCTGCCTTATCTTTTGTTGTTAAGAAAACAATATCATCGCCTTCCTCTACTTCTTTATATAATTCACAAAGAATTCCCGATTTTTTTGCAAGCACATACACTTTTTCTTTTTTCATCTCTTTTGCTAAATCCAAAAGAGTTGTATGTTCTGCCACTGTTTTCTCCTGTCCAAATACACGAATAGTCACCATTGCCTTTCCCCTTTCTATGTTGTCCAATCTTAGATAGCGTCATTTTCTTGTTTTACGATGTCACAATTTTGTTTATTGTATGAAAGAAAAGCCTTTTTTATCACTATTTATAGCATATGGAACGGACTTTTACTATCGATTACTTTCACTTCAAGTTCTTCGCAATGTTCTTCTAAGTAATTCGAAATAAATTCCATAAACATATGTTCTAAACCATAATGCCCCGCATCTAAAATGGCAAGCCCTTCTTCTAATGCATCGATTCCATTATGATGTCCAATATCACCAGTAATTAATACATCTGCCTTTTTTTTCAGCGCTTCTATCTCCATTCCTTTTCCAGAACCTGGACAAATAGCAACTCGTTTTATTTTCTTTTCTTCCTCACCAAATAAAGCAATGGATGGAACGTGAAATTTCTCTTTCACAAAAAGGGCACACTCCTTTAATGTCATCTCCTTTTTTAAATCTCCAACCCGTCCAATCCCTTCTAACCTTCCATCTTCTTCTACGGTTACTTCAAGAGGTTCTCCATTTTCGATTTGCAATTTCTCTTCTGCTAATTGTGCCATCCCTCCCATGACATCAAAATTGGTATGCATGGCATAACAGGCAATTTTATTTTCAATTAGCGTAAGTATTTTTCTTCCAAGCACGGTATCCTCATTGACCTGTTTCAAACTAGAAAAAATCATCGGATGATGGGATACGATGAAATCCGCCTTTTCCTCCACCGCTTTTTTTACTACTTCCTCGGTAACATCAAGAGTCACAATGACTTTTTTTACTTCTTGGTCCTTTCGTCCCACTAAAAGTCCCACATTATCCCAAGAGCAAGCATAGCGTTTTGGAGAAAGCATTTCAAGTTGTTGTATCAGTTCCTTTACCTTCATAATAAGCAAGACCTCCCTTTAAATTTTCTACCTTATGTAATAATTCTTTTTTTCTTTCTAATCCAGCAGGAGAATCCACATGATCTAATCGCTCTAATAGTTCCTCGCTTGTCTTTTTTTCCTTTAACAACCACTGTTCTAAAACTGGATCTTGACTCTCTAATAACCGCTTTCCATAGAGGTATTCCCATTCTTTTTCATACTGTTCTTGTCCACCAATTGCCTTGATTACAGTGTAATATTTTCCTTCTTCTACAAGCATTTTTTCCTCCATGATTTTCCAGTTTAATTCATGGAGTTTTTGTCGAACTTTATAAATTTCAGACTGGGGCTGAACAATTAATTCTTTGATGGAAGGCAGTATAAAAGCTCCTTCTTGTAAAATTTTTGCCACGAGATCACCGCCCATTCCTGCAATAATGACTGTGTCCGCTTCCCCCTCTCTCAATTTTTCAAGTCCATTGGATAAACGTGTCTCTATTTTTTCTCCTAGATTGCGCTCCTTTATATTTTGTGTCGCTTTTGAAAGTGGCCCTTTTCTAACGTCCATAGCAATGGCATTTTTTGCAATTTCTCTTTCCACTAACGAAATAGGAACATAACCGTGATCGGTTCCAATATCCGCTATTCTATTTCCTTTTGTCACCATTAAAGCAACGGTTTCCATGCGTTTTGACAATGTGATCATGTATGATTCCTTCCTAATTATATCCTTTAATCTAAATAATCTTTTAATTTTTTACTACGGCTTGGATGACGAAGTTTTCGAATAGCTTTCGCCTCAATTTGACGAATTCTCTCTCTTGTCACATCAAACTCTTTTCCAACTTCTTCTAACGTACGGCTTCTACCATCATCTAGTCCAAACCGTAGTTTTAATACTTTTTGCTCCCGTTCATTTAATGTTAAAAGAACTTCTGACAACTGCTCCTTTAACATCACATAAGCTGCCGCTTCTGCAGGCACAGGAATGTTATCGTCTTGAATAAAATCTCCTAAATGGCTGTCATCTTCTTCTCCTACTGGAGTTTCTAAAGAAACTGGCTCTTGGGAGATTTTCAAGGCTTTTTGCACCTGCTCTACGTCCATATTCAACTCCTTTGCAAGTTCTTCTGGCAAAGGCTCTCTTCCTAACTTTTGTATCATCTCTCTTGATGTACGAACAATTCGATTAATGGTCTCAACCATATGAACAGGAATTCGAATCGTTCTCGCTTGATCCGCAATGGCTCTTGTAATAGCCTGACGAATCCACCAAGTAGCATACGTGCTAAATTTATATCCTTTTTGATATTCAAATTTATCTACCGCTTTAATAAGCCCCATATTTCCTTCTTGAATCAAATCAAGAAAATGCATTCCGCGTCCCACATATCGCTTTGCAATACTCACAACTAACCGTAAATTAGCTTCTGCTAGTCGTTTTTTTGCTTCTTCATCCCCATGTTCAATACGTTTCGCAAGTTCTATCTCCTCTTCTGAATTCAACAATGGGATTTTACCAATCTCTTTTAAATACATACGAACAGGATCATCGTAAGAGACACCATCTGGCACTGATAAATCCACTTTTTCTAATTCTTCCACTTCTTCTAACTGCTCTAACTCTTCTAGATTATCAGGCTCTTCTGAAAAATCTATCTCCTCTTCTGATCGTTTTGTCTGAATTGCTATAATATCAACAGAATTTTTTTCCATAAAATCATAGACTTGTTCAATTCGTTCTGCTGTTAGCTCTTCTTTATCTTTAAAAAATTGAAGAATTTCTGCATAATCTAATACATTTTTCTTCTTTCTGGCAATTGCAAGTAATACTGTAAGCTGTTCTTCAAATGTTTTTAATTTCTCCATTGTTCAATCCCTTTCCTCTCTTTTAAGAGAAATGCAGTGATATGTGTAACTTCTGTAACTTTGCTTTGTCCTTGATTCGTTCTTGCCACATTCCAATATCATTCGAATGTTCTATATCATAATTAATGCGATATTCTTTCACCCTTTTTACTACATCCGTGAGCGCTTTTTCGTTATCTTCTGGAGAAGGTGCCATTTTTAATGTTGTATTGAAAATCATTGCCACCCGATTATGTTCTTCTAATTCAGTAAATTGATTTAAGATTTTAGCAGGTGTCACTTTCTTCTCCTCTTCATATTGAGAAAATAACATTTTGGCAACCGAATGATACGCTGGTTCTACAAAATCGTCTTCGCTAACCACTCCTTTTAACCGCTCAAAGAGTCTTGGTTCATTTACGAGCCAAGTGAGCAATAAACGTTGTGATTGACGATATCCATCATCTTTTTGATGTCCTTTTTTCTCTTCTTTTTCTTTTTGCCCTTGGACTTCATATACTTGTGCTTGCATGCCATAGCGATTTACTAATTCCTCTAAATCCCTTGCACTCATATGGTACATCCTTGCACAGGCTTCTAAATAATTTTGACGTTCTAATCGCTCAGAAATGGTTGCTAGTTTCTTTGCTAATTCATGAGCAAATGCTGTCCAACTTTCTGGATCGTTTTCATTATACTGCTGTTTTAATATAGAAACTTCGAACATAAAACTGCCTACCGCTTCTTTTAAACGCTTTTCTAACTCCTCAGCCCCTAATGCCTTTAGAAATTCATCCGGATCTTTATAAGGCTTTAGATTGAGTACACGAACGGATAATCCACTTTCCTTTAAAATCGGAATAGCTCTAAGAGCCGCTCTTGTTCCCGCTTCATCACTATCATAGGATAAAATGACTTCTTTAATATATCGCTTTAACAACATTCCATGCTGTGAAGTAAATGCCGTTCCAAGAGATGCCACAGTATTAGTAAATCCCGCTTGATGCATACTAATAACGTCCATGTAGCCTTCACAGACGATGAAATATGGCTTTCTTGACGTTCTTGCAATATTTAATCCAAATAGATTTCGGCTCTTATCAAACACAGCCGTTTCTTTGGAATTTAAATATTTTGGACTACCATCGCCCATGACACGGCCACCAAATCCAATGACTTTACTATTGACATCGAGAATTGGGAACATGACACGATTCCAAAATTTATCACTTCCACCACGCTTTTCATCAATGGTGACTAATCCAGAATCTTTCATCTGCTGATCCGTATAACCTTTTTTCCTCAAATATTGATAAAGATCATCACTATAAATATCAGCGTACCCTAAACCAAATTTTTTAATCGTCTCTTCTTGAATTCCACGATTTGTCAAATATTCGTATGCCGTTTTTCCACGTTCACTATGAAGAAGTAAATAAAAATAATTCGCTGCTTGTCGATTCATCTCTTTTAGCACAGATTTATAATCTGCCATTTTTCTTTCCTCTTCTGAAAGTTCCACCTTTGGCAATTCCATTCCTGCTCTTTCCGCCAACATTTTTAATGCTTCTGGGAATGTATAATTTTCATACTCCATAATAAAGGTAAATACATTTCCACCTGCTCCACAACCGAAACAATAGTACATTTGCTTATCACGACTTACAGAAAAGGAAGGTGATTTTTCATTATGAAATGGACAAAGACCAAAGTGAGAAGCTCCTTTTTTCTTCAAACTAACATAATTAGAGATCACATCAACAATATCATTTCTTACGCGAACTTCTTCCACAATTTCTTCATTGTAATACAAATTTCTCACCTCAACTTTTCAAATTCAATAGGATTCCCGACTTCATTCAAGAAATACTCCACGCCTTTGGCTCATAGATTTCTTGAAACTTTGCAAGTGCAAAATGATCGGTCATTCCAGCAATATAGTCACAAATAATCTGCTCTTCTTCTTCCCCATTTTCTTGCATTTTCTGGTATTCTATCGGTAGTTCTTCAAAAAATTTTTTATAATGTTCAAACAAGGCAATCAATAAATCTTTACACTTTTGTTCCTCCCGTTTTACAACAGGATTTGTATACACATTTTGAAACATAAATTTACGCAATCCAAAGAAAGCATTCTCTATTTCTTCCGACATATGAATATCGACAGCTCCATCACTTTGAATAATAATATCATGAATCATTCGATTTAATCGGCTTTTCTGATCATGCCCTAATATATCGGTATATTCTTTCGGAATTGCTTCTTCTGTCAATACTTTTCCTCGGATAGCATCATCAATGTCATGGTAAATATAGGCTATTTTATCAGATAATCGTACAATTCTTCCTTCTAATGTCTTTGCCTGTCCCGTCGTCTGATGATTTAAAATTCCATCTCGCACTTCAAAAGAAAGATTTAATCCCTGTCCTTTGTTTTCTAATTTCTCCACTACACGGACACTTTGTTCGTAATGCTTAAACCCATGACTACACACTTCATTTAACGCATGTTCTCCTGCGTGTCCAAATGGCGTATGGCCAAGATCATGTCCTAATGCAATGGCTTCTGTCAAATCTTGGTTTAACCGCAAGGCTTTTGCAATGGTTCTAGCATTTTGAGATACTTCTAATGTATGTGTTAGTCTTGTGCGATAATGATCTCCTGTTGGAGCAAAAAATACTTGCGTCTTATCTTTTAATCTGCGAAATGCTTTACAGTGAAGAATTCGATCCCGATCTCTTTGATAAATCGGACGAATATCACAAGGTTCTTCTTCTTTTTCTCTTCCAATTGATGTTGCACTAAATGCTGCAAAAGGACTTAAATACTGTTGTTCAAATAACTCTTGTTTCTCTCGAATATTCATACTTTTCCTCCTTGCACCTATTTAAGACTTTTATTACTCTATCACATTCCCAGTTTTTTGCATATGAACCATTACTCAGTAAAATTATAGAGACTCATCCTCTCTTAATGCATCAAGCGCTTCTTGTAAGCCTTCATCTTCTACGATTTCACGACTGTCTTCCTCTTCTCCCGCACTTCCTTCTGACATAACAGATAGCGCATCTAGGGACATCTTCATAATATCCTTCACTTCTTCTGTTGTCATAGAAAGTCTTTCTGCCAATTCTTCTGCTGTCGCTTCTCTACCGAGCTGATCTGCCATGGCTTTTGATACTTCGCTTAATAAATTGGCACGCTCTACCATGCGTTTCCCTGTTTTTTCTTCCTGCTCTTCCATTTGAAGCATTCCTTTCATCGTGCGGTGAAGGCATTCTTCTAAGTAAATATGAAACTGTTCTACCCCGCTTCCTTTAAACTCATTTAAAGCCATAATGAGTGCAATATTTCCTTCTTGAATTAAATCTCCAAGTGGGATTCCTTTTCCAATATAACTCCCTGCCACTTTAATTACTTGCTTTAAATTTCCTTCCACTAATCGATTCTGAGCAACGGTATCTCCCATTTGATGCAATTGTAATAATCGCTCTTCTTCCTCTTTTAATAATTCTTCCATATCCGCTAATTCTTCCATATAAAAAGAAATAGCAGGTTCTTTTTCTCCTTGTTCTGCTTCTTCTATTGTCTCCTCCTCAAATTCCTCCTCCATAAAGTCTAATTCTTCTTCCCACTCTCTTGTCATTTCTATCTCAATCCTTTCTATACGCTATTATAACGATGAGAAACCTATTTTTAATTTCTCACATTCAGGGACGGCGTTACCATAATAACGATTTATGCCTTCCATACAACAAAAAGTCTATCTTTCCTATTTATCCTATAGTTTCTAATCATTGCTCCCATTGGATAGACTTCCTCATAATATATAATACTATATTTTTTGTTTTTTTCCTCGCTTTTTTTCAAAATATTATAAAAATTTTATTTTTTTATATAATAGGATAGCTCGCTTTGCTAGGAATTTCCTATGATATAAAAAAACGTTAAAGTCCTTCAGACATTCTGAATTCGGACTCTAACGCTTTTTCATTATTTTTTCTCTTCTCTTTTTTCTAACGAACAACTGCCCCCACAAGAGCCACAGTTTCCACTGCAAAATTGTCCTTTTTTCATTCGTTTTATCTTCTTTCCTATAATGTAACCAGAATAAAGAGCAATACATAAAATCAATATTATTGTTATCACTTCACCCATAGAACTTCCTTCTTTCCACGATTCTTTGCTATGATTTTTCGATTTCAACTTCTTTCATACTTATGCAAAAAAGAAAGAGCCTACTTGGAACACAAGAACAGCGCAAATCCATGCGATTACAAGCTGAAAGAACACTAAACCTATCGTCCATTTCCAAGAATTTGTCTCTCTTTTAATTGTAGCAACGGTTGCAAGACATGGCGTATATAAAAGGGTAAAAACCATAAGGGCATATGCATTTAATGGTCCAAACCCCATGGCGCCCATCATAGAAACAATGCCTTCTGCTGCTCCTTGTGCCGTTAAAGAGGAAATGCCAAATAATACAAGAAAACTAGATACGACTACTTCCTTTGCAGCTAATCCAGAAATCAACATAACAGCAATCTGCCATAATCCAAGTCCTGCTGGTGCAAGAATTGGCACTAAAAATCGTCCAAATGTAGCTCCAAAGCTTTGTGACATATCGCTTACCATTCCATGGCTTCCAAAATTTAATACAATCCAAACAATGATGGAAGCAACAAAAATAGTCGTTCCTGCCTTTGATAAATAATCTTTTACTTTTTCTCCAACATAAATGGAAATCGTATTGAAATTTGGCATTTTATATTCTGGCAGCTCAATTAAAAGAGGATTTTCTCTTCCTTTATCCATTAATTTACTATGAATAAAGGCAACTAAAATTCCTAGAACTAATCCAATTATGTACATAGAATAGGCGGACAACATGGCATATTTTCCAAAAAACAATCCTGAAAAAGTTACATAAACAGGAAGTTTTGCGCTACAAGACATAAAAGGCGTTATGAGAATCGTTCTCTTTCTATCTTGTTGATCTTCTAGCACACGAGATGCCATAACCGCTGGCACACTGCATCCAAAACCTAATAACATTGGGATAAATGCCCTACCTGAAAGCCCAAGTTTCCCCATAATACCATCCATTACATAGGCAACTCTTGACATATAACCACTGTCTTCCAAAAATGCCAATGCAAGGAATAAAATAAAGATATTCGGCAAGAAACTTAAAATGCCACCAACACCTGCAATAATTCCATCCACAATCAGTGAACGAATCATGTGCCCAACGCCTAAATATTCTAGGCCATTCATAACACCATTGGAAAATAAATGAATAGCACCTTCTAAATACCCTTTTAAAAAGTCTCCAATGGTAAATGTTAAGAAGAAAACAAGGGCCATAATCCCAAGAAAAATAGGAACACCTAAAATAGAATGTGTTAAGTAAGAATCAATTTTATCCGTTAACGCTTCCTTCTTTTCTTTATTGACGAGCACTTCTTCCATAATTTCTTCAATATAAGCATATTTTTGGCGCACAATATCATTTTCATAATTTCGATCAATAATATGAGCTACATATTCTCCATATTGTTCTACAATTTCTTCATCGTTTTCTAACAGTTTAATAGCATACCAACGTTTTGGCGACAGGCCTGGAACTTTTTCTTCCAAAATTTCCATAATTTCATTAATTTTATCTTCTACTTCATGGGAATAATGAAATGGTTTTTCATCCACTCCTTCTTCCCTATGATGTGCAACGGCATGCATTAAAATATCAAGTCCAGTTCTCTTTCTAGCAGAAACTGGTATCACAGGGATTCCTAGCATCTCTGGTAATCGATGGAGATCAATTTCCATCCCTCTTTCCTCAACAATGTCCATCATGTTAAGAGCCAATACAACAGGCTTTTCTAATTCAATGGTGGACAATGTCAAATAAAGGTTTCTTTCAAGAGCGGAAGCATCTGCAACATCAATAATTACATCTACATCATCTTCTAACAAATATTCTCTTGTCAGCTTCTCTTCCATTGTGTAAGAAGTTAAACTATAAATCCCAGGGAGATCGACTAATTTAAAAGTGTTGTCATGATATTTCATCGCACCTTCTTTTTTTTCAACCGTCACTCCTGGCCAGTTAGCTACTTTCAACTTCGCTCCCGTATAAGCATTAAATAAAGTTGTTTTTCCGCAGTTGGGATTTCCAACAAATCCTACATGAAATCGCTCATTCATTGTTCTTCTCCTTCCTGAAGCTCAATGTTTTTTGCAATTCCCTTTCCCACTGCATATCGAGTTCCTCTCATTTTATAAATTAATGTTCCATTCTTTTTACGATTTAAAACGATAATTTTTGTTCCTGGAATCATTCCGAGGGCTTCTAATCGCCTTCTCGTTCCTCCATCAATTAAAATACGAGAAATCTCATATTCTTTCTGAATCCCTGCTTGTTCTAACGTCATTTCCTTGCTCCTGTTTCCGTCTCAATTTTTTGAATTTATTGAGAATTATTATCAATTATAACACAAGGATTAGTATACGCTAACTGGTTAAATTTGTCAAGTTCTACAAAGGATACTTACCTATTCTCCTTCTTTTTCTTCTATTTTTGTAAGCACTTGTTTTAATACTTTTAATACCCCGTGATTTCGGTTAGAATCTGTAATATAATTTGCTTTTTCTTTTACCTCTTCTCTTGCATTTTCCACTGCAAAACTGTAGGTTGCCTCACCAAGCATTTCTAAATCGTTTATATTGTCTCCAAACACCATTGTTTCTTCTTTCGTAATGCCATATTGTTTTTGCAATTTACAAAGTGCAGTCCCTTTGTTCACTCCTGGCATAACACAATCGATCCATTCATTTCCTGCACTAGCTACATGCAGTCTATTCTCCCACTTTGGAAGGAAGGTTGGTGTCGCAATCTTTGTGGCATCTGTCTTATGATAAATGGATACTTTTACAATTTCTTCTTCAATCCCTAATAAATCCTCCACTTGTTGTACATTAAAATGATAATCTTCCACAATCCATCTTAAAAACGCTTCATCTTTTGTTTCCACATAACATTGTTTTACTCCATTAATCATCACTTCACATTCTTTTAATGCTCGAATATCTTTAATCAATTCCCTTACTACTTCCATCGGTATTGGATGAGACTCTAATTCTTCTCCTCGAAAAGAAACATAAGAACCGCCTTCTGCAATCATAATAATATCATTGACAATCGGCTTCATAATATTTTCGATACTGCTTTCTGCTCGTCCACTGGCTACAACAAAAACAATTCCTTTTTCTAGTAAAGAACGAATTACAGGAAAGTATTCTGGATTTAAACTTCCGCTTCCATCCACTACTAATGTTCCATCTACATCTGTCGCAATTAATTTAATCATTTTTTTCCTCTTTCTTTTCTTGTATTTGTCTAATTTCTTAACAACTTGAAAAGCTCTCTTTATAAACACTTTTACTTAATTTCTGGCTTTCATATAAAGATAGAAAAAGGTTGTCATCTTTTCCAAGTAGCAGGAAACAATAATGACAACCTTTTATCTCTTCGTTTTCTTTTATAAAATTTTATAAAAATTCGGCTATTTTTTTCGCTCTTGATGGATGACGAAGTTTTAAAAGCGCTTTTGCTTCAATCTGTCTTACACGCTCTCTTGTAACATTTAAAAGTTGTCCTACTTCTTCTAAAGTGCGGGCGTGTCCATCATCAAATCCAAAACGTAAGGAAAGGACATACCGCTCTCTATCCGATAAATCTTCCATAATCACTTCTAAATTCTGACGAAGCATTACAGATTCAATATTCGCTTCTGGAGTCACCGTCGTTTCATCCGCGATAAAATCTCCAACACTAGAATCCGCTTCATCACCAACTGGAGTCTCTAACGATGTTGGTGTTTTTGCATAGGCTTGTATCTCTTCTAATTTCTCCATCGTAATTCCAAGCTCTTTGGCCAATTGTTCTTCTGTTGGTTCACATCCGTTCTCCACAGTTAATTTTCTCTGTGCCTTTGTAACTTTATTCATCATTTCTACCATATGCACTGGAATACGGATGGTACGACTTTGATCGGCCAATGCTCTTGTCACCGCTTGACGAATCCACCAAGTAGCATACGTGCTTAATTTATATCCTTTTGAATAATCGAATTTCTCGACTCCTTTCATAAGACCTAAATTGCCTTCTTGAATTAAATCAAGAAAACCCATACCTCTTCCAACATACTTCTTTGCGATGCTGACTACAAGACGAAGATTAGCTTCAATCAGACGTTGTTTTGCAATTTCATCTCCATTTGCTTTTCTCTTTGCAAGCTCTATTTCCTCTTCGCTTGACAACAGTGGAATAATCCCAATCTCTTTTAAATATAACTTAACAGGATCGTCAATGCTAACTCCTGCTAAATTATTCAGATCTTCAATATTAATATCCTCAATGGGAAAATCTTCATCTTCTAAGAAAAGCAAATCTTCTTTATCATCAAGTTCTTCAAAATTCTCATCAAACTCTACTTGTGATTCTTTTCCTTGAATGACTTTGATATTTTTCTCTTCTAAATACTGATAAATATACTCCACCTGATTAATACTTAAATCAATGCCTTTAAAATAGTCATTAATCGCGGAAACTTCCAGCTTTTTCTTCTGGGTACCAGCGAAATCTACGAGTTTCTGTAGTTGCTCCATAAACTTCTTCTGATCCATTTTATTGTTCTTTTCTTTGATTGTATGACCCATAAACATTTTTTCTCCTTTTCGCAGGTATGCGAAAGAGAGACTGCAAAAAATACAGTCTCTTTTAGCATTATTTGTCTATTGTAACATTTTGACGAAAAAATGGCAACGATTAATTTTCCAAAATATATGGCTGTAAAGATGGAACATAGCCATCATTTCCTAATATATATACAGTATATAACGTATTTGCCTTCATATCAATGGAAAACTCTAGCAACGCATTCCATGTGCCACCGAGCTGATAGGTAAGATCATTAATAGTGGAAATGTCAGACACAATCGGCATTGGGCGATTTGGGGAATTGACTACCTTAAAATTATATTTCCCCTCATTGGCTCTTTTATACGATGTCACCTCTTTAAAACGAACATCGGAAAAGACAACTCGACCATCCTCAAGCACGAGTTCTAATGGCCCACTATTATAGGATAAATTTACCATACGGAGGCAGGCTAAATTTCTTCCTCCACCAAAACATGGTAAATCTGTAATCATTTGAATCCCAAGTCCATTTGCACTATTGACTAATGCCAGTGTAACGCGGATTCCTGCCACAAATGGAAGAACTTGTCGATAAATGATATGTCTTGGATACGTAGAAGAAGATACTGTAACTACCCGAAAACCTTCTCTTACTCTTTGATACCGAGTGGAAGAAGCAAATGGGAGTCCACTTGTCAACATATTTTCTCCAATCGTCACGGATACAGAACCGTAATTTGCTGCAGCATTTAAAATTCTTACACCTGCTACGCCACCTTCTGTCCCTTGATCTTCTGGCATTTCTGGCTGACCAACAATTGGCGGCAATGGAATTTGTGGAGTTCCTCCTATATTTTCATTATTATTATCGCCAGGAAGAGATGGCGTTGGAAATCCCATCGGTCCTTCTCCTGGAGCAACATTACCTAATGAGTTGTTCCTTCTTTGCATTCCATTTCTCATAAATCCTTGTTGCTCTTCTCTTGTTTCCATCCTTGGCATTTCCATTTGTGGCATTCCCACTTGTGGATTCCCCATTTGTGAGTTTCCCATTTGTGGAGTTCCCACTTGTGGATTTCCCATTTGTGAGTTTCCCATTTGTGGAGTTCCCACCTGTGGCATTCCCACCTGTGGCATTCCCATTTGTGGAGTTCCCACCTGTGGCATTCCCATCTGTGGATTTTCTACTTCTTCTGGCTCTTCTTCCATAGCATAATAATAAAGTCCATTTGCATTTCTCGTATAATCGTCCATGCGTGTCTCCCTTTCTGCTCTTACTTTTCTAGTTATTATCCTATGCTCATAAGAGAAAAAAGGTTCTCAATTTATAAATATTTCTCAATAATTTTTGTAGCATCCTCGATACAACCATCACAGCTTCTAAGAACTTTTTTCGTTTCTACCCCTTTTAAATCTTTACAAAGAATCGATTGATTTTTTTCCATAAATTCTTTTGTTATTAATTTTGAAAGGGCATAAGTATCTTTTTTCGAATCTGGATGTTCTAAGTGAGCGGTACTATTTTTTACTCCATTTAAAAGAACTGCGGCAGAAACTGCACCACAAACACCGTCCATTCCACCCATTCCAAGTCCAAATCCTTCTGACAATTTAAACATAGTCTCTTCATCGATTCCAACTTCTTCACAAAAAGCACAGGCTACTGCTTGTGCACAGTTGTATCCTTTTTCATGATTTTTTCGTACTTTTTCTAAACGATTTTCCATTTTTAACTCCTCTTATTTTTCTTATATAAACCAATAACATCTATTATTCTATCAGCTTCTATCACTCATTTTAGCTTTTTCGTGTTTTCTTACTTTATTCTAGCATAATTTTCTCTTTCTGACTATCCATGCTTTTTCCCTACTTAGTAATCTTTCTTTTCCTTCTTCTTTTTCTCACTCCTACTAAAAGCTCTTCTTTGTGATAGCACCTTTTATTTTTCCTTGAATTTTAATACAGAAAAAGCAATCAATCATGTAGACTAACTGCTTTTCTGATACTAGATACGAAATTTACAAATGAGATCTTATTTTTCCTTTTTGCTCATAAAAGAACAACTAACCGCCACAAATAATCCCATTACAATCCAAGGAATTGCCGCTGTCATAAAATCACCAATCACTTTTCTTCCTCCTTCAAATTCCGATTGCTAAAAATATTATACCATTATCTAATATTATTAACAACAAATATGGAAATGATGAGAAACTCATTGCCTTTACGTAAACGAAAAAGAAGCTCTAGAATTTTTCTAGAACCTCTTTTTTTATACTATTTATATAATAATTACTATGGCCATTATTTATCTTTTAATGCCGCTTGTGCCGCTGCAAGGCGTGCAATTGGTACACGGAATGGAGAACAAGATACATAGTTTAATCCAACTCTATGGCAGAACTCAATAGAAGATGGATCACCACCATGTTCTCCACAGATTCCTAATTTTAAATCCGGTTTTACCAAACGACCTTTCTTAGCTGCCATTTGAACGAGCTGTCCTACTCCATTTTGATCGAGTCTTGCAAATGGATCGGATTCATAAATTTTATTTTTATAATAAGCATCTAAGAATTTACCAGCATCATCACGAGAGAACCCAAATGTCATTTGTGTTAAATCGTTTGTACCAAAGGAGAAAAAGTCTGCTTCTTTTGCAATTTCGTTAGCAAGAAGAGCCGCTCTTGGAATTTCGATCATCGTACCAACTTTGTATTGCATATCAGATCCTTTTTCCTTTTTCACTTGCTCTGCTGTTGCTACAACAACATCTTTGACATATTTTAATTCTTTTTTCTCTCCAACTAATGGAATCATAATTTCTGGAACAATATCAAAACCTTTTTCTTCCTTCACTTCAATGGCTGCTTCCATTACGGCTCTTGTTTGCATTTTTGCAATTTCTGGATAAGTAACAGCAAGACGACATCCACGATGTCCCATCATAGGATTGAATTCATGAAGCGCATCACAAGTAGCTTTTACTTCCTCTACAGAAAGTCCCATATCCTCTGCTAATTCTTTAATATCTTCTTCTTCTGTTGGAACAAATTCATGAAGAGGTGGATCGAGATAACGAACCGTCATTGGTCTGCCTTCTAGCACTTCATACATTCCTTTAAAATCGGCTTTTTGGAATGGTAATAATTCCATTAACGCTCTTTCTCTTGCCTCTTGTGTTTTACATAAGATCATTTTTCGAATTTTTGGAATTCTTTGTGCATCAAAGAACATATGCTCAGTACGGCAAAGACCAATTCCTTCTGCTCCTAGTCTTACTGCATTCGCTGTATCCGCAGGAGTATCTGCATTGGTACGAACTTGTAAGGTTCTATATTCATCTGCCCATGCCATAATTCTTCCAAAGTTGCCATCTACAGAGGCATCCACTGTTTTAATATCCCCTTTATAAATATTACCAGTAGAACCATCTAAAGAAATATAATCTCCCTCATGGAATGTATGACCACCCAATGTAAATACTTTTGTCTCTTCATCAATCACAATTTCTCCACAACCAGATACACAACAAGTACCCATACCACGAGCTACAACAGCTGCATGAGATGTCATACCACCACGAACCGTTAAAATACCTCGAGCCGCTTGCATGCCTTCAATATCTTCTGGAGATGTTTCTAAACGAACAAGAATCACTCGTTCTCCTCTTGCTCCTGCTTTTTTCGCATCATCTGCCGTAAAATATACTTTACCTGCACCAGCACCTGGAGAAGCAGGAAGAGCGCTACCGATCACTTCGCCCTCTTTTAATGCGTCTTTATCAAAGGTTGGATGAAGCAACTGATCTAAAGATTTTGCATCAATACGAAGTACCGCTTCTTGTGGAGTAATCATACCTTCATCCACTAAATCACAAGCAATTTTAATCGCTGCATGAGCGGTTCTCTTTCCATTACGAGTCTGTAAGAAATACAATTTTCCTTCTTGAATGGTAAATTCCATATCTTGCATATCCCGATAATGGTTTTCTAGTTTCATAGCTAATTCCATAAATTCTTTATAACAATCAGGAAGATCCTCTGCTAATTTGGAAATTGGCTGTGGTGTACGAACACCAGCAACAACGTCTTCTCCTTGTGCATTAATTAAATATTCTCCAAAAATACCTTTCTCACCAGTAGAAGGATTACGGGTAAAGGCAACTCCAGTACCAGAGGTATTGCCCATATTACCAAATACCATTGTCTGCACATTAACAGCAGTTCCCCAATCTCCTGGAATGTCATTCATGCGTCGATATACGATAGCACGTGGATTATCCCAAGAACGAAATACAGCTTTTACTGCTCCCATTAATTGCTCTGCTGGGTCTTGTGGGAATTCTTGTTGCATCGCCTTTTCATAAAGAGCCTTGAATCTCTTAACGAGTTCTTTCATATCCTCAATATCAAGCTCTGTATCAAAAGTGACACCTTTTGTGCTTTTTACTTCATCAATAATTTTCTCAAAATAAGATTTTGGTATTTCCATTACAACGTCAGAATACATTTGGATAAATCTTCGATAGGAATCGTATGCAAATCTTGGATTGCCAGTTTTCTTTGCAAAACCTTCCACTGCCACATCATTTAATCCTAAATTCAAAATAGTATCCATCATACCTGGCATGGAGGCTCTTGCTCCTGAACGAACAGAAACTAGTAATGGATCTTCATTGTCGCCAAATTTCTTACCATTGATTTCTTCTAATGTATGTAGGGCTTCAAAAATCTGTTGCTTAATTTCTTCTGAAATTTGCTTTCCTTGTGTATAGTAGTCCGTACAAGCCTCTGTTGTTACGGTGAATCCTTGAGGAATTGGCAAACCTAAGTTTGTCATCTCTGCCAAGTTAGCACCTTTACCTCCGAGAAGGTTTCTCATATCTGCATTGCCTTCTTTGAACATATAAACCCATTTAGCCATAGTAATTTACCTCCTAAATTCACTACTTTTTGAAACCATGTTTATTATAACATATTTAGACCTTTTTGTGAACACTTTGCTGTTAATTCTTTTTATTTTTGTATATTTTTTATGCATTTTAACTATTAAAGCAATATATTCCAACAATTACAATCATAAATCCTCTCTCATGGCTTGTTGTCTTTGCGTAAACAAAAAACGCAATCTTAGAAAAAGCTTTCTGGCTCTTTCTAAGACTGCGCTTCTTATCGTCTCTTCTTAAAATTCAAATTTCTTTTCAAAATATGCTTTTAAGTCTTCAATTTTTATTCTTTCTTGCTCCATAGTATCGCGATCACGAACAGTCACTGCACCATCTGTTTCAGATTCAAAATCATATGTGATACAGAATGGAGTACCAATTTCATCTTGTCTTCTATAACGTTTTCCAATGTTTCCTCTATCATCATATTCACAGTTATAGTATTTTGATAACTCGGCATAAATTTTTTCTGCTCCTTCTCCTAATTTTTTGGATAAAGGAAGAATACCAATTTTTACAGGAGCTAATGCTGGATGGAAGTGAAGAACCGTACGCACATCTCCGCCTTCTAATTCTTCTTCATCATAAGCACCGCATAAGAAAGCAAGTGTCACACGGTCAGCACCTAATGATGGTTCGATAACATATGGAATATATTTTTCTTTTTTCTCATCATCAAAATAAGTTAAATCTTGTCCAGACACATTTTGATGCTGTGTTAAATCGTAATCGGTACGATCTGCGATTCCCCATAATTCTCCCCAACCAAATGGGAATAAGAATTCAATATCAGATGTTGCCTTACTATAGAAAGAAAGCTCTTCTTGATCGTGGTCACGAACTCTCATCTCTTCTTCTTTCATACCAAGAGATTTTAACCAATTAATACAGAAGTTTTTCCAGTAATTAAACCATTCAAGATCCGTATCTGGTTCACAGAAGAATTCTAATTCCATCTGTTCAAATTCACGTGTACGGAATGTAAAGTTACCTGGAGTAATTTCATTACGGAAAGATTTACCGATCTGTCCAATACCAAAAGGAATTTTTTTACGAGATGTTCTTTGCACATTTTTAAAGTTTACAAAAATACCCTGTGCAGTTTCTGGTCTTAAATACACCGTATTTTTTGCATCTTCTGTTACTCCTTGGAATGTTTTAAACATTAAGTTAAATTGACGAATTCCTGTAAAGTTATGTTTTCCACAAGTTGGACATGGAACTTCATGTTCTTTAATAAACTGTTCCATTTGTTCATTTGTCCACCCGTCCACAGAACTTCCAAGTTCGATTCCTTTTTCGCCTGCAAAATCTTCAATAATTTTATCTGCACGGAATCTTTCATGACATTCTTTGCAGTCCATTAATGGATCAGAAAAGCCACCTAAATGTCCAGATGCTACCCAAGTTTGAGGATTCATAAGGATAGCACAATCTACACCAACATTATATGGGTTTTCTTGAATGAATTTTTTCCACCAAGCTTTTTTTACATTGTTTTTTAATTCAACACCAAGATTTCCATAGTCCCAAGTATTTGCAAGTCCTCCATAAATATCAGATCCTGGATACACAAATCCTCTGGCTTTCGCTAAAGCAACGATTTTCTCCATTGTCTTTTCCATAGTTTCTTTACCTCTACATTCTATTTTCTTAATTATTCTTTAAAACGATTATGCTATTATCCATATCGTTTGTCAAGTTATTTGACAAAATCTTATCATCCTTTTTGCTTATAAAGGATGACACTCTCTGTTCCAGCAGGAACTTTTACTAAATTTTTCTTTACTAACTCTATGCTTTTTGAATAATACAAAACGTCTCCATCGACTAATACTTGTATTTCTTCAGGGTCTTTTATTTTTACATATTGAAGCTCCCCATCCTCTTTAATACCATCGACTACTTCTTCTTTAGAATCCGCATCGATAAATGTGAATGGATCCTGAAATACTTGTTCACTATATACTCCCGTTTCTAAAACGGTATCCGTAAACTGTACATAATCTTCCACTGACTGATATTTTAAATCTAAAGTGACTTTTTTATCTTCCACTTTAAACTCGGAAACAGAAACACTCTCTTCCCCACGAGCCTCTTGTTGAGCTTTTACTTCTTCATCAATAAAAGATTTCAATTCTTCTTCCTTATAATAAGATTTATCAAAATCTTCAATGGAAAGACTTTCTACCGTATTATCTTCCTTTAAGTACACGGTGTTCTTATCCATTTTTTTCATAGGATTTCCACAGGCTGTTAAAAGACTTGCTGTTACACAGAAAATCGCTATTATTTTTGTAGTTTTTTTCACAATAAACTCCTATCCTGTCACGTTATTTTCATTTCTACCCTTTTGGTGACAATATAAAATTTTACGTTCTTCTTATTGTACCGTCTATTGTTTCAATTTTCAATAACTATCCATAAGAAAATCCAAAGTTTTGAATTTTTTATCCACATACACGCGAATATATTGTTCTGTAATGGCTTTTAATTGTTTTAATACTTCGCCTGAAACTGTAAACGTATACAATTTCTCTAACGGACTGGCTAAAATATATTGTAAAGCATAAAGAGTGGACGGATGAATTCCAATTGTCCCTTTCGTCATTTTTTTACAATCCGAGCAGAGAACTCCCCCACTCTCACTATCAAACGCAACTAATAGAGCTTCTTTTTTGCATTTAACACAGCAAAAGGTCTCCATAGCCTGCCCGTAATACGCTAGCACTTTGATTTCATAAATATAGCGCACTAACGACTTTTTAATTGTCCCTTTTCCAAGAGCTCGTAAACTTTGATAAAGCAATTTTAAAATCGCACCCTCATCATTATTTTCTCTTGTCAAATAATCCGCAAATTCACAAAAATACATTCCAAGATAAATGCTATCCAAATCATTACGAAGTTCTTGAAAGTAATTTGTAATTTCCGCATGATGTAAGTTATAGGAGCTACGCCCTTCATAAAAAGAAAATTGACCAAAAGAAAAGGGCTGACAAATGGCAACAAATGGACTATTGGGTCTTCTTGCACCTTTTGCAAAAGCAGAAATTTTCCCTCTTTCTTTTGTAAGCAATACAATTCTCTTGTCAAAATCTCCTACATTAGAAGCGGATAATACCATAGCTGTCATTGTAACAAGTTCACCCATTTTTCTTCTCTCCTAAATTCTTTATAAGTTTAGATCTTTTTTATCATAACCGTAGTTCTTTAATAATAATTCGCTATCACGCCAATCTTTCTTCACCTTTACCCAAAGCTGTAAATTGACTTTCACATCTAACAAACCTTCGATCTCAATGCGAGCTTGTGTTCCAATTTTCTTTAACATGGCTCCTTGTTTTCCAATAATAATTCCCTTATGAGAATCTCTTTCACATACGATAGTTGCATCAATATCCACAATCGCACCATTTGGACGTGTCTTCATCTGATCGATCATAACTGCAATTCCATGTGGCACTTCTTTATCTAAGCAACGAAGTGCCTTTTCACGGATTAATTCCGCCACAATCTGACGTTCTGGCTGATCGGTAATCGTGTCTTCATCATAATACTGTGGCCCTTCTGGAAGTTGTTTTAAAATCGCTTGAATGACTTCGTCCATATTACGACTTCTCAATGCAGATACTGGAATCATATCGGCAACTGGAAGAACCCCTTTATACGCCTTCATCACGGCTCCAATTTGATTTTTATCAATGGTATCGATTTTATTGATAATTAAAATCACTGGTGTTTTTGTCTGTTTTAACTGTTCAATAATATATTGCTCTGCCGGTCCAATATATTCACTGGCTTCTACGACCCATAAGATAACATCCACTTCATTTAATGTTCTTTGGGCTACAGTTAACATATATTCTCCAAGCTTATTTTTTGCTCGGTTCATCCCTGGAGTATCAAGAAAAATAATCTGCCCTTTCTCATCCGTATAAACCGTCTGAATTCGGTTTCTTGTGGTCTGTGGTTTATTGGATGTAATTGCAATTTTTTGTCCAATTAAATGATTCATTAACGTTGATTTCCCAACGTTTGGACGTCCGATCAGTGTTACAAATCCAGATTTAAATTTATTTTTTGCCATATTATATTCCCTTTCTTTTCTAGCTAATGAAAGAAAATCATTTCTCATCAGCTCTTTGTCATAACGTATAAGAGATCCAACTATGCTCCATTGGATCTCTTATTTTCATCGCTTCCTTTTCCTTCTTTAGAAAATGCTGCGAAGTTGTTTAAACTGTCCTTCACTTTCTTTTAATTTTGTTTCGCCACCAACAGCACAAATTAATTTCTCTTCTGTAACGGAATGAATTAAGTCCGCTAATCCACGAATCGTCTCTTGATTTGTAGCAAGAAGTTCATCACGCTCTCTTTGTAATTCTTCTTCTGTGACTCCCATTAAATAACAGTTGAAAGAACGTGCTCCTTTTGCAGAAGGTTCCATTGGAATATCCATAGAACCAATGGCTCCAATAATATATTTTGTCATATCCCGATCGTCACAATCAAACTCTCTTACATATTCTGAGGCTTTTTGGTACACTTCAAATGTCTCCATAAGATTTGGATCGCGATAAGAAGTGAAATAAGAATCTCCAGTTCTTGTAAATCCGCACATACAGCCATACGCTCCACCTTTCACACGAATATTCAACCATAAATAATCGTAGGAGAACATCACTTGTAACGCTTTTAACGCTCCTGTATACGCAAATCCTTTTTCACAGAAATTACCGCCTGTTGCCACATACTGCACTTGACTAGCTGTTTGGAATCCTTCGTTTTTCACAGAAGGCTCTACTACTAAAAGTTCTCTTTCTTCTGCATCTTCATAAAGAGAAGATACAAAATGTTCAAATCCTGTTTTCAATGTGTCTTTTGCTAACACACCAGAAGTATAACTCACGATTAAGTTTTGTTTTTGGAACATTGCCTTTTGTGTTTCTTTTAATTGTTCTATGAGCCAATCTGCCTTTTCTTCATAATTTTCTAATAAATCAAGTAGCATACTATAGAACGTAACTCCTAATACACATTCCTTTTCGTAAGATACTTTTGAAAAATAAGACATTACGCGGTTTGCAGATACCGAATGTCCTTGTGCGGATAACTGCATTTGCATACGAGATTTTGTCTCTTCTAATACTTCTTTTAGACGTTTTTTATCATCTAACTTAGAGTGGAATAAAATCTCTTTCATTAATTCTAACATAGAATCGCATTTATCTTCTAACGCTTTTCCACGAATTTCAAAGATTGGAAGTGGATTTTTATCCTTTGTTGGTAAAACAGTTACATTCGTATAAATGCCACCTGTTTCAATGTTCACTTCATTAGCTAACTCATTATACGTAAAATGTTCCGTATCCACAAATTGATAAATTGCTGTTAATAAAGAGGCAAAAGACAATTGTTGTTCTGTTAAATGATCCAATTTGAAATTCAAAGAGGTATAAACAATCCCATTTGTAAATAGTTCATGGCTAATGACTTTTGTACCACAAATTTCTTCTTCCTTATTGTAAAGTGGTTGAATTTCTTTTTTAATGTCCGAAATTTCAAGCATAGGAATTGTCAGTAATTCTTCTTGTGTAGATGGCTCATCTTGATAAGCCTTTAACGCTTTTGTTCCTTCTACAATGGCCTCTTTTTCTTCTCTTGTGAGCGTTTTTTCATAGGCACTTAATTTTTCCTTTACCTTTTGCTCTGCTTCATCGTTTAACCCTTTTTTCGGTTTTAACACAACAATCGTTGTATGCTCGTTATGAAGGAAATAGCGTTCTATTAATTGTTCAAAATAACCAGAATCTAAATTTTGTTTTAAAAACGCAAAAGTTTCTTCTGTCTGTAAATGGATAAATGGCTTCGCATCATCATAAAGCCAGCTATCGAATAATTGAAGTCCATACATTAAACCTTTTGGAAATCTTCCAAAGTTCGCTTCTCGATATTTAAACTCATAATAATTAATAGCAGCTTCTAAAGAACGGCGATCCACCCCTTGTTCTACTACCCGTTTAAACTCTCCATAAAGAATGGATATGAACTTTTCTTCATCCGATGGATTTGCATTTTTTGCAATGACAGAAAACATTGGCTGTAATAAACCATTATCATAAGAACTATCGATATCTTTTCCAATTCCACCATCGATTAACGCTTTTTTAATTGGAGCTCCTGGAGCAGAAAATAAAGCATAATCAAGAATTTGAAAAGCAAGATATAATTCTTTATCAAGACTTGTTCCAACAACGGTATTCCAACTTAAATACGTATTATCTTCTTCCTTCTCAGATTCACTAATAGAATACTCTTCTACCACTCGTCTTTCTGCCATAGAAGCATCACAAGTCGTAATTTCAGAATCAATTTGTAGTTCCTCAAACTTGCTTAAATAATGTTCGTCCATCCACGCTAGATCTTTTTCAAAATCCATATCCCCATAGAGATAAATATAACTGTTAGATGGATGATAGTAAGTTCTATGAAATTCTAAAAAGTCTTCCTGTGTTAAATCTGGAATATACTTTGGATCTCCACCAGATTCAAACTCATATGGTGTTCCTTTTAATAATGAAACTTTTATTAAACGAGAAAGCTGTTCATCAGCAGAAGAAAATGCACCTTTCATCTCATTATAAACAACACCATTATATTGGATTGGCGCATCCATTGTCTCGGCTTCATAATGCCAACCTTCCTGCATCATAATCTGTGGACGTTCGTAAATATTTGGATAAAATACAGCATCTAAGTAAACGTGCATTAAATTATGAAAATCTTTATCGTTACAACTTGCCACTGGGTAAACAGTTTTATCTGGATAGGTCATGGCATTTAAAAAGGTATTTAATGAACCTTTTACTAATTCAATAAATGGATCTTTTGCTGGAAACTCCTTAGATCCACATAATACAGAGTGTTCCATAATATGAGGTACTCCTGTATTGTCCTTTGGTGGTGTGCGGAATCCAATCGTGAATACTTTATTGTCATCTTCATTGGAAATAACAACAATTCTCGCTTTTGTCTTATTATGGCGAATAATATATCCTGTTGCATTTAATTCTTTTAAATGAGTGCGTTCTTCTAGTGTATACGCCCCATAGACTTGTCCTATTGTTTCAAACATATCGTTATTGTACAAAATAACTTGTTATTCTGTACACTCCTTTCCTTTTTTCTAATTCAAAACAAAGTGTGCATTGCACACTCTTCGAGACTTTAGGTTACTTCTAACAATGCACGCTTTGCCGCGCGCGAGTAGTTTGCGAAGCAAAAATTTTCTTTTCTACGAGCTGCGCATCGTTTGCGCATAGCGCTTTTTTATCTTATAAGATGGCTCGCTTTGCTAGGAATTTCCTATAAGATAAAAAACGAATTCTTCTCCCTAACTTCTCCATTCATTATACGGGATTCTTTTCATTCTTACAACTGCTTTTCCATGAATCTACCAGTTTCTAACTTTTCTATCATTTTTTCTCATCGTTGTTCCATCGAAAAATAGCTCAAATTTTTGCCACACTTTCCTTCCTAACAACATTTATTTCCTTTTTATTCTCTTCTCATACCCAAATGATGATAGGAAAGTCAGTTTCTTATCTATGGACTGTGTATCCCTTGCACAGAACAAAGTGTAGATTGCACACTCTTGGCGACTTTAAGTTACTTCTAGCAATGCACACTTTACCTCTGGTGAGCAGTTTGCGAAGAATTTCCTATACCATAAAAAAGCAGCTAATCAACGATGAGAAGCCCGATTTACGAGCTTCTCACGTTCGTGGACGACATCAACATTATGAATGTTTATAGACAGTAGTCAAAAGCTTATGCAAGCATAGTTTCTGACTCGTTGCCTTCCACGAAAAAAAGATTAACTGCTTATGTAAATTTCAATATGAAATTATGAAACTAAATTTTAGCTTTTTATTCCACGATCTCTTTTGAAATAATATGATATGGAATTGCTACAACTAAAATAGAACCAAGAAGATTACCAATACTTACAATGGCAATATTATAAATATATCCTGCAATACTGACATCCGCTCCTGCTCCATTTAATAATCCAATCATTAAAACACTCATATTTGCAATGCTATGTTCAAATCCACAGATCATAAAGATCATAATACACCAAAATACCATAATCAACTTTCCAGACTCTGATTTTAATTTAATGCTACACCAGATAGCGAGGCATACTAATATGTTACAAAACATTGCTCGTATTAAAAGAGACAAAGGTGCAATTGCCATTTTTCCTTCTGCAATGGTAGCAAAATAAGCACCTACACTGCCTTTTGGTATTCCTGTTAATTGAAATGCAACAGCAGAAATGAGAGACCCAATTAAGTTTCCAATCCAACAGATGACCCAAAGTCGAATCGTATCTTTCCATGGCACTTGCTTTCTTAAAGAAGCAGAAGCCATTACAAAATTATTTCCTGTATATAATTCTGCTCCAGCCATTACGATGAGACTAAGAGCGGAAGCAAATGTGATTGCTTGAATCACTTTTGTTAACGATGCTACTTCTCCTACTGATACAATTGAACCAATTAAAAAAGCTACAAATCCTCCTACTGCAATAAAAAGTCCTGCAATAATCGATGAAATAAAATAGCCCAATGGATTTTTCTTTAAAAAACGATTTTTTATCATTCCTGTTTTCACAACATCTTGAAATTCTTCTTGAAACATTCCATTTTTCCTCTCTTTCTTACATTTTCTATTTTGTCATTATTCGTTTTCTAACTCCTTTATGAATAAATATAAATCTATTTATTCAATTTATCTTTTCTTTCAAGAGTCTATCAAAACGATAAAAAGCATATTTTGTGGTTTTCTCATATAAATGATTTCTATTATCATACAGAATTTTTCAGAAAATAGAAAGTATTTTTTTTTAGAATTCATTATTGGAATTTTTTCTTTAAAAATCCTTTTTATTTTTTTATTGTATTTTCACAAAAATAAAACTATCATTGTACCCCTTTTAAACAGATTTATTTAAGAATAAAGAAACTTCTCATTTTTTCTTTACATCTCGTTCATTCTGCTTTTATCTCCAAATAAAATTTCTACATTTTTCTATTTTCTATTTTTTTTATTAGAAATGATACTTTTTTATTTAATAGTTCCTATCTTTATGATAACCCTTGTCGATATCGGTCGAATCCAAGAAATAATCTGATAATTTTTTATATGTCAGCTTTTTTTGTTTCCACACAATGTTTTTTATATAATGAATACAATAAAAAACTAGACTACAATAGGATATTTTCCTTTTGAATTCCTATTACAGTCTAGTTTTATAAAGGATGATTAATGTCTAAAGTGTCTCATTCCAGTAAAAATCATAGCAATTCCATATTTATTGCATTTATCAATAGAATCTTGATCTCTTACAGAGCCTCCTGGTTGAATAATCGCTTGAATTCCTGCTTCATGAGCAGCTTCTACACAATCATCAAATGGAAAGAATGCATCAGAAGCTAATACAGCACCTTGTGTGGCATCATCGCCAATCAATTCTTTTGCATGCTCAAAACATTGTTTTGCCGCCCAAATACGATTTACTTGCCCAGGACCAATTCCGATAGATTGTTTGTTCTTAGCAACTGCAATTCCATTGGATTTTACAAACTTCACCATCTTCCACGCAAACATTAAGTCTTCCATTTGTTCCGCTGTTGGTTGCACTTTTGTCACAACCTTCATTTCTTCTTGGTCCACTAATTTACTATCAATGGTTTGTACAATTAAACCACCATTTACTTTTTTTAAGTCATACGCCGTTTCTTTTTGTGGAACAGATATATTGTCTAACTGAAGAACTCTTACATTTTTCTTAGACTGTAAAATTTCAAGAGCTTCTTTCGTATAAGAAGGTGCCACAATGACTTCTAAGAAAATCTTTTGCATTTCTGTTGCAAGTTCTTTTGTCACTTCCCGATTCACTGTTACAATACCGCCAAAAATGGATACTTTGTCCGCCTCATATGCCTTTGTCCATGCTTTTATAATCGTATCAGCAGAACCAACACCGCAAGGATTTCCATGCTTACAAGCAACTACCGTTGGTTCTTCGAATTCTTTTAATAATTCCAATGCACCATTGGTATCATTAATATTATTAAAAGATAATTCTTTTCCATTTAATTGAACCGCATCAACTAAAGAACCAACTTGCTTTCCGACTTCTCGATAAAAAGCTGCTTTTTGATGTGGGTTTTCACCATAACGCATATCTTGTACCTTTTCAAATGTCATGGTTAATGTTTCTGGTAGTTCTTCATCATGACGTTCCTTTTTTAAATAATCAGCAATCATGGCATCATAGTTGGCTGTATGCATAAATACTTTTTGCATAAGATAAAATTTTGTATCAAGGGAAACTTGTCCATTCTCTTTTAATTCTGAAAGCACTTTTTCATAGTCTCTTGGATCAATAACAACTGCCACATCTTGATAATTTTTTGCAGCAGCACGAAGCATTGTCGGTCCACCGATATCGATGTTTTCCACTGCCTCTTCTCTTGTGACACCGTCTTTCATAATTGTCTGCTTAAATGGATAGAGATTCACAATCACCATATCGATTGGTTTTACACCTAAACGTTCTATCTGCTTCATATGTTCTTCGTTACTTCTCATAGCAAGCAGTCCTGCATGAACCATTGGATGAAGCGTTTTTACACGCCCATCTAAACATTCAGGAAAACCAGTTAATTCACTAATTTCAATGGCCGTCACTCCTTCTTCTTGCAACTTTTTATAAGTTCCACCAGTTGAAATAATTTCCACCCCTAAAGAAATGAGTTCTTTTGCTAATTCTACAATTCCTGTTTTGTCAGATACACTGATTAATGCTCTCATAGTTTCCTCCATGTTATTTTATATTTTTTATTTATTTAAAATGCTTGTTGGAAAATCTTTGATCAATATTATTAAGAAAAAATAGAAACCCTTGCGAGGCTTTTGTCCTTTGAACTTTTGAGAACTATAGGAGAAATTTGATGCACAAATATATATTAATATTTATTATTCAAACAGATCAAAAGCCGATCGCCTAGGTATTTCTCATGCCCAGGCGGTCGGCTTTTATCGGCTGTGCTCCCCGTGGTTAATTCCACTGATCCGCCAGTCACACAGCTTTACTAACGTTAGAATACAACATTTTTTTTCATTTGACAAGTGTTTTCTTTTAAAAAATAAAATTTCGATGAATTAAACAATTTGTTTTTTACTTTTGTATTTTTGCATCTTCGAAATATGACAAAAAAACACTTCGAAACTGATCCCAATCTTTTTTCATTAATTCATACATTACTTCTTTTGAATTTTTTTCATCTAAGCTAGTAATTCCAACTCGATTCTCTCCTTTTACCATTCGAATCCGATATTGATTTTCTTGTTCATCGCCTTCTTGAACAATAACAGAAAGATAGGGGGGGTTTTCCTCTTTCTTTTGCACTTTCCAGTTTTTATCCTTACTTTTTATAAAAACATGTTGTGATAAATATTGCACCATTTCCTCTTCGGTCTTTTCTGTTTGCTTTAAATAAATACTGTTTTGAACATCCTCTCCAAAGTGCCCCATCTCAATCGAAACCACATCTAAATCTGGTCCAAATTGGAAACGCTTATAGCCATCAATGCAAAAAACAATCGCCCCTCCTAGCACTAATAATGTCAATAAAACTAACCATGAATTATTCTTTTGTTCATTCATTCTATCTTCCTTTTCTTTCCTTTCTATTCCCTAAGTTTTACTCTTTTTTTCATAAAATTTTCTATGAAGTTAAAATGTTTTTTCCTTTAAAGTGGCAATTTTACAAGAAAGCAACTTCCTTTTTCAGGAACACTTGTCACTTCAATGGTTCCATCATATAATTCTACAATATGCTTTACAATAGATAGTCCAAGCCCTGTTCCCCCTTGCTTTCTCGAACGCCCTTTATCAACACGATAAAATCGTTCAAATAATCTTGGCAAATGTTCCTTTTCAATTCCAATTCCTGTATCTTGTACATCAATTAATAGCATATCTTCTTTCTTTTGAAACACAACTTTTACAAATCCTTTTTCGGTATAATTTAATGCATTGTTTACTAGATTCAATAAAATTTCTTTTAAATGATAGGGATTTCCATAAAATTCTATTGTTTCCTCTTCAAATTGACTCTTTAACTCCACACCATTTTTACAGTGAACTCGCAGTAACTCATACACTTCATTCCAAATCAATTTTAAATCGCATGGAACTTTTTCTTCAAATGGTCGTTTCCCCGATTCCATTTCTGATAACACTAAAATATCTTGAATTAATGTTCCAAGCCTCTCAGCTTCAATGTCAATAATATCAAGGAAATGTTCTGCATATTCTTTATCTTCTAACGCTCCATTTTTCAAAGTATCCACAAATCCTCGAATTGAAGTCAATGGCGTCTTTAATTCATGGGTTACATTGGATACGAATTGTTTTCTCATTTCTTCAAAGTTTTCTAACTCTAGATTTCGACTATTTAAATATTCCATCGTCTCTTGCAAACTTTGTGACATTCGATTAAACGCCTGCGCAAGTCGTCCTATCTCATCTTGTTCCTTCACTGTAATTCTGGCCTCGTAATCTCCTTTTGAAATTTTCTCTGCCATAGCGGTCACTTGTTCCACTGGCTTTATAATCTTTCTTGAAAACAATAAGACTGAACAAAGCACTCCAACAAACCCAAAAAGCATTAAAAGAACGATTCTTTGTACCACTTGTTTCCAAATCTTTTGATATGTAGATAAGGAGGTGGATAATCGAAGAACGCCTTCTATTTGTCCGCTTTTAAATCGCACTGCTCCATAATGATATTTCTCGTTCATCACAATAGAGTCATGCATAGCAGAGCCACTTCCTTTTTCTATGGCCTCTTTTACTTCTGTTCGATTGCTATGATTATCCATCGATTTGGCATCTCTACTAGAATCGGCAAGTACTGTTCCTTGTAAATCAAGAATCGTAATCCGAAATCCAAATTTTTTCGCCTTATCTAAAGCATAGTCAATTAATTTCTCTTCTGATTCAAACTGCTGTTCTTCTATCTCATCTGCAAGCAAAAAAGCTTTCGTTAAAAATATTTCCTCATTTTGCTTTTGAATATAGGAATAACCTTGATTCCAAACGGCTACACAAGCACCTAATAAACAAAAAACGATAACGATATAAGATAATATTAGTTTCTTCTTCATCTATACTACCTCAAACTTATACCCAACTCCTCGTACTGTTTTAATACATGGGTATTCTTCTTCTTGTATTTCTAACTTTTTTCTTAAATTTCGAATATGGACATCAACCGTTCGTGTTTCCCCATAATAATCAAATCCCCATATTTTTTCCAACAAAATTTCTCTTGTATAGACCATACCTGGATGTTTTACTAATAGAGAAAGCAATTCAAATTCTTTTAATGCCAATTCTACCTTTTTTCCTTCCAATAAAACTTCTCTCTTTTTCTTATCAATACAAAGTTTTCCAGAGCATAATAAACACTCTTCTTTTTCTTCTACTTCTATGGCAGTTCCATTACCACTTCTCCTTAATACCGCTTTTACCCTAGCAATCATCTCATGGACTCCAAATGGCTTACTAATATAATCATCCGCCCCTAAATCAAAGCCTAATACCCGATTAAATTCTCCATCTTTTGCCGTCAATAAAATTACTGGCAACCTTTTTAATTGGGAATTTTTTCGGATTTTTTTTAAAACCTCTAGCCCATCCATTCCACCAAGCATCACATCTAACAATACAAGATCTACTTTTTCCCTTTTTAAAATCTCTAATGCTTCTTCTCCACTCTCTGCTTTCAACACAGAAAATCCGTTTTTTTTCAAATTGTATTCGATTAATTCTAAAATATGTATTTCATCGTCTACTGTCAAAATCACTTTTGTTCTCATAAGATTCCTCTCATACTTTCACTCTTTTTTCGTTTATTTTTCGTCGTTAATTTTTATTTTACTAAAAATTCGACAAAAAGCCAACCTCAGTACAACACTCCTTTTTTTGGAAGCTCATAAGAAATACATTTCTTTCACTATTTTTTGTTATAAATTGGTATTTGTTCATAAAAACAAACGGATTTTTTATAACGATAAGAAGCACATTTCTATATATAAAAAAATCTCTTAAATTTGACTTCCGATCTTATCTTTCATCAAACTTAAGAGATTTTTATGTATGATCCGATTTATCTTGCCTCTCTTATTTTGTCTTTTAGTTCTTCCCATGCGTCCTCATGTTCTACATAATATTTTGGACATAATTTTCCTGTTATATCATAATGCCGAATAATATTTTTTGTCTTTATATGATATTTATTTGCCATATAGGCAGCTAACTTTACAACCGATTGATATGTCTTTTCATTAAATTTTCCACTCTCATCTGGATGGCAAACTTCAATGGAAATCGTATCATCATTTCTTTGATTGGAGGCGTAAGCAACTTCATTTGAAGGAATACATTGTACAATCTCTCCCTCTAATCCAACAATAAAATGACTGCTCGCTTTTCGTTCTTTCGTATCCTTTAAACTTTCAAAATAATTTCTATTTTGTTCTGCTGTACTTCCTGGATTGGCCACATAATGAATCACAATTCCATTTGTCCTTTCCCGAATGGTTCCTGGCCTTGAATAGTCATTGATTGTAAGCAAATCGACGATTAGATCCAGTTCATTCCCCTGATCTTGAACTTTCTTCTCATAAATATTGTTTAAATAAAATACGATAAAAAATGCTAGGCAGGTAATTCCCCCGCCTAGCATTATCATCCGTCGAAACTTCTTTTTCTTAGTAGAAAGATTATGACTCTTTTTATTCAACACTGTAGTTTGGAGCCTCTTTTGTGATATGAATATCATGTGGATGGCTTTCTTTCAGGGAAGCAGCCGTAATTTTCACAAATTGACCTCTTTCAATTAACTCTTCAATTGTTTTTGTTCCACAGTATCCCATACCGGCTCTTAAACCACCGAGTAATTGGAAAATAGTATCCTCAACCGTTCCTTTATAAGCAACACGGCCTTCTACACCTTCTGGAACTAATTTCTTTGCATTTGCTTGGAAATAACGGTCTTTTGAGCCATTTTCCATAGCGGAAATAGATCCCATACCACGGTATACTTTATATTTTCTACCTTGATATAATTCATAATCTCCAGGGCTTTCATCACAACCAGCAAATAAACTACCCATCATACAAACATGAGCTCCTGCTGCGATAGCCTTTGTAATATCTCCTGAATATTTAATACCACCATCTGCGATAACTGGAATTCCGTATTCAGCAGCGGCAGCAGCAGCGTCCATAACAGCTGTAATCTGAGGTACACCAATACCAGATACAACACGTGTTGTACAAATAGATCCTGGTCCAATACCAACTTTTACTGCATCAACTCCAGCTTCAATTAAAGCTTTTGCTCCAGCTCCTGTTGCTACGTTACCAGCAATTACTTGAAGTTCTGGATATTTTTCTTTGATTAAACGAACCGTTTTTAATACGTTTTCAGAATGTCCATGTGCAGAGTCTACAACAACTACGTCCACATGGGCTTTTACAAGTTCATCTACTCGATTTAAAATATCTGGTGTAGCTCCAACAGCAGCTCCACAAAGTAAACGTCCCATTTCATCTTTTGCTGCATTTGGATATTTAATTTGTTTTTCGATATCTTTAATTGTAATTAAACCTTTTAAATATCCTTCATCATCTATAATAGGAAGTTTCTCTTTTCTTGATTTTGCCAGAATTTGTTTTGCTTCTTCTAAAGTAACGCCTTCTTTTGCTGTTACTAATCCTTCAGAAGTCATAGATTCTTTGATTTTCTTTGTAAAATCTGTTTCAAATTTTAAATCACGGTTTGTAATAATACCAACCAATTTACCATTTTCTGTAATTGGCACACCAGAAATACGGAACTTTGCCATTAAATTATCAGCATCTTCTAATGTATGTTCTGGAGATAAATAAAATGGATCTGTAATAACACCGTATTCAGAACGTTTTACTTTATCTACCTCTTCCGCTTGTTGTTGAATACTCATATTCTTATGAATAATACCAATACCACCCTGTCTTGCCATAGCGATTGCCATTCTATGCTCTGTAACAGTATCCATACCAGCACTCATAAGTGGGATATTTAATTTAATTTTTTTTGTTAATTGAGTTTCTAACTCTACATCATTTGGAATAAAGTTTGAATACTGAGGTACTAACAATACGTCATCAAATGTAATACCTTCACCGATAATTTTGCCCATTCCATTTTTCCTCTCTTTCTTTTATCGCTTTACAAATAAATAATAACTATATACTTTATTGGTTGAGCTTGTTTCTGTCTCGAAAATATATTGTTATGTATCTTAACAGACATTATTTGTGCTGTCAACCAAAAAATACAACTTTTAAAAAAACAAATAATTTTTTCATTTTATTTATTATAGCGATTAAATATTAGAAAAATCAAGCCCTTTGATTAATCGTTCTACGAATTTTTTTCTCTTATAACTCATCTTGCAATTTTTCTACCTGATTCATTCTTTTGTTTCTTTATTTTCTTAATTATCTCTTTTAAAATGATAGAATATTATTTCTATCCCTTCAATTAGAAATTTTTGGTTTTCTTCTCTATAGATACATCTCATTTGTATGACATGCTTTTTAATGGATAAGAAATTCCATTTTCCATCATTTAAAAAAAGAAAACTGTATGCTCAATCGCTTTGAACAGCCAGTTTCCTTTTTCTTCTACCATTTACTTTTCAATGGATTTTTATTTATTTTTCAGATACTCATCAATCGCTTTTGCAGCTGTTTTTCCTGCACCCATAGCGAGGATAACAGTAGCCGCACCTGTTACGGTATCTCCACCTGCATAAACGCCTTCTTTACTTGTTTTCATTGTATCTTCATCTACAATAATTCCGCCCCATTTTTGTACTTCAAGCCCTGGTGTTGTTTGACGAATTAATGGGTTTGGACTTTGACCAATTGCAATAATAACAGATTCTACATCAAGAACATAGTTAGAACCTTCCACTGGATGTGGAGAACGTCTTCCAGACGCATCTGGTTCTCCTAACTCTTGTTTCACTACTTCAAGTCCTTTTACCCATCCATTTTCGTCTCCAAGAATTGCACATGGATTATTTAAGAACTTAAAGATAATACCTTCTTCTTTTGCATGATGGATTTCTTCCAATCTTGCTGGAGCCTCTTCTTCGCTACGACGATATACAATATAAACTTCTTCTGCTCCAAGACGTTTTGCTGTACGAGCTGCATCCATAGCTACATTACCAGCTCCAACAACGGCTACTTTCTTACCAACTTTTACTGGAGTTGGTGTCTCTGGGAATTTATATCCTTTCATCAAGTTAACACGAGTTAAAAACTCATTGGCAGAATAAACCCCTAATAAGTTTTCCCCTGGAATATTTAAGAATCTAGGAAGTCCCGCACCAGAACCAACAAAGACAGCACCATATCCATCTTCCATTAATTCATCGATAGTAATAGAACGCCCAACAATAACATTTTTTTCAATTTTAACACCCAGTTTTTCAACGGTTTCGATTTCTTTTGCAACTAATGCTTTTGGAAGACGGAATTCTGGAATACCATAGCTTAATACTCCACCAGCTTTATGTAATGCTTCAAAAATTGTAACATCATAGCCTTTTTTCACTAATTCTCCTGCACAAGTAATTCCCGCAGGACCGCATCCAACAACGGCTACTTTTTTTCCATTTTTTTCTTTAATCGGCTCTACTTCTTCATTTTTTGCCATATGGTAATCTGCAACAAAACGTTCTAAACGACCAATACCAACTGGCTCTCCTTTGATTCCGCGAACACACTTTCCTTCACATTGATTTTCCTGTGGACATACGCGACCACAAATAGCAGGAAGGGCATTTTCTCTTGTAATTGTCTGATACGCTCCATCAAATTCACCATCTACTACTTTTTGAATAAATTCAGGGATTGGCACATTAACTGGGCAACCATTGACACATGGGGAATGTTTACAATTTAAGCAACGTCTTGCTTCTTCCATTGCCATTTCTTTTGTATAGCCTAGTGCTACTTCTTCAAAGTTTTTATTTCTAACGTCTGGTGCCTGTTCTGGCATCGCAACTTTTTTTAGACTCATATTTCTTTCTGCCATTTTATTTCCACTCCTATTCTACTTAACCTCTTCCAATACGACAAACATGGTCTTTTTCTTGGCTTTCTTCTGATTTAAATAACCCTTGACGTTTCATACATTCATCAAAATCCACTTCAAAGCCATTAAAATCTGGTCCATCAACACAAGCAAATTTTGTTTCTCCGCCAACCGTTACACGACATCCGCCACACATACCAGTTCCATCGATCATAATTGGATTTAAGGAAACAGAAGTTGGAATATTTAATGGTTTTGTTACATTAACAACGTTTTTCATCATGATTAATGGTCCAATAGCGATTACTTCATCAAACTTCTCACCTTTTTCAATTAAATCAGATAAAACAGTTGTTACAAATCCTTTTGTTCCTTTGCTACCATCATCCGTTGTAATATATACATTGTCACAGAATTCACGGAATTTCTCTTCTAAAATTACAAACTCTGCACTTCTTCCCCCAATAATAACGTCTACTTTCACACCCATTTCATGGAGTTTACGAAGTTGTGGATATAATGGAGCAGCTCCTACACCACCCGCTACACCAATAACATGATCGCACTTATGAAGAGGTGCTGGCTGACCTAATGGACCTACAAAGTCCTCTACATAATCACCAACTTTTAACTCACTCAGTAATTTTGTAGAATAACCAACGACTTGATAAATAATCTGTACTGTTTCTTTTTCTCTATCATAGTCAGCAATTGTAAGAGGTATTCTCTCTCCCTCTTCATCCACACGAATGATAATAAATTGTCCAGCTTCACATTTTCTTGCTACATATGGAGCATGGATTTCCATTAACTCCACCGCTCCATTGAGCTTCTCTTTACTCATGATCTTGTACATGGATACAACTCCTCTTTGTTTATTTTAACCTAATTTTAAGTGAATTATTTAACATTCTTTCACTATTATATATCCGTTTACCTTTCATGTCAACAAATTTTTGATTAGTTAATCTAATAATTTACTTTATCACTTTACCTTATTATACGTCAAAAATCCAGTTATTACAAGGAAAAATTGATATTTTTTTATCAATTTCTCTTGTAAAAAAAATTCTAAATTTGTCGTTTTTCTCATGGAAAAAACAAACTCGGTAATTTCCTATCATATAAAAAATAAGCTATTGCAATCTCCATCCTATCTTGGACAATCAATTACAATAGCTTATTGTTTCTATGAAAAACCTATATTATAGGCGTTTCACTCTTCTTATTTTATTTTTTCTAGGTTATTATTACATCATTCCGCCAGCTGGCATCTGTGGCATTGGATTTTCTTCTTTAATATCCGCTACAACAGATTCTGTTGTCAATAATGTAGAAGCTACAGATGTAGCATTTTGTAATGCACTTCTTGTAACTTTTGCTGGATCGATGATACCAGCTTCGATCATATTCACATATTCTTCATTTAAGGCATCAAATCCTGTTCCTACTTGGGATTCTCTTACTTTATTAATAATAACAGCGCCTTCAAGACCTGCATTTGCTGTAATATGGAATAATGGAGCTTCTAATGCTTTTAAGATGATTTCCGCACCAGTTTTTTCATCTCCAGATAATGTTTTTGCAAGTTCTGCTACTTTCTTAGAGGCATGGATATAAGCAGAACCACCACCAGAAATGATTCCTTCTTCTACAGCCGCTCTTGTAGCTGCTAACGCATCTTCAAGACGAAGTTTGTTTTCTTTCATTTCTGTTTCTGTTGCAGCACCCACACGGATAACAGCAACTCCACCGCTTAATTTGGCAAGTCTTTCTTGTAATTTTTCTTTATCAAATTCAGATGTTGTTTCTTCTACCTGCGCTTTGATCTGAGAAATACGAGCTTCGATTTCTTCTTTTTCGCCACAGCCATCTACGATGATTGTATTTTCTTTTTCAACGCGAACAGATTTTGCACGTCCTAATTGATCCATTGTCACTTCTTTTAAGTCTAATCCAACTTCTTCTGAAATAACACTACCGCCTGTTAAAATTGCGATATCTTGTAACATAGCTTTTCTTCTATCACCATATCCAGGAGCTTTTACTGCAACTACATTAAATGTTCCTCTTAATTTATTTACGATTAATGTAGTTAAGGCTTCTCCTTCTACATCTTCTGCAATAATTAATAATTTTGCTCCACTTTGTACGATCTGTTCTAGTACTGGAAGTAATTCTTGAATGTTGCTGATTTTTTTATCTGTAATTAAGATATATGGATTATCTAACTCTGCAACCATTTTTTCCATGTCTGTTGACATGTAAGCAGAAATATATCCACGATCAAACTGCATACCTTCTACTAAGTCAAGCTCTGTCTGCATTGTTTTAGATTCTTCAATTGTAATAACGCCATCGTTAGAAACTTTTTCCATAGCGTCTGCTACTAACTTACCAACTTCTTCATCTCCAGCAGAGATCGCTGCAACTTTTGCAATCTGATCTTTTCCTGTTACTGTACTGCTCATTTCTTTAATGGCATCCACAGCTACATCCGTTGCTTTTTTCATACCTTTTCTTAAAATAATAGGATTTGCACCAGCTGCTAAGTTTTTCATACCTGCATTGATCATAGCCTGAGCAAGAACAGTTGCTGTTGTTGTACCATCACCTGCAACATCATTAGTTTTTGTTGCAACTTCTTTTACGATCTGCGCTCCCATATTTTCGAATGAATCTTCTAATTCAATATCTTTTGCAATTGTTACACCGTCGTTTGTAATAAGTGGTGTGCCGAACTGTTTACTTAATACAACATTACGTCCTTTTGGTCCTAATGTAACTCTTACTGTATCCGCTAATTGATTTACCCCTGCTTCTAATGCTTTACGAGCTTCTGCTCCGTATTTAATCTCTTTTGCCATAATTTGATTACCTCCAATATTTTTTATGGAAACTATATGCTTTCATTAATCGAATAAACGATGAAAAATGCGCTATTTAAGCTTCTACAACTGCTAATACATCATTTTGTTTTACAATAATATATTCTTCGCCTTCTAATTTTACCTGTGTTCCAGCATATTTTGAATAAATAACTTTATCTCCAACTTTTACTTCCATTTTCACATCATCTGTGCCAGGTCCTACCGCAATTACTTCCGCTTCCTGTGGCTTTTCCTGTGACTGGCTTGTTAACACAATACCAGATTTTGTAGTTGTTTCTGCTTCTAACTGTTTTAATACGACTCTGTCACCTAATGGTACTAATTTCATAAATAAAAGCCTCCTTAATATTCCAAAATAATGTTTTTTAATTTTTATTATGAAAGAATCTTTACCCATTCTTCCATCCGTCTGTTAGCACTCACTGTATTTGAGTGCTAATCGTTAGTATTATATTAGTTTACATGGAATAAAAAATCAAGTTCTATTTGTTTTAAATACTGGATTTTTTTCCATATTTTTAAGCATATTCTCTTTTTTTCTCATCTATACTCATTATTTCATATTTGTACTCTTTTTTTAATACAAAATTCATCTAGAACAAAGTGTGGGTTACACACTCTTCACGACTTTAGGAAACACAATTTCCTAGTATATGAGAAAAAATGCACCTCAATTTGAGGTGCATTTGTCTTTTTGTGATATATACTTTTAAATGATTTCTTGTTACTTGAAATTGCTTTTTAAGTGTTTGACTTTTTTGCTGTCTTCTTTCGCAAATTCATTTTATCGGTATTGCACATAATCTATTATTTTTTTACTACTTTATAAACTTTTTGATTTTTCTTTAACCCAAATTTAAGGGCATCCTTATGATTTTTAAAATAAATGTCGATGTGTTTTCCTTTTACACCGCCTCCGACATCTTCTGCTAAATATCTTGTCCCATTAATTTTCAATTTTGTTCCAAGTGGAATTAGCTTTCTATCAACCGCAACTGTGTGATTTTCTTTTGCAATCGTTCCGCTTGCTGTCCCGTTGCCCCATTTTCCTGAACATTTAGAACAACCACAGTAAGCTGTTAATTTAAACTTTCCTAAGTATTGTACTTTATATTTTGACGCTGCCTTTACTTGTAATGGCGAAATTGTCATTAATAACACAAAAGTATATATCAGTAATTTCTTCATTGTTTTCATCACTCTGAATAACCTCCTGATTTTGTTAACGGTTGCTATTGTAGCATATGATTACAGAGTTGTAAAGTAATTATTACAAAAATATTACATATATTTTACACTAAATTTCATATTTTTTTCAATGCTTTTTACTACACTTTTTACAGTTTTTTTCGCTTTTCCTTATATTGCACACATATGTCTTCTATATAGGGACAAACTTATTTTTACTTTTGTTCCATTATTATCCTTTTTTGGTGAGTTATTTTTATTATCAACGTAAAACTTTCATACCATATTTATGACATTAATAATCAGTAACAATATAACGATGAGAAACACGCTATGGGAGTTTCTCACGTTCACGAGCAGTCGTCATATAAGAGCATAAATACTCTTGCATGACTCGTTGCCTTCGCGTAAATAAAAGAAAAAAGCCATTGTAGAAACCACTACAATAGCTTTTTTCTCATTCTATTTTTAATCCATAATCTTCTAACATATTCTCTGCATATATTTTTAACGGCGGATATTTTGTTACTATTTTATTCATCTCTAAAATATATTTTTCTTGTCTTTCTTTTTGCCATAAAAGATGCTTTTCTACCTGTTCTTTTCTTAACGAAAAATAATTTTTTATCTTCTTTTGCTCCGCGTATTCCACGAAACTATAAGAAGCATTCACAAAAATTGTTGGATAAGAAAACCCCTCTTCTAAGAGAAGGGTAATGATCTGTTTCTTCTCCTCGTCTATTTGTTCTAACTCTACGGTTTGTTGTGTTTCTTTATATTGTTTTAACAAATGCCCAAACTCTTGTGAATTTTTGATAAGATACTTATACTCCAATGCTGTTTTCAAAAATAAATTTTGTTCCAAACGTTCTTTCACATACTCTTCGTATTGAACAAAGCGTTCTAACTTTCTTTGTATTACACTCGTTTTCCTTTTTACTCTTCCATTCAACTGCAAAACAATAAGAAGCAAAAAAGCACCTATTAAAATACAAAAAGAAATTCCTATTTTATAGGAAAATTCATAGCATAATCCAAGAAAAACAAAACCTCCAGCTGCCATTGCCGTCATAAGAATGATGCTAATTGCCCAAGCCAAACAAGTTTTTTGTCTTTCTTTATATTGCTCTTCTTTTTCCTTTAATACGGCTCCTTCTTCGGCAAAATTATTGACTTCTTTTGTCATTTTTTCCCGCTCGTTTTCTAACTTATTAAGTTCTTCTTGATCGCTTTCACTTTCTTTTTCATATTGCTTAAAAATGCTAAACAATAAATTGGAAAATTCCTTTGGTTTGGCTTCATAACTAGTATCCATTGCATACAATTTGTAAAACATCGGATACCTTTCTCGTTTTCTTTCGGCTAAGAAACTTTCCATTCGCTCCATATCTGCTAAATATTCTTCTAATATAGTCTCTTCTTTTTGAAGATCTTCTATATAATAAGTAGCTTCTGCGATTCGATCACAAATGGTATCGAGATCTTTTTCTTGTTTTTTTAACTCCATCGCTTTTCTCTCTCCGCATTTTTATCGTATTCTCGTATTCTCACGATATTCTTGTTTCCATTTGGCAGAAAGATTTTTCATCATCTTTTGATATTCCTTCTTATATCCTTCCTCTTTTAAAGTACAAGCTCGTTCTAATCTTTGATAGTCTTTATAATCGACTAAAGTCTCTTCTTTTCGTTTCATCTCTTCGATAAAATCAGAATATTTCTGAATTGGTATATTATTTTGGGCAATATCTTTTTTTATTTCTTCCTGTTTTCCAAGTAAATATAGTGTAATCCAATAGCTTTTCCGAGATTTCTCATAATTTCCATATTCACAAGCCTTTTTAAAACTTTTTGCCGCTTCTTCATATTGCATATCTTTTGCTAAACAACTCCCTTTTGCATGCCATACTGCTGCTAGCCACTGATGATTCTCTTCCCGTTCTGGAATTTCATATACAAGATGATCATAAATCTTTAAGGCTTGTTGTGGCTTTCCAGCTTTATAAAGTGCATCGGCATAATATCTCTTTTGTAACCAAACTTCTTTTAAGTGCAATAAGTCAAGTCGCTCGATTACCGCCCTAATATCTTTTGGGCTTAAATAAGGATAGGCTTCTAAAATCGTTAACACTTGTGCTCGGCTTTGTACATTATCTCTTTTTAAATAGGCAAGCTTTTCCGCTAGTGTATACGCCTTTATTTCTTTTTGCAGCCATTCAATTAACTCATCGGTTACAAAATCCACTTGAAATAAAGCTGGATATTGACAAATGTAATAGCATAACTCTTCATAAGAATAAAATTTTTGTCCTGTTTCTTGAAAGCAAAATGGTTTTTTTGCCACTTTTGTTTCACATACAATCACTTTTCCCACTTTGCCACCTCCTACTCTTTTAATACGATCTTTTTCACCCAAATTTGATGAGACGTTGGAAATAATTCTCCAAATCCTAAATCTTTGATTTTTAAATATCCTTCTTTACTAGAAGTATATTGGGCTTCCACTTCTACCCTTGTAGTCATTGGCGGACGCTTTGGCATTCCATGAAGAACCATCACTTCCCGCTCTATTTCTTTTGTTCTAAGGTTTTGATAAATAATCTCCATCTTTTGTTCATTTTCTAACATAAACTGTACAGCTCCCTTTTGTCCGTACCAGTCACAACCACCTTCTACAACAGGAGCAAATCTTGGCTGTCCATTTACCGTAATGGCTGTTCCAATATTATATAAACACAGTCCATTGGCCAGCAGTTTTGGATTTCTCTTTCTTCCTTCTTCTAATGCGAAACAAAAAGCACCTTTTGTAAACAAATTTTGTCCCATAAAAGCTCTTCTGTTTCGACAAACAACTTTCAGTGTCTCATTCATCCAATTATCATCAAATTCGCTTCCTGTCAAGTAAACAACAGGAGTCTTATATTGATAGAACAGCTTTTCGAGCATTTTGGCAAATCGTTCGTCTTTTGACTCCCCTTGTTCTAATTCCAATCGTTCCTCTAATGGAATCGTTTGAATTTGAAGCATATCCCCTGCTGGCGTTCTTCCGAGATAGTGATATGCCATCTCTTCTTTATTATATTCTAATAACCCAATTCCTTTTGTTCCACTACATTCCTCTTGATGAAGAACAAAGGCCATAAACGCAGTAAAATGACTGATTCTATGAATGATACATTGTTTTTCTTTGATCCATTTTTTTACATCTTCTAATTCATCAAACAGTATATCCGGATTTCCACTAGTAATCGCAATGCGTGCATCTTGAAAAGAAATTTTTAACTTCTTCATATGTAGGGCTAACATCTTCACAAACAACTGTTTGTAAGAATATAAGGTATCTTCTATCATGATTTTTTCTTCTTTTTTTAACTTTCTGTCAAAATCCTCAAAAAAGTTCCCTTGTTCCTCATCTCTTTTTTGTCTAGCCTCATATCCGCTATACCATTTTTTTGACTCTTGCCCATAAAATAAAAGATTAGGAATCAATGGTCGCTCTTCTTGTTCTGTAAACGCTTCTGGCTGTTCCATCTCTTCGGTCTGATAACTAATTTGTGTATAAGCATAGGAAAGATCAATCCCTAATAACGTCTCTTGTTTTATTGTATCCATATTAATCCTCTCTTTATTTTTATAACAGCGACCACTCTTGATCGATTAATTTTGTATGATAGATGTATTCTTTTGCAAGTTCATAGGTTTTATCATCCTCTTTTGCCTCAACGCTCATAAGAAAGGAATTCAATAAATCAAATCGACTCTCTTTCTTCTCCTTTCCTTCTTTTTCCCCATGAAGTGTTCCTGTCTTTACCATGCGATCTGAATGTTCGGTTTTCTGCCAAACACTATATTCCAACTCTTCTTTATAAAAGATTACAAAATATGCTGTATAAATCCCTGGCATCACTTCTTTCATCTCTATTTTTTGTGCCCTTCCATAATATTTTCCTTCTTCACCTCGTAAACCACACCTCATATAATAGGTGCTGTTTCTCTCTCCATGATAACAAATACACTTTCTCACTTTGAGTTCATAAGGCACGGAAATAGTTGTTCCAAATGCTTGGAAAAACGGCAATACAATTCCTTCCATTGTAAACTCACTAATCGTCTTTTGAATCCAAGGCAACATTTCTTCCTCAACTTCCGATTGCTCCGATAAGTCATAAAGCAATGCCATCTTGCCAAAATCATCGGTAATACGCTCGGTTAATACTGCGTCTTTTAATATCCGATAAAATTCAATTGGAAATGGATATTCTTTTACAAAACTATCATAGCTTACATAGCGTAAAAATGCTTTTCCAAGCAAACTTTCGGATTTTCTCTCCCAAAACGAAGCAAAAATAGGAAAGAGACCCTCACAAATATTTTCTTCAAATAAGCTCTGGGCTAAAATATTTTCTTCTAATGCTTCAATTCGAACCGAGTTTTCAAAAGATGTGTTCCAAACCTCTATCATCTCCTTTAAGGAACTAATTAAATATTTTCCAATGTACTCCAATGAATATTCATCATACCGTTCATTGCGAAAGGCATACATACACATAGCGAGGAGAAACTCATCCTTTGTCACAGCTGTACTTTTTAACAGGTAAGAAGTGAGCCGTAGAATTCTCTTTGGCATAATTCCCTGATAGCCATATTCCTCAATAGAACGTAGCACAGGCCCATACATTCTTCTTGTAATCATGTACTCTAATAATTGATTTCTATCTTCTCGTTCATAACGGCTTAAATCTACTTTTTGTAAATATTCATCCAACAATTCTCCTTCATAGTTCTCATAATAATAATCAATAATCAACTTTAAACAATTTAAATAAAACTTCTCATCAATATCGTTTAACGTTAGAACATTTTTTATTACTTGAATCGCTCTCGCATCTGACTGGTGATACTTTAGTGTATGACGCCCAAGTCGATAAAGTAACATCGGCTGTGTTTTATTATATTGATAACAAAGTCTCATATAGCGAGAATCTTCAAAAAGATCTTGTAAATCATAAGGAATCGAATTTACATATCGTCTCCCTAACTTATCTAACAATATAATCTTATAACGATCCGTATACAGATCAAGATAGGCCGTCTCATTGATCAAAGGATAATATGAGGCTTTTTTTGTCTCCTGATGATATACCATTACTCCAGTGATTAACGGATGTTGACATGTTATTTTCTGTTTAAATAAAATCCCTGGAAGCTCTGTCAACAACTCTTCACTAATTAACATTCTTTCAAAATTTCTTCTATATAAATAGAACAGATCTTGACTTATTTTTCCTTTTTGCATCTGTTCTTTAATGAAAGATTGCATTTTTTCTCCAAATTGATATAAAATGCCTTCATATTCTCGATCGTGATATAAAATATTGGCAAATAAATAGGCCCTTTCCTCTTCTGGAAGCGGCTCAGCATCCACAAAATATAACAGAATAGAGCGTGGAATGATCCCATATTCTCTATGATCCATACTTCGAATATATGCCTCACAAAGTCCAATTAATTTTAATGATTCTTGAACGCCTAATTTGTAGTAAATATGGTACTTCTCTTCCATTCGATTGCCTTTGATTAAAATACTACAAAGAATCATCAAATATTCTTTTAATGGCTGTTGTTCATAAAATCTCTTGGCCAGCTCAAATACTCGCCTTGAAAACTGTTTTTCATGAGATGCCAATTGCATAAACCGATCTAAAAGGCGCATAGAGACAAACTGATACTTGCATCCCCATTTTAAAGCATAAAGTTCTGCTCCTCTTAACTCTGTCAATAACTCTGGCTCCTCATTCATATCTTTTAACATTTCATAGGAAAGAAAAGGACTATGATAGCCATTTTCATACAAGGCAATTAACTCTTCTTTTTTTCTCAACGAATCTTTTGTTGCCTCTTCTGACAGAAGATTTAGCAAATGAACATAATGCTCTTCTGGAAGAATTACCTTTCTTCCTTCGTCTTCCTCTTGAAGGGATAAGGCTATTTTTTTCTCATTGTTTTTATATCTCTCTTCTGATAATAAATTCGTATGATATAAAAACCAATTTTCATAAAGCTCAAATGCTTTCTTTTTCCATATTCTCTTCTTTGCTAACTCTTCTCTTTTCTTTCTTCCTTTTTCTCCTGAATCATAAGAAACTTGGATTTTTATTATCTGGCTTCCACAAAGAACTTCTAACTCAGTATTCCAATCATGAATGGATCGGCTAATTTTCTCCACTTCAAAAACAATGCTCGCTTCTTGATTTTGAAAGTCCTCTTGATGTAACACTGTTTTTTCTATATGTAAATATCCTTTTTGCTCTTGTATAATAGCCCCTACATAACCTTCTCTATTCTGTTTTACTTTAAGTTCATACCGATCTTGTTCTGGTAATATCGTTACCTTTGTTTCATTTAAACTCAAATACACAGGCTCTTTTTCTTTTAAGAAAACAAGAAACTCCTCCATAGCTTGAGCAAGAGAACGACTTTCTAACAAAGCCTGATACACTAATTTCTTCTCATCTTCTCCTTTTAATAGTACCTTTTCAAATTCTACAGAAGCAAATAATTCTAACGCTTCTTCTCGATTTTTTTCTACCAGTTCTAAAAACTTATTGATATCTTTTAATTCCCCAATAGTTGTTGTCAAATAGCTTCCTTCAATCATCACTTCATAAGGAATTTCAAATTCTCCTCCATCGGTAATTAAAATGAAACTACCTGTTTCTTTATCTCCTGCTTGTGTATTTTTTCCATTAAAATAATAGCGAATTCCGTATTGTGTCTCTATAAAATCTTGTTCCGAAACAATTTCCATTAATGAATTTGTGGAAATTACACACCCCTTGATTGGCTCTTTATTGATAGATTCTACCTGAAATTCCCCTTCAAAAAAGTCCCCCTCTTTTAGTTGCAACTGAATTTTTTCCTCAGAAATCTTTACTTTCGGACGTTTTATATCAAATTTCCCCTCCGACATTTGCCAGATTTTTTTCTTCATTCGTCAACCACCTACCTATTTCATCAAATTTCATTGTTCGTAAATATTCCATTTCATTATAACAGTGTTTTTCGAAAAAACAAAGGGATTTCATACGCATAGAAAAAAGAGCATAAATTAACAATTATATTTTTTATTTCCTTGTCCGAATCTAAGATCTTGTATTATAATAGAACATAGAAAAAATAGTATTTCATCATAGAAAAGAGGTTTATTCATTATGTTAACACCAAAAGAACACTTTCATGGAAGTGATCTAGAAAAAATTGAACAAATATATCATATCAAAAAAGAAGAGATCACAAGTTTTGGGGCGAATGTCAATCCCCTCGGTATTTCTCCGTTAATGAAAAAAACATTAGCCGAAAATATTGATGTCGTTACTTCTTATCCAGATCGAGAGTATACAAATCTTAGAAAGGCCATTGGCACTTATGTTGGAGCGGACTATCGTTCTATTCTCGTTGGAAATGGAGCCACTGAGCTAATTTCTTTATTTATCCAACTCCATCATCCAAAAAAAGCCCTCCTTCTTGCTCCTACTTATTCCGAATATGAACGAGAAATTCATCTAGCTGGTGGAGAATGTTTTTTTCATTTCTTAAAAGAAGAAAATCAATTTGAGTTATGTATGGAAGAATTAAAAAAGACGCTTACCGAAGGCTTTGATCTTTTCATTATTTGCAATCCAAATAATCCAACTTCCACCGCTCTTTCTTCCAACATGATGAGAGAAATTCTTTCTTATTGTAAAGAAAAAAATATCTTTGTCATTGTAGATGAAACTTATGTGGAGTTTGCACCAAATACAGAGGAAATTACTTCTGTCCCTCTTACAAAAGAGTTTGAAAACCTTGTCGTTCTTCGAGGAATTAGTAAATTTTTTGCTTCCCCTGGACTCCGTCTCGGTTATTCTATTTGTGGAAACCTTCCTCTGTTAGAAACGATGAAAAAAGAGAAAAATCCTTGGACAATCAATTCTCTCGCTTCTTTAGCTGGCGAAGTTATGTTTTCCGATATCGAATACATCAACGCAACGAAACAATTAATTTCTTCCGAACGAGCTCGTGCTTGTGAGCGACTGTCTTCTATGGAAAACGTCTCTTATGTAAAGCCAACTGGGAACTTTATTTTGTGTAAAATATTGCGAGACGATATTACAGCATCGGACTTATTTGATATTTGTGTTCGTAAAGGACTTATGATACGAGATTGTGTTACATTCGAAGGGCTTTCTCCTTATTATTTCCGTTTTTGCATGATGAGCCCTGAAAAAAATAAAGAACTATTGGATACGATTGAAGAGACATTACACTCTCCTCAAAAATAATAAAAAACACCGAGCAACACTGTTTTTTGTGTTACTCGGTATTTTTTAATAAATTCCAATCACGTGTTGGAGTAAAAGACTTACAATAGCAATTCCAATCCAACAACATAATCCCATAAAGATTGGTTTTCCACCTGTTTTTACTAATTTTACAATATCTGTGTTAAATCCAATGGCTCCCATTGCCATTACAATGAAGAATTTACTTAACTCTTTTAATGGCGCTGTCACCCCTGTTGGTAAAGAAAATACCGTTGTAACAACAGAAGCTAATACAAAAAATAAGATAAAAAATGGGAAGATTTTCTTTAAACTAAAGGTAGCCCCTGACTCCGTTCCTTCTTTTTTGGCTTTTCTCATCTGCATAAAAGCTAACACTAATGTAATCGGAATAATTGCTAATGTTCTTGTTAATTTAACAATCGTTGCCTGATCAAGAACTGCTGTTCCTGTTCCATGCATTCCATCCCAAGCAGAAGCGGCTGCTGTTACAGAAGACGTATCATTTACAGCTGTTCCTGCAAAAATTCCAAATCCTTCGTTGCTTAATCCTAACATAGCACCAAGATGTGGGAAAATTAGTGCAGCAATAATATTAAATAAAAAGATAACAGAAATGGCTTGTGCAATTTCTTCATCATCTGCATCAATGACTGGAGCAGTTGCTGCGATAGCAGAACCACCACAAATGCTAGAACCAACTCCAACTAATGTTGAAATTTTACTTGGAATATGCATTGCTTTGCATAACACATAAGAAATAATAAGTGATGTAGCAATTGTGGAAATAATAATTGGTAATGACTCTTTTCCTTTTTCCAAAATATCGGTTAAATTCATTCCAAATCCTAATAAGATAACCGCATATTGTAAAATTTTTTTTGATGTATACTTAACACCAGATTGTAAATTTTCTGTTTTTTTAATAAATAATGCTAGTACAATTCCTATTAAAATGGAAAAAACAGGTCCTCCTACAACAGGAAATGCTTTTCCAAGAAACCATGCTGGCAGTGCAAGAATAAAACAAAATAAAACTCCTGCAAAATTCTCTTTTACTTTACTCATAACGTTTTCCTCTCTTTTCTCAATTATTTTCTCCAATATAACAGATTTTAACAATAAAATAAAATTATATATTTTTATTTTTTGATAAAATTTTCTTATGATAAGAAACAAATTTTTCTATGATAGACCATATAGACCAAAGTGTGCAAAGTACATTTTGTCCTACATAAGCAGTTTACGAGGAGTTTCCTATCGCATAAAAAAATGATCTATTTTATAAAATAGATCATTTTTTATCATACAATTATGTTATCTTATATTTTGCATAGACACAAAAAATCAGCTTTTGCATTTATGATCTTGTCCATGGTGATTGCATTCAATATTTTGATTATACTGTAATGTTCCAGCTAAATAAGCACTTACTTGTTCATCTGCTGCACCAATGACTCCGCCAAATAACTGAATTCCTGCTTCTGCCAATGCAGTTTTAGCACCTGCACCAATACCTCCACAAATAACGACTTCTACGTTATGTTCTTTTAAAAATCCAGCAAGTGCTCCATGCCCGTTTCCATTAGTATCCACAATATTAGAATCCACTATTTTTCCTTCTTGTACTTGATACAATTTAAACTGAGCCGTATGCCCAAAGTGCTGATAAATAGAACCATTTTCATAAGTGACTGCAATTATCATCATGCTACCTCCTTTTGTTTCTAAGCTTTTCTCTTTTTATTATTTTCTTTGAAACTCTTTTTCTTTTATTGTAGCATATTTTCTATCTTTTTCCTATCTTATCGATAGATAATATCATCTCTTCCTGGTCCGTTAGAAATCATGGTGATTGGATAACCGAGTTTTTCTTCTACAAACTCAATGTATTTACGGCAGTTTTCTGGAAGTTCTTCATACTTTTTAATCCCACGAATATCACATTTCCAACCTTTTAATGTTTCTATTACTGGTTTTGCTTTTTCTAATTTATTTGTTGTTGGGAAATCATGGATGATTTCACCATCTACTTCATAAGCAACACAAACTGGGATTTCATCTAAATATCCTAATACATCAAGAACGGTAAACGCTACATCGGTTGTTCCTTGTAAACGGCAACCATAACGAGAAGCCACACAGTCAAACCATCCCATACGTCTTGGACGACCTGTTGTTGCACCAAACTCGCCGCCGTCACCACCACGACGTCTTAATTCATCTGCCTCTTCTCCAAAAATTTCACTTACAAAAGCACCAGCCCCTACAGCGCTTGAATATGCTTTTACAACTGTAATTACTTTTTTAATTTCATATGGTGGAATCCCTGCTCCTACTGCACCATAGGCAGCTAATGTGGAAGAAGAAGTTACCATTGGATAAATTCCATGATCTGGATCTTTTAATGTTCCAAGCTGGCCTTCTAAAAGAAGTTCTTTTCCTTCTTCAATGGCTTTATTAAGGAAAGCGGATACATCTGCCACATATGGTTTTACCATATCACGGTATTCTAATAATGTTTCATATAATTCATTGGCATCCAGTAATGGCTTGTGATATAAATGCTCTAATAAAACATTTTTCATTTCGCAAACACGTTCTACTTTTTCACGAAGTGCTTCTTCATCAAATAACTCACTTACCTGAAAACCGATTTTTGCATATTTATCTGAATAAAATGGAGCAATTCCTGATTTTGTAGAGCCAAAAGATTTTCCGCCTAAACGCTCTTCTTCATATTGATCGAATAAAATATGATATGGCATTACCATTTGTGCACGATCTGAAATTAATAAATTTGGCATTGGCACATTTCTATCTGTCAGTTCTTTGATCTCATGAAATAAAACAGGAATGTTCAGTGCTACACCGTTTCCAATAACATTAGTAATATGATCATAAAATACACCAGATGGAAGTGTGTGTAATGCAAATTTTCCATAGTTATTGATAATTGTGTGACCTGCGTTTGCACCGCCTTGGAAACGAATAACAATATCAGATTCCTTTGCTAGCATATCTGTGATTTTACCTTTTCCTTCGTCACCCCAGTTAGCACCTACAATTGCTTTTACCATTTATGTTTTCCTCCTAATACTTTGAAACAGACATCGTTTGCTTCAAATCTCTTTGTTTGTTTATGAGTAACACTCGAATAACATTTCGTCTTTATTGTACTATAGGAAATATTATAAGTAAAATTAATATTCTTTATATAAAATATAACTATTAATTATGTTCTTGGTATCCTTTGATCGCTTCTCGAATGCGATCTTCTACCATTTTTGCGATTTCTTTTGACTTCATTCCTTGATATTCTTCATAATAAATTGGCTCTAAAAAATGTACCTGTACCGTTGTCTTTCGAATACTATTTTCATCAAATGGAACGAAAGAGTCTAATAGTGCTACTGGCACAATCGGACATTTTGCATTCATAGCACTTTTAAAACTTCCTGCTTTAAACTCTCCGATTTCATTTCCTTTTTTGGAACGGGTTCCTTCTGCAAAAATAATATAATTTCTTCCTTGCAACACTTCTTCTGTCATTTTTTTTATGACCTTTAATCCTTGTCTTACATCCTCTCTATCGATCATCTGTGCTCGCAATACTCGAAATACTTGCTTTAATAAGATTACATTTTTTACCTCTTGTTTTGCCACAACAGAAAACGGTCTTTTATGGCATTCTAAAAAGGCTAATACATCATATAATCCTTGATGATTGGGAAACATAATATATCCATTTTCTTCCGGCAAATTTTCTTGACCGTCGGATTCAATAATGACTCTTCCTACTCGATTAATATGAGTTGTCATCTTGTGGACAAACTCATAGCGGGTTTCCTCATCAAACTTATCGCTTCTTCCTAATCGCTCCAACTTATAAAACCAATATGGAACAAATGGTAAACATCGAATTACCATTAAAATAATTCTTTTCATCTCATATTTTCTCCTATTATAATGCTTAATATACTTTCTGCTGCCTTTGACACAGAATGATTTTTGTATGATACCAAATACATCGGCCGTTTTGGCATTCGCTCTTCAAACTGCAACTCAAATACTTCCTTCTTTTCTAAGGCTTCCTCAGCAAAGTCTCTCACAACACAACCAACCCCAAAATTTCTCTTTGCAAATTGGATAATCATATCGCTGGTAGCCAATTCCAGTTCTGGCGTTAACGTTACATTTCTTTTCGCTAACCATTGATCCACATAAGCTCTTGTACTCGTATTTTGCTCTAGACAAATCACTGGGAGTTCTTTCAATTGCTGATAGGAAAGCTTTTTTCCTTTCCAATCAAGAAACTGATTTCCAGCTACGAAAATATCCTCTATCTCTCTTACCCTATGCAACTCATACTCTTCTGTTTGCTGGATTGGTGCTGTAATCACTCCAAAATCAATTTTTCCTTCTTTTAAATACAAAAGAGTCTCTGGAGTGGGTCCATTCGTTACCGATACTTTTATTTTAGGATATTTTTCATGGAATCTCTCTAAATAAGGCAATAAATAATATCGCAATGTCATATCACTTGCGCCAATATGAATTTCCCCATCTTCTAAATTCATCCATTCTCGTAACTTTCCTTCTCCTGTTTCTATTAATTCATATCCTTCTTTTACATATCGATACAGCAATTCTCCTTCTGCTGTAAGTTTTGTTCCTTTTGGCGTCCTCACAAACAACTTCACACCTAAATTATGTTCCATTTGTTTTACTGCTTGACTCACCGCAGGCTGAGAAATGCATAGCTTCTCGCTTGCCATTGTGATTCCTCCACATTTTGCAACGTAATAAAATACTTTATAGGACTCCAAATTTCCTTGCACACACATCACACCTTCCTAACAGCTTTGCTGTATCAATTTTAGCACAAAAACGAAAAAGAGCATAGTGTTTCCCTATGCTCTCTTTCCTCTTCTTTTTCTTTGCTACTACTTTTTTAAACGTTAATTTCCGCTGTTAATCCAAGAACTTCTTTATTTTCCTCAAGAATTGGTTGAATTACTTCACGAATATATTCTTCTGTTTGCTGTGGAGCTCGTCCAACGAAGTTCTCTGGCTTCATAATTTTTTGTAATTGTTCTAATGTCATATTAAAAGATGGATCCTTTGCAATTCTTTCCAATAAATCGTTTTCTCCACCTTCTTCTTTTACAACACGTCCTGCTGCCATAGAATGAACACGGATTTTTTCATGGAGTTCTTGACGATCTCCTCCTGCTTTTACCGCATCCATCATAATATTTTCTGTGGCCATAAATGGAAGTTCTCCCATTAAATGTTTTGTAATTACTTTTTCATAGACAACCAATCCATCCACAACATTTAAATAGAGATCTAAAATACCATCAATTGCTAAAAAAGCCTCTGGAATGGAAATACGCTTATTGGCAGAATCATCTAATGTTCGTTCAAACCACTGTGTAGAAGCTGTAATTGCTGGATTTAAAGCATCTGTCATCACATAATTGGCTAAAGAAGCAATTCTTTCACTTCTCATTGGATTTCTCTTATATGCCATCGCAGAAGAACCAATCTGATGTTTTTCAAATGGTTCTTCAATTTCTTTTAAATGCTGAAGAAGTCGAATATCATTTGAAAATTTATGAGCACTTTGAGCGATTCCACTTAATACATTTAAAATGCGAGAATCTACTTTTCTTGAATAGGTCTGTCCTGATACAGCATAACACTCTTCAAACCCCATTTTCTTTGCAATCATTTTATCAATTTTACGAATCGTTTCATGATCGCCGTTAAACAATTCTAAGAAACTCGCCTGTGTTCCTGTTGTTCCTTTTGAACCGAGAAGTTTTTGTTGACTAATCATATAATCAAGATCTTCTAAATCTAGCTGTAACTCTTGTATCCATAACGTAGCTCTTTTTCCAACTGTTGTTGGCTGTGCTGGTTGAAAATGAGTAAAGGCTAATGTTGGCAGATCTTTATATTTCATAGCAAATTTTGCTAACTCATTCATTACATTTAAAAGCTTTTTACGAACAAGTTTCATAGCTTCTGTCATAACGATAACATCTGTGTTATCTCCTACATAACAAGAAGTTGCTCCTAAATGGATAATTCCTTTTGCATTTGGACATTGTTGTCCATACGCATAGACATGAGACATAACATCATGGCGCACTTCTTTTTCTCTTGCTTTTGCCACATCATAATTAATATCATCTTGATGTGCCTTTAACTCTTCGATCTGCTCTTTTGTAATATTTAGTCCTAATTCATGTTCTACTTCTGCTAATGCAATCCATAATTTTCTCCAAGTTTTAAACTTCATATCAGGAGAGAAAATATACTGCATCTCTTTACTAGCATAGCGCTCTGATAATGGGCTTTGATATTTGTCATTCATCTTCTATTTTCTCCTTATTCCAAAGATTTCTGTTCTCCCGCCTTTGGCATTTTTATCGGATTATGGTGGGAACCAATCTTCTATACATTTTTCAACAACTACTATGATTTTATTCCGTCAAACGCTAGATTTTCCCACACGTTGCCTTTTCATAAATAAATACTATCGATTCTTCTTTCTATTTGCTAAATGCCAAGTCTTTTGAATACTTCTTCATATGCTTCTTCTACATTTCCAAGGTCTCTTCGAAAGCGGTCTTTATCTAGTTTTTCCTTTGTCTTTAAATCCCAAAGACGACAAGTATCTGGTGAAATTTCATCTGCAAGAATAATGCTACCTTTATAGCGTCCAAACTCTACTTTAAAATCAATTAAACGAATTCCTTTTTCTTCAAAGAACTTCTTTAACTCCTCATTGATTTTAAACACAAGCTCTGTAATCGTAGCAATCTCTTCTTTTGTAGCAATTCCAAGTGCCATCGCGTAGTAGTCATTGATAAATGGATCTCCTAGTTCGTCATTTTTATAGCTAAATTCTAACGTTGGAACTTTTAATTCAAACCCTTCTTCAATTCCAAGTTTTTTAGAAAAGCTCCCTGCTGCCACATTACGAACAATGACTTCAAGAGGTACAATCTCAACTTTTTTCACCTCAGTCTCTCTGTCATTTAATTCCTTTACATAATGGGTTGGAATCCCCTTTTCTTCTAGTATCTTAAAAATATGATTTGTCATACGATTATTTACGACGCCTTTGCCAACAATCGTTCCCTTTTTTTCTCCATTAAAAGCAGTGGCATCATCTTTGTAAGATACGATTAAAACATCTGGATCCTCTGTTGTAAAAACTTTCTTTGCTTTTCCTTCGTAAAGTAACTCAACTTTTGACATAGTTCCCACCTATTCCTTCTTAAATTTTTCAGTTTCATTCTACCACTTTTTCCTATGACTCGACAATACACAGTTTTAATTTCCTCAAATCATACAAAAATTCCCGTTTATTTATATAGAATTTATAAAAATAAACGGGAATTTCCTACAACTTTGTTCGACTGTTCTATTAATTAGATTGTTTTAATTTCCTTTTGTTGTATTCTCTTCTTTCAAAGTCTTTTTCTCATTCTTCGTCTCTTGTTTCTTCGTTTTTTGATCAACCTTTTCTTCTGTTATCATCTCAACTTCCGTTGTTGCCTCTTCAGTCTCTTCTACAGGCTGAAGAAGTGGATCCTCTAAAGAAATAACACCTCGTTTTATTTTCGTCTTTAAAATTCTTGTTACCGATTCATCAATTCTCTTTTCATCTAAATCTCCATCTAAAACTGCTTGATAAATGGCATCAAAAGCATCTTCTAAGTTTTCTGGCATCAATAGAATATCAGCACCTGCTTCAATCGCTGTAACAGCAGCTTTCCCAGGCGTATAATAATCGGTAATCGCCTTCATATTCAACGCATCGGTAATCACGATATTTTGATACCCTAACTCATTTCTTAATATTTCATTGATTATAAGAGGCGACATAGAAGCTGGTGTCTTACTATCTGTTACACTTGTAACCGCTAAATGAGATACCATAATCAAATCCACTCCTGCCTCAATCCCCGCTTGAAATGGAACAAACTCCACTTTTCTAAGGCGTTTAATAGACTGGGTAATGTCAGCATACCCTTTATGAGTGTCTTCTGTCGCACTCCCATGCCCTGGGAAATGCTTTAATGTAGCACTAACATTTTGTCCTTGTAATCCCTTTACCACTTGTGCTACCATCTTCCCTGCGATCTCTGGATCGGAACTAAAAGCACGATTTCCAATTTCTGGATTATCTGGATTCGTCTCTAAATCTGCAACAGGAGCAAAATCTAAATTAAATCCAAGTGCATGAATTTCGTTTCCAATGGTATCCCCAACTTCAAAGGCTTTTTCTTCATCTTCTGTAGCGCCGATTTCCGCCATAGATGGAAATTTCGTTGTATTCATTTTCGGATTATTGGCGATACGAGCAACCTCTCCACCTTCCTCATCTACGGAAATAAAAAGAGGATACTTACTCACTTTTTGCAACCGTTTAATAAAAGTTTTTGTCTGTTTTGGTGTCTTTATATTTCTCGAAAAAAAGATAACACCTCCCACAGGGTAGTTCTTAAGTGTTTCTTTCATACGTTTTGTAATCTTTTGATAATCATAACTTTTTGGTTCTGCCGGATCTAAAAGTTCGATATTGGCAATAAACATCTGCCCTATCTTTTCTTCTAAACTCATATGATCCAATGCGTTTTGAATCATTTCATCCATAACTCCTGCATCTAGATTCGCAGGATCCATTTCTGTCGTGGCCTCCTCTGTTGTCGCTTCTGTCGTCGTTTCCGTTGCCACTTCTGTCGTAGCTTCTGTTGTCTGTTCTGTCGTCACATCTTTTGTACTTCCTTTACATCCACTTAACAAAAAAATGGATAGCATACAAAGGAGCATTAGATAGTTTTTCTTTTTCACTTTTCCTCTTACCTTTCTCTAATCGTACCGTCTCGATATGCCTCTAAAAGAAGTTCTAGGTCGTTGATTTTTTCCTTTAATATTTTTCCTCCATCGGTATCTGCCACTTTTTTTCTTCTTGATACTTGCTCTACTACAATAAATTCCGAATGAATATCACTTTCTTTTGCCACAACTTCTTCCATAGAATGATATGGCTCATGAGAAACAAGACGAAGTCCCCAAGAATTATAAATTAACGTATATCCTGCGATTCCTGTCTTTCCACGATATGCTTTAGAAAAACCTCCATCAATAATCAAAGCTCTTCCATTGCATTTTACTGGAGTCTCTCCTTTTTTCAACTCCACTGGCATATGACCGTTAATAATATGAGAATTTTTTGGATCCATATCAAAATCTTCAAGAATTCGTTCCACCACATCTTCCCGCTCAATTAATTGATAATAGTAATCTTTTCTCTCCTCTTGAATGGCCTTATCATCAACAAAATATCGCTCAAAGGTTGCCATTTTCTCCTTTCCATAAACAGGTGAATCTTCATTCGACCAAATATACCACATCATATCCTGTCCAAAGAGTCTCTTTTCTTTATCCTCTTGATTGTAATACCCTATTCGTGCATACTGCTCTAATATATCATAAAGTGCTTTTCCTGAATAGCTTTTATTGCCGATTGGAACCTTCCTAAAACTTCCATCTTCATTTAATGGAACGCATCCGTGATACAGTAAATTGGAATTAAATTTTAAATATAAACTTCCATGAGTAAATAAAAATCGCACGTGCTCTTGCAACTTTTCACAATTGATAAAGGCCTGCTGAATTCGTTCCATAACTTCCCGTTCATCTTCACTCAAGGCATACGGATCTTCTGGATTAATCGTCGGGAAATTCGTATCATTAATAGCATATTCTTTTCCATTAATAATAACCGTTCCATTTTCATAATTGATCTTGTCAAGCAGTAATCGAGAATCCATATTAAATTCTGGACGCCTTTTTATTAATTGTCCCTCTAATTTAAACTGAATAATCGCAATGGCTTTATGCATTTTTCGGTCAATTTCTAAGTCATGCTCATTATAAGTTTCTTCGTCATACCGAATATCAAAAATCTCACAGTCATCTCCTTCATAGGCTTTTAATGCAAAAGAAGCTAGTGGTATTAAATTAATTCCGTATCCTTCTTCTAATGTATCTAAATTACCATAGCGAGCCGATAACCTTAAAACATTTGCGATACAAGCTAAATGTCCCGATGCTGCTCCCATCCAAAGGACATCATGATTTCCCCATTGAATATCTACCGAATGATATTTCATAAGCATATCCATAATCAAATGTGGCCCTGGCCCCCGATCAAAAATATCCCCAACAATATGTAAATGATCGATGACAAGACGTTGAATCAAATTTCCAAGAGCCACAATAAAATGATCGGCTCTTCCAATTCGAATAATAGTAGCTAAAATTTCATTGTAGTATTCTTCCTTATCATAAACGCCTTCTTTTTCATAAATAAGCTCTTCTAAAACATAAGCATAATCTTTTGGCAATGCCTTTCTCACTTTAGATCGCGTATATTTTGAAGAGCTTTTTGCCGCAATATGGATGAGCCGATTCAAGGTCACTTTATACCAGTCTTCCATATTTTTCTCTTCTTCTTTTACAAGCTTTAACTTCTGCTCTGGATAATAAATAAGAGTGGCTAACTGCTTTTTATCCTCCACTCTTAAAGAACGTCCATACACATCATTGATCTTTCTTCGAATAGCTCCTGAACCATTGTGCAAAATATGCATAAACTGTCCATACTCCCCATGAATATCCGATACAAAATGCTCGGTTCCCTTTGGCAAATTTAAGATTGATGATAAATTAATAATCTCCGTTGACGCTTCTGCAATGGATGGATATTGATCGGATAATGTTTTTAAATACTTTAATTGTTGTTTCATTTTATTTCCTTCCTCATTTATATTATGAACTACGCTCAGTATATCATACATGACTCATTCCATTTTTTTACATAATATTCTAGTAAATCGACTGTGGCAGTAATCCCCATCTCTCCACTGTCCACCACTAGATGATAAGCCATTCTATCTCCCCAAACACCTTTCCCAAACTGGTGATAAAAAGCAGCTCTTTTCTTATCCGTTTTTACAATCATTTCTCTCGCTTGTGCGGGTAACAGCTGATATCGTTCCATAATTCGTTCAATTCTCTTTACCATCTTCGCTTGGATAAAAAAATTAATACAGTTTGGATAGTCCTTTAAAATAATATCTGCACATCGTCCAATCACAATACAAGAACCTTCCTTAGCATGCTCTCTTATAATTCGCCTCTCCTCTTCAAATAACTTCTGAACAGGATCTTCTCTATATTGATCTCCCATCGAAAGTGACATCCCATTTGCTATGGTATATAAAAGACTTTTTCTTCCAGATTCCTCATTTTGTGCTAGATCATACTCTGACATGTTGAGATTTTTCTTAGCTTCTTCCCGAATTTGTTGATCATAATAAGGAATTTGTAGTCGCTTTGACAACTTCTCTCCAATCTCATGTCCACCGCTCCCAAATTCTCTAGAAATCGTAATCATCATTTTTTCTTTCATTTTAGGCACCTCACTTTCTAGGCTTTTGTATCCAAATAGGATAAACATTATCCTATGGGAAACGGCAGGTAGTCTCCCCACCTGCCGTTTCCCATTATTTATCTTGTAGGAAATCTCTAAAACTATCCTAAACTCCCAAAGAATATGATACTTACTTTCGTTTCTTATGCAATCGTAAGTCCACGTTCTTTCATAACCTGAACAATTTTTTCCACACAAACTTTACAAAGCTCGTCGGTATCGGCTTCTACCATAACACGAATTACAGGTTCTGTTCCGCTTTCACGCACAAGAACTCTACCATTATCTCCAAGTTCTTGTTCTACTTGTTCAATTATAGCCACAACCGCTTCATCTGCTCTTGTTTGGGCTTTATTTTTCACGCGTACATTTTGTAAAAGCTGTGGGAAAATACGAACTTCACTTGCTAGTGTAGCAAGATCTTGTTTCTTCTCTGTGATGGCTTCCATAATACGGATGGATGTCATAATACCATCTCCTGTTGTGCCATACTTACTAAAAATAATATGACCTGACTGCTCTCCTCCGAGACAATGTCCATTTTCCATCATGTTTTGGAATACGTACTTATCACCAACTGCTGTTTTTTCATAACGAATTCCTGCTTTATCAAAGGCTTTATAAAGCCCCATATTACTCATAACTGTTGTGACAACCGTGTCATTCACTAACGCACCTTTTTCTTTTAAGTACTTTCCACATACATAAAGAATTAAATCTCCATCCACAATATTTCCAGCATTGTCAACAGCGATACAACGATCCGCATCCCCATCATAGGCAAATCCGACGTCTAATCCTTTTTCTTTTACAAATTGTTGTAAAACTTCAATATGAGTGGAACCACAATTGGTGTTAATATTAAATCCATCTGGATCGTTATTAATCACATATGTCTTTGCACCTAATGCATCAAATACGCTCTTTGCAATTGCGCTTGCAGAACCATTAGAACAGTCAAGCCCAACTTTAAAATCTTTAAAGGAACGAGTCGCTGTTGAAATCAAATATCCAATATAATGATTTCTTCCTGCAGAGTGATCGATGGTTCTTCCAATCTCTTCTCTTTTGGCAAGTGGAATTTCCTCTACTTCTCCATCAATGTAACGTTCGATTTGCTCTTCCACTTCGGCTTCCATTTTATAACCATTGCCATTAATAATTTTAATTCCATTATCGTAATATGGGTTATGGCTTGCAGAAATCATAATTCCACAGTCAAATTCTTCTGTACGAACGACAAAAGAAACACTAGGTGTGGTTGTTACATGAAGTAAAGACACATCTGCACCACTGGCTGTTAGACCAGCAACTAAAGAATATTCAAACATGTAGCTACTTCTTCTTGTATCTTTTCCAATTACAATCCTAGCCTTTTTATTAACTCTCTTGCCATAATACCAACCAAGATAACGACCGATTTTATATGCATGCTCTACCGTTAAATCGATATTTGCCTCTCCTCTAAAACCATCAGTCCCAAAATATTTCATTATTATGATTCTCCTTATGTTATAAATTAAATGTCTATTTTATTATTATACCAAAGCTATTTCTTTGGTGCAACCATGGATCCGTTTTACTGTAAAAGAGCAATTTTAGATGGATATTCTGTTGCCTTTATTTGATTTGCTGTTGCCTTACTAACCTTTATTTGACTCACCTGCTCCATTCCAGCTCTATCCCTCACATAGACAGTGTAAGTTGCTCCTCTTACCAGCCATTTTGTCTGAGATTTTTCATTTTTTAACTTGGTTCCTAAAGAACCCTTTTGGAAATCTTCTACTAGATAATTTCCTTTTACAACTCGAACTTCTTCTAAATCTCTTTTACTTTCTACAGAAATTGTGACTTTTGCTTTTTTTACTGTCTTTCCAGCCTTTTCTTTTAAAGAAATCACAGGTTTTCCTTCTTCTATCGTGCCTTTATAAGAAGCGCGTAAAAGATGATTCACATTTAACATACCACCTGTTTTTACTTTCCCTGTCAAAGTATCTAATTTTTCTACTGATTGTAAAACAAGGGATTTTGCATCTTCTGCATTCATAGAATTATGAAAACTATAAAGCAATGCACAAGCACCTGTTACCATCGGAGCAGCCATAGAAGTCCCTGTCATCGTTCCATAGTTACTTCCTACTAATGTACTTACTATCTCAGATCCAGGTGCTGCTAGATCTACATTTTGCACACCATAATTGGAACTGGCTGCTAATGTTCCATCTCCATTTATATTCGCAACGCTAATAACATTGGGCAATTGATACGCAGCTGGATACACCGGCTTTTTATCGATATCTCGTCCATCGTTTCCAGATGCACAAATAAAGAGCATATCGGACTCCTTCATCACTTTTTTAAGAACGGGATCTTCTCCGTCTCCACCAAAGCTAAGGTTACAGATCTGAGCTCCCATTCTTTCTGCATACTCAATAGCTTGTACAATCGATGATGTATATCCTTCTCCTGTATCCTCACCTTCTTCTCCTCCAAGGGCTTTAATTGGAAGAATTTTAATATTCGCTCCTGCTGCAATCCCAGCTATCCCTTTATGATTATTCGCAGTGGCCACAATTGTCCCAGCACAATGGGTTCCATGATCGTCTTCAAACTCATCATATTCCTGATTATAGGAATCATAATCACAAAGTTCCGAACTATTATCATAAAAATTCCAACCATAGAGATCGTCTTTTAACCCATTGCTATCGGAATCTTTTCCATCTTGGTTCTCTAAAGCATTCACCCAAAAATGACCTTGTAGATCCTCATGCTCTGTGTCAATTCCTGTATCAATCACAGCTACGATAATCTCTCGATCCTCTCCCTTTTCTTGAAAATAAGAAAGTCCTTCTTCTAAATCAATATCGATTCCTGCTTTTGTATGTATTTTTTTTCCTATTAGTCCATTTGATAAAATATCAAAATAGCTTAAATTTCCTAGATTTTGAAGTCCCCATTGATATCGAGAATAAGGATCTTGTGTTAACTGAAATGTATGATATACATATTCCTTCTTTACAGGAACTGTTAAATATTCGGTTTGCTCAATCTCTACGTCTTCTGCAACGGTATCCTCAGCCTTTACAGGAACAATACTTCCTGCACACAGTACAAAAGACAACATCACCGCCATTCCACTTTGATACCATCGTTTTCTTTTATTTTGTTTTTGTATGTTTTTTCTCAAAGAATTTCTCCTTTCTCCTATTGGTTTCTCTTTTCTTTTTTCTCTTAAAGAGTATTCCATAAAATTATTATATAAGAATTTTCCATTTTTTTCTATAGAACTCTAATTTTTTCACAAATTTTTCGCACATTTATGAGAAACCATAGGCGACACACTATAAACAAAGAAAAAGGAGTTCAAAAAAACTTTTGAACTCCTTTTTCTTGCTTTTTATAAATTTTTAATTCTTTCAATGGCCTTTAACGTATTTTCATAACTTCCAAATGCTGTCAGTCTAAAATACCCTTCTCCACTTGGTCCAAATCCTGAGCCTGGAGTACCAACTACATTTGCTTTTTCTAATAAATAATCAAAGAAATCCCAAGAAGTCATATTGTCTGGCGTCTTTAACCAAATATACGGTGCATTTACCCCACCTACAACACCATATCCTGCATCTATTAATCCTTGTTTAATGGTATGAGCATTTTTCATATAGTAAGCAATCTGTTCTTTTAACTGGGCTTGTCCTGCTTCTGTATAAACAGCCTCTCCTGCCTTTTGTACAATATAAGGGGCTCCGTTGTATTTTGTTCCATGACGTCTTGCCCAAAAAGAATGTAACGTAACTCCATTGCACTTAATCTCTTTTGGAACGACAGTTGCACCGAGTCGCACACCAGTGAAACCAGCATTTTTTGAAAAAGAACGAAGTTCAATCGCACAAGTTCTCGCTCCTTCACATTCATAGATTGTATGTGGAACATCTTCTTCTGAAATATAAGCTTCGTAAGCGGCATCATAAATAATAATTGCACCTACTTTATTTGCATAATCAACCCATACTTGTAATTGCTCCTTTGTAATCGTTGTACCGGTTGGGTTATTTGGATAACATAAATAGATCAAGTCTGGTGTTTGTTTTGGAAGCTCTGGAACAAAATTATTTTCTGCTACACATGGCATATAAATAACGTCACTCCACATTTCTGTTTTTGGATCATAAACTCCTGTACGCCCTGCCATAACATTGCTATCCACATACACTGGATATACAGGATCACAAACGGCTATTTTATTATCCGGTCCAAAAATCTCTTGAATATTTGCAGAATCACTTTTTGCACCATCACTGATAAAAATCTCATCTGCAAAAATTTCAGCCCCTCTTTTTTCATAGTCATTTTTTGCTATGGCATTTCTTAAAAATTCATACCCAAGATCTGGTGCATATCCATGAAAGGTTTGTGCATTTCCCATTTCATCCACCGCCTTATGAAGCGCTTCAATAATAGCTGGCACAAGGGGCTGTGTTACATCTCCAATACCAAGACGAATAATTTCCTTCTCTTTGTTCATCTCTTGGAATGCATTCACTTTTTTTGCAATGTTGGAAAATAAATAACTTCCTGGTAATTTCAAATAATTGTCATTGATTTGATACATATTCTTTCTCCTTTTCTTTTAAAAATAAGCCCTCTTTTTTAATCCTCTTAAATCTCTATTTCTCCTGTAAATACTGTTGTGGCAGCCCCTGTCATATAGACATGATTATCTTCCTTCCATTCAATAAATAGATCGCCACCTAATAAATGAACAAGCACTTCTTTCTCTAACTTTCCATTTAAAACTCCTGCTACAACACTAGCACAAGTCCCTGTTCCACAAGCTAATGTCTCCCCTGAACCACGCTCCCATACTCGCATATTCGCAGTCTTTTTATCAAGAATTTCTAAAAATTCAATATTGGCTCTCTTTGGAAAAATTTCATGGACTTCTAATACCTTTCCAACCTCATGGACAGGAAAATTTTTCACATCCTCTACAAAAATAACGCCATGAGGATTTCCCATAGAAACGGCGGTCATACAATATGTTTTCCCTAAAGCCTTTACTTTTTGATTAATAAATTGTTCTTCTTCACACTGAACAGGAATTTCTTTTGCCTTTAAAATCGGCATTCCCATATCTACCGTTACCGTGGCCACTTTTCCATTTTCTACATGAAGTGTTAAATACTTAATCCCTGCCAACGTATCAATTGCAACTTCGGTTTTCTTTGTTAAACCAAAATCATAGACATATTTTCCAACACAACGAATTCCATTACCACACATTTCAGATTGAGAACCGTCCGCATTATACATTTCCATAAAAAAATCGGCTTTATCCGAAGGCTTAATTAAAATAAGTCCATCGCTTCCGATTCCAAAATGACGATCGCTTACTTTCCTTGCGACTTCTTTTGGATTTTTTACCACTTCTTCCAAACAATTTACATAGACGTAATCATTTCCTAATCCCTGCATCTTCGTAAACTTCATTCTAAATATCCTCCTGAACTCTTTTGTAGCCATGTCTATTTCTGACATATTTATGCAAATCTTAACAAGTTTCTTATTTCTTGTCAATCATACATTATTTTCTTACTATTTCCTTTTTTCTTCTCCTTATTCTAGAATTATTGGAAACAAAAAAGGAAGCTAAAAACGACAAAAAGCCAACCATGACTGTGCTGTCATGATTGGCCTCCTTGCCTTACTTAATATTTTAATTATTTATTTTTGTGCCATTTTCATCATATCGATAAATTGGCCAAATAAGAATTCAGAATCTTTTGGACCTGCGCAAGCTTCTGGGTGGAACTGTACGGTTAAAATATTCTTTCCAACATAACGAAGTCCCTCAATTGTTTTATCATTTACATTATAAAAAGCTGGCACTGCTACGTTTTTATCAAGAGAATCTTCTTTTACAACATATCCATGGTTTTGTGTGGAAATATATACCTTTCCAGTTTTTGTATCTTTTACTGGATGGTTTGCTCCACGATGTCCATAACGCATTTTTTCTGTATCAGCACCTGTTGCTAATGCCATAAGCTGATGTCCTAAACAAATAGCAAAAATTGTAACATCGGATGCATATAATTTCTTTAATTCTTCAATAATCTCTACACATTCCTTTGGATCTCCAGGCCCATTGGATAACATAATTCCATCTGGATTTTCTTTTAAAATAGTCTCTGCTTTTGTATCTTGTGGATAAACGGTAACATCACAGCCCATTTTTAATAAAGACTGAGCGATGTTATCTTTTGCACCAAAGTCCATTAAAGCAACTTTGTATGGTCTTTCTGCACGATATGGAAGTGGATGAATCCCATTCCATGTTTTATCATTTAATTCTGGCTTATAAGCTTCTGTACAAGAAGTTGCTTTTACAACACCTGTAACACAATATTCGCGGATTTTTGGGAGAACTTCATCTAAATTGAAGTTCTCATTTGTTGTAATCATTCCGTTCATTGTACCTTTTTCTCTTAAAATTCTTGTAAGAGCACGAGTATCAATTCCTTCAATACCAGGAATTTCATTTTGCTCCATAAAAGAAATTAAAGATTCATCATTTCTAAAGTTGCTGGCTCTTCTTGATACTTCGCGAACGATCATAGCATCACACCATGGTCTTTTTGATTCCATATCCTCTTTGCAAACACCATAATTTCCAATTAATGGATATGTCATAGTAACCGCTTGTCCAGCATAAGAAGGGTCTGTTAACACTTCTAAATACCCAGTCATAGAAGTATTGAATACGATCTCGCTAATCACTTCTTTTACTGCTCCAAAGCTCTTTCCTTTTAATACTGTTCCGTCTTCTAAAATTAAATATGCGTTCATATAAAGTTCCTTTCTATCCTATCTAATGCTCTTTTGTTTTCCTGTTCCTTATTGTTCTTCCACAGAATCAATTTCTGCAATATCTACGATGGAAAGTTCCGCTAAGTTTGATGTCTCAAGACTTGTTAAAAGTGCATTTGCTGTATCAAGAGATGTTAAACAAGTAACACCTGTTTCAATGGCATGGCGACGAATTAAGAAACCATCTTTACTTCTATCAATTCCTTGAGATGGAGTATCAATAACAAGGTCAATTTCATGTCCTAAAATTAAGTCAAGAAGTGTTGGAGCTGGTTCTTCAATTTTATTTACTGTTTTTGCATGAACGCCATTTTCATTTAATACTCTTGCTGTATTCTTTGTAGAGTAAATGGTATATCCTAATGCTTCAAAACGTCTTCCAATCTCAACCGCTTCCAATTTATCGGAATCTTTTACTGTAATTACCATCTTCTTATGTTTTGGAAGACGAACACCTGCTCCTAAGAAGGCTTTATATAATGCTTCGTTATAGTCTTTTGAGATACCTAAACACTCTCCTGTTGATTTCATTTCTGGTCCTAATGTGATTTCGGCACCACGAAGTTTTTCAAAGGAGAACACTGGCATTTTAATTGCAAAGTATTCTGACTCTTTTTGAAGTCCTGGTGTATATCCTAAGTCTTTGATTTTGCTTCCTGTCATAACACGAGCCGCTAAATCAACGATTGGAATTCCTGTTACCTTACTGATATAAGGTACGGTACGAGAAGAACGTGGATTTACTTCGATTACATACACTTCATCTTCATGTACAATAAACTGAATATTAATAAGTCCAATGACATGTAAGGAACGTGCAAGTTTTCTTGTATAATCTTCGATAACACGTTTAATCTTTGGAGAAATGCTCTGTGCTGGATAAACAGAAATACTATCACCTGAGTGAATACCTGCTCTTTCTACGTGTTCCATAATACCTGGAATTACGATATCTTCTCCATCACATACCGCATCGACTTCCACTTCTTTTCCCATTAAATATTTGTCAACAAGAATTGGATGTTCTTGTACCGTACGATTAATGATTCCCATAAATTCAATGATATCTTCATCAGAAATCGCAATCTGCATTCCCTGTCCACCAAGAACGTAAGAAGGTCTTACAAGCACTGGATAGCCAAGTTCATGAGCTGCTTTTAATGCTTCTTCACAAGTAAAGACTGTTGTTCCCTTTGGTCTTGGAATACAACATTCTTCTAAGATAGCATCAAATAATTCTCTATCTTCTGCTGCATCTACATTTTCTGCACTTGTTCCTAAAATATTTACGCCCATTTTAAGAAGTGCTTCTGTTAATTTAATGGCAGTTTGTCCACCGAACTGAACAACAGCACCATCTGGTTTTTCTAAGTTTACAATGGCTTCTACATCTTCTGCTGTCAATGGTTCAAAATAAAGCTTATCCGCAATATCAAAGTCTGTGGATACAGTTTCTGGGTTGTTATTTACGATAATTGTTTCATATCCTTGTGCTTTAAACGCCCACACACTGTGTACGGAGCAGAAATCGAATTCAATTCCCTGTCCGATACGAATTGGTCCAGATCCAAGAACTAAAATTTTCTTTTTGTCTTTTGTTTCTGCCACTTCATTTTCGCTTCCATAGCAAGAATAGTAATATGGTGTCTGTGCCTCAAACTCTGCTGCACAAGTATCTACTACTTTATACGCTGGAATAATACCATATTCATAACGCATTGCTTTTACTTCTTCTTCTGTTTTTCCAACTAAGTTTGCAATGACGTTATCTGGGAATTCTAAACGTTTTGCTTTTTCAAGAACTTCTCTTGTAAGTCCTTTTTCTTTCATTTCATTTTCAGCTTCTACTAAGATAAGAATTTTATCTAAGAACCAAGGGTCGATCTTTGTAATTTCATTGATTCTTTCGATAGAAATTCCTCTTCTTAATGCTTCTGCTACTACAAAGATACGTCTATCATCTACACGGTGAAGTTTTTCGATAATATCTTCATCGCTATCGTTTGAATAATCTCCATGGATTAAGCTATCCACATGTTGTTCTAAAGAACGAAGAGATTTCATCAATGCACTTTCGAAGTTTGTACAAATACTCATAACTTCTCCAGTTGCCTTCATCTGTGTTGTAAGTGTTCTCTTAGCAGAGATAAACTTATCAAATGGAAGTCTTGGGAATTTTACAACACAATAATCAAGCGCTGGTTCAAAACTTGCATATGTCTTTCCTGTAACCGCATTTAAAATTTCATCTAAGTGATATCCAAGAGCAATTTTCGCTGTTACTTTTGCAATTGGATAACCCGTTGCTTTTGAAGCAAGTGCAGAAGAACGGCTAACACGAGGATTTACTTCGATAACACAGTATTCAAAAGAATGTGGATTTAAAGCATACTGTACGTTACATCCACCTGTGATGTTTAATTCATCGATGATTTTTAACGCAGAAGTACGGAGCATCTGATGTTCTTTATCGCTTAATGTCTGTGTTGGAGCTACAACAATACTATCTCCTGTATGAACACCAACTGGGTCAATATTTTCCATATTACAGATTGTAATACAAGTTCCATTGGCGTCACGCATTACTTCGTATTCGATTTCTTTCCAACCAGCAATACAACGCTCTACTAATACTTGTCCAACGCGGCTTAGACGAAGTCCGTTCTCTAAAATTTCTACAAATTCTTCTTCATTGGCAGCGATACCACCACCGCTTCCACCCATTGTGTAAGCTGGACGAAGTACAATTGGATATCCGATCTTTTCTACAAAGGCAAGACCATCTTCGATGTTTGTTACAACAGTAGAAGCTGCGATTGGCTCCCCAATTTTTTCCATTGTTGTTTTAAATTCCTGACGATCTTCGGCTTTTTTAATTGTCATAGATGTTGTACCAATGAGACGGATATTATTTTCTTTTAAAAATCCTGTCTCTTCTAATTCCATGGCAATATTAAGCGCTGCCTGTCCACCTAGTGTAGGAAGAATGCTGTCTGGTTTTTCTTTCAGCATGATCTTCTTTACAACTTCAATGTCAAGAGGTTCAATATATACTTTATCGGCAATATTTTTATCTGTCATAATAGTTGCAGGGTTGGAGTTTACAAGCACTACCTCTACTCCTTCTTCTTTTAAGGCACGGCAAGCCTGTGTTCCTGCATAATCGAATTCTGCCGCCTGTCCGATAATAATAGGTCCTGAACCAATTACTAAAACTTTTTTAATGTCCTTATTCTTTGGCATTATTTTGATACCTCCATCATTGCTATTGAATATAATAAATCTTATTTATTTGTTCTATTGTTTCAGTGTCGAAATCCCTTTAAAATTTCTCACATGAAAAAGCATTACCAAGTTCGGCTCATACTTTTCCGCAAAAAAAAAAGACACTTACCCTAGAAAATAGAATATGGACTTTTTCCATATTTATTCCCACGGCGTTATCTTTCTTTCAAATTGTAAAAATTCTAACACAAATTTTTTTTTGGCACAAGTAGTTTCCTTAAAAAAAAATGACAAATCCTTTTTTTCATTAGATTAATCAATCTATTTTCAGAATTTTACACAAATTTTATGCGTCAAATCCGTTTTTCTGCATCGATCTGTGTTATCTTTATGGTAAAAGATAGCAATGCCCTAATGACAATCACTATTTCTTGTTTTAAATAACTTGATTATTTTTTCTATAATATAAATGCTTCGGCATGTCCCGTTGTCTTTGTATAAATAAAAAAAGAAAAACTCCCCTCAAACAAGACGTTCCTTGTTTTTACGAAAGTTTTTCTTTTCAACTTCTATTCTTTTTGTTCCATCGTCTTTTGAAACTCTGCTTTTCTTTTTTGTGCATCTCTCTCTGCCATAGAATAGACGCAACCACAATAATCTTGACGATACATACCATATTCCGATGATAATTCTACGGAACGCTTATAGCCATTTTTCTTTTTAAAATCCGATGGCAAATATTTTACTTTTTTTCCCTCAGATAAGCGTTCTCCAATTTCATTTAACCATTTTGCATTTTTGTAAGGACTAATGGAAAGAGAGGTCGTGTAATAATCAAATCCACCTTCCTCTGCCACTTCCATAGCCTCTCTTAATCGCAGTTCATAACAATGATAACAACGTTCTCCACCTTCTGGATCCGCTTCATGTCCTCTTACTGTGTCATAAAATCGTTTTGTGTCATAAACCCCTTCTACAAATTGGATCGGGTATTTTTGTGGAATTTTCGCAATAAATTCCTGTTGCTCTTGTACCCTATGATGATATTCTAACTCTGGAAATATATTTGGATTATAATAAAAAACAGTAATCGCAAAATATTGAGACAAATATTCTAAAATATAACTACTGCACGGAGCACAACAACTATGAAGTAACAAAGTGGGAACTTTATTTTCTTTTTCCATTGTATCTAAAAGACGATCTAATTCCTTTTGATAATTACGATTCATACGCTTATCCTTTCTATGGCTACTCTTCTTGCATTACTAAATTGCAAAGCCATTTTTTCTTTTTGTAACGAAGAAATCCAAAAATTGTTTTATAAATCTCTTCTGATAAAACCATCGCATAAACGATGTAAATGGGAGCTTTTAAAATAAGCCCTCCTAAAACAGCCATTGGAATCCCAATGCACCAAACTCCTGTCGTGTCAAGTATCAGACAGGAAATGGTATCCCCTCCACTTCTTAAAACACCAACAATATTAACATAATTAAACATCTTAGATGGCATATAACAAATAAAAGAAATAAAGCAAAGTGCTACATATCTTCCAACTTCTGGTGTTACGTTATAGAGGCTAATAATTGGCCATCTCATAAAGTAAAGAATACTACCAACAAAAATAGTAAGCACCACTTGCATAAACATAAAATTCTTTGCATATTCTTCTGCCTTATAAAGTCTTCCTGCCCCTAACTCATTTCCAAGAATCACCGCAGTGGATGCAGAAATACTTTGAAATACCACACTAAACAGCTGTTCAAATGTCTGTGTAATTGTAATAGCAGCAACTGCATTATCTCCCATTCTTCCATAGACAAGAGAATACATAGTCACACCTAATCCCCACATAAATTCATTTGCAATAACTGGTAATGCTGTCCTTATAAAACGCATAACAAAACGGCTTTCAAAACGAAATAGCTCTGTTATTTTTCCAACTAACGAATGCCTTTGAATATGTAAAACTGCTAAAATCGCAAGACATTCAAAAATTCTTGCAACTAAAGTTCCAATTGCGGCTCCTGGTGCGCCTAATTGTGGCATACCAAACTTTCCAAAAATCAAGACATAGTTAATACCTGCATTCACAAATAAAGATAAAAAGCTAATGATAACTGGAACCTTCACCTGATTCATACTTCTTAAAATTGTAATATAACATTGGCTAATCGCATTGATTGGATAGGAAAATGCAACAATCCCAAGATAAGAAGCTCCTATCATAATGGTCTCTTGATTTGGTGTAAAAATGCGCATAACCATCTTCGGTGCTAGAATCGATGGTATTGCAATAATGAAAGAACCTATCACACCAAAAATTAACGAAATTCCTAATACCTTTTTTATACTTTTTATGTCCTTTGTTCCCCAATATTGAGAACTTAACACTCCAGAACCACTACAAATTCCAAAACATAATAAAGAAAAAACAAAAAATACTTTATTCGCAAGTCCTACTGCCGCTATTGGTGTTTCTCCTAATGATCCAATCATTAAACTATCGATCATATTTAAAATATTATTTAAAAAGCCTTGGATAGCAACTGGACCTGCCAACAAGATCGTCTTTTTCAAAAAGGCATGATCTTGCCGAATCGATTGAATTCTTGCTGTTATCATATCTCTCTCCCAAAAATTTTATTTGTATTCTGTTCTAAATAATAAAGTGCCTGATAAAACAGACACTTTGACAGTATACCATAAATTTCAGATTTTAAAAGACATTTTTACACAGAAAATACATTTTCTTCAATCCAATTATAGACTTTAATACATGGTGCAGATAAAAAGAACCAAAAAACACTGTATTTTAGACAAATCTGCCCTAAAAAGTTTCCTGGAACGTCTGAATAATCCCATACATTTAAATGTAACCATAAATTTACAACTACTCCAGTCAACAACTCAATTCCAGTAATAGAGATAGCACCTAATACCATTTGTCCAATCATTGATACTTTATCTTTCAATCGACATGCTATTTTACCAACCGATAAAAAACAAAATCCGCCACAAAAAATCATTGATATATGAGAAAATCCTCTCCACAACACTTCTATATGATAATATAAAAGCCCCCCTAATAAAAAAAGGGCTACATTTTCTTTTAACCTCTTTTCCATTCTTCTCCTCCTGTTGCTTCACTTTTTTCACTGCTTTTAGTATTTACAGAACGAAAAAAAACATACATGGAAGAAAACGGGAAACATTGACTTATTGTTTCCTTATGTATTACTATAAGTTTCAATGATTCAATCATTATTTTAATATTATCGATGATGGAGGTATTTTACCCTTATGAAGGCACATTCTGATTGTTTAATTTTTCATGTGGACGTTAACTCTGCTTATTTAAGTTGGGAATCTTGTGAACGAAAGAACAAGGCTCCTGATTCAGTTGATTTAAGGACAATTCCTTCTGCTATCGGAGGAGACCAAGAAAAACGTCATGGAGTTATTTTAGCAAAATCCACCTTAGCAAAATCTTATGGTATTACTACAGGAGAAACGATCTATTCTGCTCTCAAAAAATGTCCAAACCTAGTGCTTGTGCCACCAAATCATACTCTATATAAAAAGTATTCAAAGAAGTTAATTCAATTATTAGAAAACTATGCCCCTTGTGTCGAACAATTTTCGATTGACGAAGCCTTTTGTGATATGAGCCATACTCAACTTGTTTATGGGGATCCAATCACTTCGGCTACCCGCCTAAAAGAAAAAATCAAAGAAGAACTTGGTTTTACGGTAAACATCGGTATTTCTTCCAACAAAGTATTGGCAAAAATGGCCTCTGACTTTGATAAACCAGATAAAATCCACACACTGTTCCCAGAAGAAGTGGAAGAAAAAATATGGCCTCTTCCTGTTCGAAAACTCTTTTCTGTCGGACGAGCCACTGAGCGAAAATTAAAAGAACTTGGAATCTATACGATTGGTGAACTAGCAAAAACAGACATCACCTTTCTCACCTCCCACTTAAAAAAGCAAGGAGAAGTAATTCACAGCTATGCCAACGGAAACTCTATTTCTTTTATTGAAAAAAAAGCCTCTTCTGCAAAAGGTTATAGCAACGAAGTTACCATTCCATTCGATGTGGAAGATGCCAGCCGTGCAAAATGGATTTTACTTTCTTTAAGCGAAACCGTATGCCGTCGTATGCGTGAATCCAATGTTTTAGGCGTCACACTTTCCATCACCATTACTTATCAAACTTTCGTCCACGTTACACATCAACGGACTCTTTTAACTCCAACGAATACGACAGACATTTTTTATCATGTTATTTGTGAGCTTTTTGATGAACTATGGAATGGAACTCCCATTCGTCTCTTAGGTTGCGGCGCTAATAAAATTACGGCAGATGAAAGCCAACAGCTCAATTTATTTGAAACAAAAAATGCGGAAAAATACAAGAAATTAGATGGCGCATTGGATTCTATCCGAAAAAAATTTGGAGATGGAGCGATAAAACGGGCTAGTTTTCTGGAAAAATAAATCACCTTTTTCTTTCTTTTGCATATTGTAATACCAAATCAACCTTTGAGGTTTTTTATGGCCAATAATAGTAATTTTGTAGATACAGGACGACTTCAAGTACGAGTAAATTCTTCTGTGGGCGCTCTCCCAATCGAAAACGCCAATATCCGCGTCTCCTATACAGGCGATCCTGAATCTGCCACGGAAACTCTTACAACAAATAGCGATGGTCGTTCCGAAACAGCCGACCTTCCTGCACCACCATTAGAATACAGTATGGAACCGAGTACAGAACAGCCTTATGCAGAATATACAATCCAAGTATCTGCTGATGGCTATGAACCAGCTACGTTTACTGGTTCTCAAATTCTTCCAGAAGTTACCGCCCTTCAAAATGTTGTATTAACTCCAACAACTTCTACGAATTCACAGCCAGAGTCTTTCGTCATAGGTCCCCATACCTTATTTGGAGATTATCCTCCAAAAATTGCGGAAGCTGAGATTAAACCAGTAAATGAAACAGGTGAAATCGTTCTAAGTCGCGTTGTTGTTCCTGAATTTATTATTGTACATGACGGTCCAATTAGTGACCCCTCTGCACAAAACCACTATGTGCGATATCGAGATTATATCAAAAACGTAGCTTCTTGTGAAATTTACGCTACTTGGTCTGAAAATACAATTATGGCTAATGTACTTGCGATTATGTCATTTACTCTTAACCGCGTCTATACAGAATGGTATCGGAATAAAGGATATAATTTTACGATTACTTCCTCCACTGCCTATGATCATAAATGGATGCCTGGAAAAAATGTATTTGATAGCATCGATCGAGTGGTAGATAACTTATTTGGAAACTATCTATCAAGACCAGGAGTGAAACAACCAATTCTTACTCAGTATTGTGATGGTAAAAGAGTAAGTTGCCCAAACTGGATGACCTTATAGTAATAACAGAGATACTATTTTTTTATTACATATATAATATGGAAGGAATCTGATATAGATAGAAAAAAAGCTCCTAATGCTAGGGGCTTTTTTTATTAGAATACATGAATTTACAACTCTTGTTCTTATTAAACTTCATCTCATCTTACGGTGCTCGTAAGGGGCAGATATTTCAATACAACTTCTGTTCTCATTAAACGGATAATGTAAATTGATGTAAGTTAATGGAGGAATATTTCAATACAACTTCTGTTCTCATTAAACTATCGTATTTACGTCATTTTTATTTTTCATTATACCTCTCTTTTTTTCAAAATTCAACCTTTTTATAAAAAGCTACCTATATGTGTCGAATCCAATTGTTAATTTTTTAGTTCTAACTTTATAGAGTGATACATATAAGCAGCTATCTACTATTTTATTTAAGTCCAAGTAACACTTCCCAAGTTACTTGCCCTTTGCCTAACCAACCTTCTGCTGGAGTAATTTTTGCAGCCTTTTGCAGTTTCTTTACTGCTGCTTCCGTCTTATCTCCATAAATACCATCCGCTTTTCCACAAGTATATCCCAAGCTATTAAGACGATTTTGAACTTGTACCACAACTGGATGCTTTGCATTTGTCCATTTACTTAGCTTAATCGTTTTGGAGAGAGTTTCTGGTCCAGGAATACCATCTACTGTTGCTCCAAGTTTCTTCTGCACATTACGAACCCAAGTAGATGAAGGCTTTTTAAATCTAATACTTTTTTCCAAAATTCTATCTTTAAATTTATCCCACTCTTTCTGTACCATAAAATAAGCAGGACAATGTTTCCCATTTACGTCAAAGTGGCGAATAACATGGTCGATATCAACATTATACTCTTTCATTTTCTTAGAAATAAACTCAGCAGCATTATCTAAAGTTTTTTCTGTCGCCATAATCTTTCCATCTCTTTTGGTATCACATAATTCAAAATTTAAAGTATTGCTATTTGTGGCAATTCCATATAACTTTCCACCACCTGTTGTATAGCAGTCTGAATACTTCCCTCCGCCAACAGCATAGGCAATATATCCATCCGGAACAGATTGTGTTACAGAATCATCATCAATAAAATAATGCGCAGATGTTTTTACTACATTATTTTCAAAATAGTTTCCGTTCGCTTCATCCGTGTCTCCATCATTCGCAGTGAAATGCACTACTATATATTTAATAGAAGAAACACTTCTTTTTCCTCCATAATTGTTTTTGTTAGCAATATTCTTTTTAACTGTATATGTCATGTACTTTAATACCCTTTCTTTCTAAAAATCAAAAGGCTCCCTGTTATAGAGAGCCTAAAATTATGTGTATCTATTCACTTAACCCTGCGTGGGAGATTAAAGATCACCTACTTCTAATTTTCAGAATTTGAATCAATTTTACCTTTTAAAATTGCAATGTTTTTACTTAACCATTCTGGTACATTTGCCCCCATTCTTCCAGTATTTTCAATTATAGATAACATTTCATTAAGTATATACCATACAGTCACTAGTATTCCAAAATATGCTTTACCATGTACTTCAATACCTATCTGATAGGCAACTTTTAAGATTATAAAATCTATAACCATTGCTACAGCAATAATACAAAGGTAACCTACCTTTTTAATAATTCCTTTTAACCCTTTCTTACTAGACCATCCATAACTTGGATCATCTGGATACTCCAAGGATTCTGTTTTACTTGCCATCATTCCTGTTATATAGTCTAAAACCATAAGTAAAAATAAAACTCCTAAGACTGGGAATAAAATTCCCATCTTAGAAGAAATCCATGCTAATATCCCACTTGCTACTGCTTGCACTACATAAATTGTTTTTGTCATATGCTCTTCCTTTCCCTTGAGATGTCCCAAAATCCATTTTATTTAATGTACTCTTGTTCTGTAATTTCTTTAAATTCAGATTCTGTAATCCATCGATTTACAGAATTCTTAACCATATCTAAATCCCAAAATCCCTTCTGATAATATTCTTTTACTTTTTCAAAATTTCTGCTCATTCTATTTCTCCCTTCTTTACATTCCTTGCATCATGACAATATAATCAGTATTAGCTAATGTTTGTGATAACTTAACATCTTTCATGTCTACATCTTCTAATGTAACTTTTACACGAAGATTTTCCGTTCCCTCAATCATTTCAAATCTACATTCTTTAGATAATTTCTTATGCTTCACGATAGCACACACAAGTCCTGCCTCATTCATTACCTTAAATTCACTCAAATTATCTTGTGTCAATTTTTCATAAAGTTGTTTCATTTCATTATAGCCAGTAACAATCGATTCAAAATAATTTGATGACATTCCTCCTTCTACATTAATTTCAGTTGTGTCTTTTAAAACAATTTTTTCCATAACGGACTCCTTTCTGCCTTTTCGGCTTAAAATTTTGTATTAAAAAAGAGATAGGATAAATTCCTACCTCTAATTTTCTTTAATCAACATATTTATCATGAGAATTCTTTATAGTTGTTTTATTTATTTTTGCATAACACTTTCTTGTTGTATCACCATTGACATGCCCTAACATTTCGGTAACATGTTCAAGTGGCGCTCCCTTATTAATTAGTGAAGTTGCAAATGTGTATCTACAGGCATGTGGATGCAAATGTATATTTTTTGTTTGTTCATTATTTTTTGGAATATTCCGTAAAATTTCTTGAATGCCTGATGCAGATAATCTTTTATACGGTTTTTTAATAGCTACAAATAATGCTTCATTATTATCATTTCGACTTTCTAGATATTTTTTCAAATGCACTAATGCCTTTCCTGAAAAATATATTTGCCGTTCTTTTCTTCCTTTGCCTTTTACAATAGCGGAGCGATTGTTAAAATCAATATCTGATATATTTAACTTGATTAATTCTCCTACTCGAACTCCACTAGATAAAAGAAAATCTACTATAGCTAGATCTCTTTCCCTTACACAATTACATCGAATTAATTCTGTTTGTTCTGCTGTTAAAGTGGTTCTTACTACCACCTCTTCTCTAAGGGCTTCTATTCGTAGCATTGGATCTTTATCTATATATTCTTCTACCATTAGAAATTTAAAGAACGATTTTAAGCAAAGTCTAATGTTATTAACACTATTATTACTTAAATTTGATTCCTGCTGTCTATGATACATATACATTCGAATATCATCTGTACTGATTTTTTTATAATCCTTTTTTAGATAATCAAATAATTTTTTTACCTCTCCATAGTAATTCCGTAGCGTTCCATCAGAACGACCAGAAACTTTTTTACTGGCAATAAATACTTTAAGAACATGCTCGTTATTGTTTGCATCTGTCGTAAGAGAATTTTCTTCTTGTATTATCTTGCAATTATGTAATGCTATTTCTAGTGCCATCTTTAACTGTGCTGTTTGCTCCATAGTAAGAGTTGTCATAACACTTACCACTTGTAGGATTATTTCTTCTTTGTTCCGAATTGTTTGCATAAAAAACACACGCTCCTTTTTACCATTGCAAATAATGTCTGGATCGTGTATAATATTCCCAGACACTACTTGTGTGTTGGATAGGCTCAATTGCTTTGGTCGGCGTGGAGCCTATCCTTTTTTTATTCAGTTTCTTATATTCTAATTATACCAAACATTCGTTTGTTTCTCAATTCAATTTCCAAATCTTTACTATTTCTTTATCCATGAATATAATAATATTAATTTGCAATCTTTAGACGGTGTTGACATATTTACGTTAAAAACAGGTAAGTATTATGTAGGAAATGGAGTTAATATGCCAACAGAACATCCAACAGGTTATGTTTTTGTAGATAGATTGCTTCCCGATACAGCAACAATTAAAGTTATAGATCCATATTCAGATATGCCTTATATATTTTTTAACAAACAGACAGCAAGTTTGTGGAAAGGGTGGAATCAATATATCACAAACAGTGATTTTACTCGTACTAA
>CAJMOB010000008.1:0-127161 GCA_905214925.1 uncultured bacterium | reverse complement strand
TGGAGTATCGCCTTGCCAAGGCGAGGGTCGCGGGTTCGAATCCCGTCTCGTGCTTTTTTTATTTCATGGAAATCTTATGGATATAGGATTTCCATTTTTTTGTGTTACAGGAAATTCCTCGTAAAGAAGTTTATCTTATAACATAAAAAGGAATTATATAAAATTTTATTTCTAATTTTTCCTATGGTTCTATATTTTTCATAAAAAATTCCCGTGTACTAAAAGAAATTTCATCTCGTTTATGATAGAAATCCAAGTGATTTTTTGTTTTTTATGTGGGATTCTATAGAACAGGAATATTATGGTATTCATAGAATTTGGTTGATGGAAAGAATAGAATTGATATAAAATAATAGTTAAGAAATTCAGGTGTATCAGAGGAAAAAGGAGGAAATACCATGAAGACATATAAAATTGGCGAAATTGCAAAAATGTTAGGCATTAGTTCCGAAACGATTCGTAATTATGAAAAAAAAGGATTGATTAAGCCTTATAAAGAAGAAGAGTCCAGATATCGTTTTTATGATATTATCCAGATCAATTACTTAATGAGTTTACAAAGATTACAAAAATTTGGCTATAGTTTACAGGAAATCGGAGAAATTATGAAGACGGAATCCATACCAGAGATGGAGGAGTCATTAAGGGAAAAAGAGAAGAGAATTTTAAGAGAGGCATTTTATACACAATTAAAATTGGATAGTATCCATGCGAATCTTAGTTGTATGAGACAGGCGCAAAATGCAAAGAGCGGATGTTTTTTAGGCTATCGTCCTGCTTTGTATCGCATGAATTATCAAAAAAACCATGAGTTGATTCAAGAGGAAGAAGTACAAAATGAACTGATGAAATGGTTAAAATATTCCGATCTTACTTTTATGTCTGGCTCTGTTTCGTTAGAACATTTAATCCATGGAGAAAGTGAGTTTGATTTTGGGTTTTGTATTGATAAGAAAACAGCAGAGTTTTTAGAAATTAAAGAGAGCGAGGTTGTAAAGTTTTATAAAAGTTGTCCTGCTATTATCTTTTATTATGAGGCAAAAGCCAATGTGGATTTTCAAGAAACAGTAAAAATGCTATTAGATTTTGCAAAGGAAAATCATTTAGTCATTGATGGAGAAAGTGTATCGAGGGTATTATTGGCAAGATGGGAAGATGAGGAAAGTTATTTTATTTCTCATCTTGTATGGGTTCCTTATAAAAAAATTTAAAAAAGTATTGACTTTAAACCACCTTTAGGGTTTATCATCATTTCGATGTTCCAAAAAAAAGAGTTAGAAGGTGATACGAAAAGATTGACATGAGTTGTCAAAAGAATGAAATGGATGAAAATCCATTTGACATCTAACAGGATTGGAACACAGATATTTGCAATATAACAGGGAAGAGAGAAACTTCCCTTTTTGTATGTGTGAGAAGAGCCAAAGGCGTATTTCTCACGTTCTTTAGAAGGGGAATGTTATATTTTTAACATAAAGTTTTATCTCTTAGTTCAAAAATAATAAGAAATATTTGTGCATACAAGACCTGTAATAATTTTTGAGCATAGAGCTTTGATAAGAGAGTGATGGAACGAAATAGAAGTTTTCTTAAAAGAAAAAGAAGATACGCTCTGTATTCAAAAATTATTGGAAATCACTCCTCTTTCATAAGAGGATAATAAAAAATTTAATAAGGAATAGGATGATAGACATATGAAATTTACAAAAAATCAATGGATAGTATTTATAGTTGTATTCTTCATAGGGGTTTTTGCAAATCTTGATAAAAGTATGATCGGATTTACTGCGGATAATTTGATCAGTACCTATGGATTTACAAAAGAACAGATGGGGAATTTATCCTCAGTTTTTTACGTTAGCTTTATTTTAGTTACCATTCCAGGTGGTTGGCTTGTTGACCGCTTTGGATATAAGAAATTTGTCATTGCATCTTTGACAGTTCTTATGGTATTTTCTTTCTTATTTGGAAATGTAAGTAGCTTATTTGCTATTTTATTCTTAAGATTTATGGTTGGATTTGGTCAGGCTGGTTATACAAACGGTGCACCAAAGATCATCAGCGATAACTATGCAAGCGATCAATGTGCAAAAGTACAATCATTCGTTGTAGCAACAGCAGGTATCGGTGGTATTTTAGCTAGTACAGTTGGAGAAAAAATGATTCGTTCTAACTGGCACCATGCTTATTACTTCTTATCAGCAGGCTATTTAGTTGCTCTTCTTGCTGTTATCTTCTTCTTAAAAGAAACAAAAGTAGAAAAAGTACAGACACAAGCAGCTACGGAAAAAGTTGGTTTCTTTGATGCTTGGAAAAATAAAAATACAATTTTATTAGCAATCTCTGTATTATTTAGTAACTTAGTTGGAGTTGCCATGTTATTCTGGCTTCCAAATGTATTACGTGTAAACTTTGGAGTTAATGATTCTGCTGGACTTTCTAAAATCATGGTAGGATTTTATGTTGTTATGACAATTGCGATGGCTGCAGGTGGCCCAATTATTACAAAATTCTTTAGCGGAAAAGAATTAATGTTCATTTTTGTAGCTTCTATTTTAACAGCAATTTGTGTTATTGTGTTCATTATTGCGCCAGTTTATGAAGTGGCAATTGTTGCTTTATATGTTGCTACATTCCTTATGATGATCGCATTTTCTGGATTATTAGCAGTTCCATATCAATTAGTTCCAAGAAAGATTATCGGTTCTTCTTTTGCCGTATTAAACATTGGAGCCTTTATTGGAGGTATCGTTTCTCCACAGCTTGTAAGTGCTTTAGCAAAAGAGGATAGTTACTTAAACTCCTTTATTGGACTTGCTATTTGTATGGTAATCTCAGGAGTGGCGGCATTATTAGTAAAAAAACCACAACAAAATTAAAAAAGATCGGAATAAACATTAAGGCGAAAGTTTTTACTTTCGTCTTTAAAACAATAAAAACAACATATAGGAGGTATTAAAAATGAAAGAATGGTTTAATAAAATTCCTGTTCAGGAAATGATAGAATGGAGAAGACATATCCATGAGAATCCAGAGCTTTCCTTCGAAGAATTTAAAACATCTGCTTTCGTAGAAGAAAAACTACGTTCTTTTGGAAATATTGAGATCGAAAAACCAGTTGGAACAAGTGTATTAGGGATTATTAAAGGTGCAAAGGAAGGGAAAACAATTTTACTTCGTGCGGATATGGACGCTCTTCCTATGCAAGAAGAAGGGGACTTACCTTTCCGTTCAAAAGTAGAAAAAGTGGCTCATACTTGTGGACATGATACTCATACAGCTATGCTTTTAGCAACAGCAAAAGTATTATCTGAAATGAGAGATGAGTTACATGGAACTGTAAAATTAATTTTCCAACACGCAGAAGAAAAAGAACCAGGTGGAGCGACACAAATTATTGAAACTGGTGTGTTAAATGATGTAGATGCGGTAGTAGGCCTTCATATTATCCCAAACTTAGAGGCAGGAAGTATCCATATTCATAAAGAAGGAGCGGCTACAACAGCAGCGGACGGATTTTTCTTAAATATTCAAGGAAAAGGAAGCCATGGTTCTATGCCTCAAAATGGAGTCGATCCAATTATTGTAGGAACACAGATTATCAATCAGCTTCAAACCGTAGTTTCTCGCTATGTAACACCAGGAGAGCTTGCAGTTATTTCTGTAGGAGAGTTTAAAGCAGGAGATGCGCCAAACATTATTCCTGATAAAGCATATATGAGTGCCTCTATTCGTACAGTCAATGAAGAGACTCGTAATAAGATTGAACAAAGGGTAAAAGATATTATTGATAACGTATGCAAAACATACGGAGCTACTTATGATTTAAATTATATTAAATCTTATATGGCCGTTATCAATGATGCTGACTTATCACAACTTGTTATGGACAGTGCAAAAGAAGTATTAGGAGAGGAATTAGTACATGCAGCACCTATGACAAGTGCTAGTGAAGATTTCTCTTACTATCAAAGAATTGCACCAGAATGTTTTGTAATCCTTGGAGGCGGTACAGCGGAAGAAGGCTGTGGTTTTGCCAACCATCACCCTAAATTTATGATTAAAGAAGAAGCGATGGAAGCAGGAGTAAAAACAGAAGTACAAGCAGTCTTAAATTTCTTAAATGCATAATACATAATAAGAAAACGCACATTCATTTTTCCATATAGTAAGCTAGAAAAAGGAGATAGACCCTATTATTAACGTCTATCTCCTTTTTTCTTATACAATTTTAATTCTTTCTTTGTTATTTATTCTCAATTATTGGTCTTGTTCAAATGTGAGATTAATTTTCCCATTGCTTGTTCTCACCGTTAAATCTTTATCTTTTCCTGTGTTCATACGGCTTGGCAATGTGCTAGATCCATTACTTGTACTACTTATAATATTATAATCTACAATGCTACCAGAAATTTCTCCTTTTACAGAGGAATTGCTTGTGTGAAGTTTAATGGATTTACCAACGATTCCATGGACTTCAATTGGAGCGTTAGAAGTAATGAAATCAATTGTATTTGAAAAGGTAGCTCTATCTAATAAAATCTTAGAGTTAGAAGTTTTTGCAAGGATATCTCCCCCAGAAATATCTTCTAATCGGATAGAGGAATTAGAAGTTTTGAGACTCATCTTATCTGCGGTTACGTTTTCAACGGCAATTTTTGAGTTGCTTGTGTTACAATGTAATTCTGTAAGGGAATCAAAGTCTCGTAACTGGATGGAAGAATTACAGCTTATGAGTGTTAAATCCCCATGAAATGTTGTTGGAACATGGAGAATCATGGATTTTGTCTTATGAAATCCGATAAGACCGAGAAACCACAATTTTTTTATTTTATGAACAACTTTAAAACAGCCATTTTCTTCTGTGATGGAGAGAAGATCCACTTGTTTATCTTCATCAAATTCTACTTGTGGATAAGGAATATTTTCTCGTAATGCTATAATTTTTACATTTTCGGCTTGAACAAAAATAGAAGTAGGCATTTCTTTGTTGGCAGAAGAATTCTCATCCTTTTTTAAAAGAGAAGAGAAAGAGATTGTTTTTTTATCTTCCGTTTGTGGAACTTCCTCTCTTTCTAGATAAGATTCATATTCCAGTTTTAATTTATAGCTGACATCTTTAGGAGAACCAAGTTTTTTTAAAATATCGGATTCGGATTCGCCATCTTCCATTCTATCGTAAATCATTTCTTCAAAATATTCTTTAATCTGTTTTTTATCTTGTTCTGAAAAATCTTTGATTTCTTCCATTAATTGTTCTATATATTGCTCTGTGTTCATAAATACCTCTCTTTCTAGCGAAACGTAAGCTGCTTTATTTACGTAAAACGGCATACCCCGTCTTCTTGCTTGTTGGCGTTATTTTTGTGTTTTTTCCTCTACAAAGGCATAAATTTGTTTAATTTCATCCCATTCAGAAAGAAATTCTCGTATCTTGTCCTCACCTATTTGTGTAATCTCGTAATATTTTCGGATTCGTCCATTATATTCCTGCTTGTAAGTCGTTAAACAATTCGATTTTTCTAACCGCTTTAAAATTGGGTATAAAGTGGATTCGGATATTTCAATACAATCCGATACTTCCTTAATAATTTGATAGCCATAAGAAGGAGCGTGATGAAGTACCGACAGCACACAAATATCAAGAATCCCTTTCTTTCTTTGTGTATCCATAAAAACCTCCTATACTTTGGTCTAGTATATACTATGTATTAAATACTATATAAAACATGGTATAAAACTTTTTTACAGTTGTCAAGTGATATTTGCTAAAAAAGAAAAAACTTATTATAGAATAGTAAAAATTTCCATATTTACGGTGTTTCTTCTGAATGTTATAATGGAGGCATATCAATGATGTAGCTAATGTTAACTATGGGAACCGTAAGGGAGGAAGAGTATGATTCGCATTCAAAATCTAATTGATAATCCAAATTTAAGAGTAGTGGAAGAGAAAAAAGGAATTAAAGTGCTTGAGTACACAAAAGACTTAAGTGTCAATCCAGCATCTGCTGTGAATGCTTATTATTGTTCCGAAATGAATATTCGTAAGCGACAAGTGTTTATTGATCTTGATAATAGTGGGATTATTGTAAGTGCAGGGGCTATGCAGTGGACAGCGGGTTCTGTGGAAGCAAAAAGTGATATTAGAGGAGTGGGAGATTTCTTTGGAAAAGCGTTAAAAGGCTCTGTAACAAAGGAATCTACAGTGAAGCCAAAGTATTATGGAACAGGCTATGTGATGTTAGAGCCAACTTATAAGCACATCCTTCTTGAAAATGTAGAAGATTGGGAAGGCGGGTTGGTACTAGATGATGGGCTTTTCCTTGCTTGTGAGGACAGCGTAAATCAGACGGTTGTAGCAAGAAGTAATGTTTCCAGTGCAGTGTTAGGAAATGAAGGATTATTTAATTTAGCGTTAAAAGGACGCGGAGTAGCAGTGCTTGAAAGCAATGTTCCAAGAGACGAGTTAGTGGAAATTGTATTACAAGATGATGTTGTGAAAATTGATGGTAATTTTGCCGTTGCATGGAGCGGTTCTTTGAAATTTACAGTAGAAAAATCGACAAAGAGTTTAATTGGCTCTGCTGTATCAGGAGAAGGATTAGTGAATGTGTATCGTGGAACAGGACGAATTTTAATGGCGCCTGTTTTGTAATCTTAAAGGCAATTGAAAACGTAAATGATAATAAGTCAACATCTATTTAGAATTTTATCTAAATAGATGTTGACTTTTTTTCTTTCGTGAAATACAATCTATTTAGAAATATTTCTAAATAGATATCAAAAGAGCGGAAAGGAAGTGAGGGAATATGGGATTTCCAGAGACATTTAAAGCACTTGCAGATCCTATTCGCAGAGAAATTTTAGTGATGCTAAAAAATGGGAAAATGTCAGCGGGGGATATTGCCAAGCGGTTTGATGCTACGAATGCTACCATATCCTATCATTTATCACAGTTAAAGAAAGCAGATCTTATTTTAGAATCCAAATATAAGAATTTTATTTATTATGAAATTAATGTATCTGTGTTTGAAGAAGTGATGCTTTGGTTTGCACAGTTTGGAGGGAAAATGTATGAAGAATGAAAAAAATCGCGAGTGGTTTCTTTTAGTCATAACAACAATTTTATGCGTAGTTCCTATTTTATTTGTATTGCCATTTTATGAGCAATTGCCAGCACAAATAGGCGTTCATTGGGATTATCAAGGGAATATCGATAACTATGTTTCAAAACCGATGGCCGTATTTGGAATACCAGTTCTTATGGCTGTTTTTAATTTAGGGGTTAATTTCATAAATGAAGCCGATCCTAGAAGAAAGAATACTTCTAAGAAAATAAGATTTCTTCTGAAACTACTTCTTCCAGCCATATGCTTTATTTTTTATCCAATTACTATTTTAATCGCTCTTGGGAAAGAAATAAGAGTGGAAAAAGTAGTTCCTGTATTAATCGGAATCCTATTTATTTTAATTGGGAACTATTTACCAAAATGCAAGCAAAATTATACGATTGGAATTAAAATTCCTTGGACACTTCATAGCGAAGAAAATTGGAATAAGACACATCATATGGCAGGATATCTTTGGATTGTTGGTGGAATTTTATTTTTAGTAACAGGACTTTTTTCTATGCCAGAATGGGTTTCTGTTGTTTACTTAATTGTTGTTATGTTGCTAATTCCTCTTTGTTATTCTTATCGTCTTTTTAAAAAGGGAATTTGAATAAAGGAAGACAATAAAATCCAATAATGGAAAAGAGAAAAAAGTAAAAAAACAAAGGAGGAAAGACTATGGCAAGAACCGATTGTGAGATGTGCGGAAATTATGTATATGATGAAGAGTATGAGTGCTATGAATGTCAAGTGAACTTAGATGAAGACGAGATGGCAAGATTTTTATCGGATACTTTTTATGAGTGTCCGTATTATCAGACAAACGATGAATATAAAATTGTAAGAAAACAAATATAGATAGAAAAGTACCTTTTTCTTCCATCTGGTGAGAGAAAGGTACTTTTTTTCATAGGAAATTCCTAGAAAAGCATACGTTATTCTTTGGTATTCTGTTAGAAAATTGCTTGGACAGTGGTTGTATAAATATAGTAGATTTAGTATAATAAAAATAACAGTGAAAAAATAAACTTATTTTAATAAAAAAGTGAAAAGATTCGTAAAATATATTTTACCGTATCATAAGAGAATAGAAAGGATAAAACTATGACATTTGAACAGAAATTACAAGAATATGCAAAGCTCATTGTGCGCGTAGGTGTCAATGTGCAAAAAGGACAAGATATCGTTCTTCGTTGTCCAGCAGAATGTTATGCTTTTGCTAGAATGATTACAAAAGAAGGATATGAGGCAGGAGCAAGACAAGTGATCGTTCATTTTAAGGATGAACAGATTAGCAGACTTACTTATGATTATGCGGATTTATCCGTATTTGAACAAGTTCCAGAATGGCAAGCGGAGTCTTTAAATCATTATGCAAGAGAAGGTGCTTGTTTTATTAGCATTTCTGGTGGAGATCCAGAAGTATTTAAAGGTGTTGATAGTGCTAAATTAAAGGCAAATGCAAAGGCAAGTGATAAAGCATTTGAAGTCTTTTATAAAAGAATGATGGCAAGTGAAATTCCTTGGAACGTAGTTGCCATTCCAAATGAAAAATGGGCAATGAAAGTGTTCCCAGACGTTTCAAAAGAAGAGGCCATGGAAAAACTTTGGGAGGCAGTATTTAAAGCAACTCGCATTGGAACAACAGAAGATGCTGTAAAGGCGTGGCAAGAACACAATCATTTCTTAGAACAAAAATGTAAACAGTTAAATGAAATGCAGTTTGCAAAGCTTCATTATAAAAATAGCATTGGAACAGATTTCGTTGTAGGACTTGCAAAGGGCCACAAATGGGAAGGTGGATCTGAAAAAGATAGCAATGGTGTAGATTTCGTTGCCAATATGCCAACAGAAGAGATCTTTACTATGCCAGACCGCCGTATTGGAGAAGGAACGGTTGTATCCGCATTACCACTTTCTTTTGAAGGAACATTAATTAAAAACTTCCGTCTTACATTTAAAAACGGAAGAGTGGAAGAATTTTCTGCAGAAGAAGGAGAAGAGGCATTAGATCGCCTTTTAAATTCCGATGAAGGAAGCAGACATTTAGGAGAAGTAGCGTTAGTTCCATTTGATTCTCCAGTTTCTAATATGGGAATTTTATTTTACAATACACTATTTGATGAAAATGCTTCTTGTCATTTTGCCTTTGGAGAATGTTATCCAACAACGATTCAAAATGGAGAATCTATGACAGAGGAAGAGCTTTTTGAAGCAGGAGGAAACCATTCCATTAATCATGTAGATTTCATGGTGGGAACTTCTGATTTATCTATCACAGGTATTAAAGAAAACGGAGAAGAGGTTCCAGTCTTTGATAAAGGAAATTGGGTATTGTAGGTATAAAATAAATAGTAATTTTTAGCCTTTAATCGTTACGGATTGATTAGAAAATGATATGGACACCTTTCGTTATGATACGGTGTCCTTAATCATTTTTGTAGAGATAACGAGCCGTGAGAGAGCGTTTACGTTTATGCTCACATATGGTGACTGTTTATGAATGTGAGAAGTTGGCAAAGCATACTTTTCATCGCTTATGCGAAGACAATGAGCCATATATGGGTATAAAGATGTTTAGATTAGAAAAAGGAAGGAGGAGGGGCTGTTATAAAATAAGTGGTTGTATTTTTAGACAGCTCTAGTAACAGATGAATCCAGTTTTTGAACAATTAAAAAAACAATTAGATCGGGTACAAGCGATGAGTATGGCAATGACTTTATTTCATTGGGATAATGCCACTTGTGCGCCAAAACAGGGAATTGAAACAACAGCCAAAGCGATGGGAATCTTATCAGGAGAACTTTATCATGCCCTTATCAATGATAACGTAAAAGATCTGATGCACCAGTTAGAGAAAGAAAGTGATCTTGATGAGTTTGAACAAGCAGTATTAAAAGAATTAAAAAAGACATATGAAGATTTAGAATTGATTCCAGCCGAGGAATATCAAGCATTTTCTGAGTTAACTTCTGCATCCCAACACATTTGGCAAGAAGCAAAGGAAAAGAACGATTTTTCAATGTTTGCTCCAACGCTGGATAAAATTATTTTTTATCAAAAGAAATTTGCAGACTATGCATTAAAGGCAAAAGGAACGTTTGAAACTCGTTATGATAAATTATTAAATGACTATGAGGAAGGCTTTACAACGAAAGAGCTAGATGATTTCTTTGGAAAGCTAAAAGAGACAATCGTTCCTCTTGTGAAAATGGTTTCAGAAAAGAAAGATAAGATTAAGAAAGACTATGCCTCTCGTTCTTATCCGATTGAAAAACAAAGAGAATTCAATGAATGGATTGCTCGTTATGTAGGATTTGATTTTGACCGTGGTGTGATGGCAGAAAGTGCTCATCCATTTACAACAGAGCTTCATAATAAAGATGTGCGCATTACAACCGCTTATATGGAAGATCTTATGGAAAGTGCTATTTTTTCTACCATTCATGAAAGTGGTCATGCGGTATATGAAATGGACGTAGACGATCAGTATACATTTTCTATGGTAGGAGGCGGAACTTCTATGGGTATGCATGAAAGTCAGTCAAGACTTTATGAAAACAATATTGGAAGAAGTCGTGCTTTTTGGGAACCAATTTTTCCAAAGCTAAAAGAGTGCTTTCAAGAGCAGTTAGAAGATGTAGATTTGGATACATTCTTCATTGGAATTAATAAAGCAGAACCATCTTTAATTCGCACAGAAGCCGATGAACTCACTTACTGTTTACATATTATGGTTCGTTATGAAATTGAAAAAATGTTTATGAATCATGATCTAAAAACAGAAGAGATCAAAGAAATTTGGAATCAAAAATATGAAGAATATTTAGGAATTCGTCCTGAAAATGATGCAGAAGGTGTCTTACAAGATGTCCATTGGTCTCAAGGAAGTATTGGATATTTCCCTTCTTATGCCATCGGCAATGCGGTTGCTGCTCAAATTTATGCCCATTTACAAAAGGTGATGCCAGTGGAAGAATATTTAAGAAAGGGAACAATGGCTCCAATTATTGAATATTTAAAAGAGCATGTTCATCGGTTCGGAAAGACAAAAAATATGCAACAAATTTTAGTAGCCATGACAGGGGAAGGATTTAATCCAGATTATTACACCACTTATCTAAAAGAAAAGTATACGGCTATTTATGAAAATTTATAAAAAGAAAGGAAGAATCGGCACATGAAGATTGTATTACTAGAAGGACTTGGGATTACAGATGAGAAATTAGAAAGCTATCTTACACCTTTAAGAGAAGAAGGACATGAAGTAGCTGTCTATGAGAGAAATGATGATGTAGCAGTACAAATAGAAGAAGCAAAAGATGCGGATATTTTAGTCATTGCGAATATGCCATTAAAAGGAGAGGTAATTCGAAGCTGTAAACACTTAAAATACATCAATGTGGCATTTACAGGGGTTGATCATGTAGATTTACAAGCTGCAAAAGAATGTAATGTAAAAGTGAGCAATGCCAGTGGATATTCCAATGATGCAGTAGCTGAGCTTACGATTTGTATGATGTTATCTCTTCTTAGAAACTTTCCTGCTGTTGAAACAAGATGCCGTGAAGGCGGTACAAAAGATGGACTTATCGGTGGAGAATTAAACGGTAAGACAGTAGGAATCATCGGTGCAGGTGCTATTGGATCTTCGGTTGCCAAGTTATGTCGTGCTTTTGGTTGTAAAACCATTGCTTATAATGGATTTTCTAATAAAGAAAGCACAGAAGAGATGACCTATCTTCCGATGAAAGAAATGATGGAACAAGCGGATATTGTGGCACTTCATTGTCCAGTGACAGAACAGTCAAAGGGAATTATTAATGAAGAAACATTAAGTTATATGAAGCCAACTGCATATTTGATCAATGAGGCAAGAGGTCCAGTTGTGGATTCTAAGGCGTTAGCGGATGCATTAAATGCCGGAAAAATTGCAGGAGCGGCTGTGGATGTATTTGAGATGGAGCCACCAATTCCAAAGGATCATCCGCTATTAAATGCAAAAAATATTATCGTAACACCACATGTTGCTTTTGCTACAAAAGAGTCTATGATAAAACGTGCAGATATTATTTTTGACAATTTACATAGCTTTATCAAAGGGGAACAAAAAAATATTATTTTATAGATGCCTTACAAAAAATATTGGAAAGAAAAGAGAGGAAGACAAATATGCCATTATTAAAAAAAGGTGATACGGTTGCACTTACTGTTTGTTCTAATGGAAAACAAGTAGAATATCGTAATCAGATGAAAGAACTTCATGAAGTATTAAAAGGAATGGGATTAAAAGTCATCGATAGCCCTTATATCTTTGCAAAAGAGGGAAGTGCTTCTAGTGGAACAGGGAAGCAAAAAGCAGAAATTTTAATGAGCTTTTATGAAAATAAAGAAGTAAAAGCAATTTTCGATGTTTCTGGAGGGGATCTTGGAAATGAAGTTCTTCCATGGTTAGATTTTGAAAAAATAAAAACAAATCCGAAACCATTTTTTGGATATAGCGATTTAACGGTTGTATTAAACAGCATTTTATCCCAAACTGGACAAATGGCATTTCTTTACCAGATCAATAGCTTGATTTGGGAAAGAGGAACCGCGCAAAAAGAAAGATTTGTGAAATCTCTTATGGAAGATGCCATCGATCTCTTTGGAATTACTACTTACTTTATTCAAGGAGAACATATTGAAGGAGAAGTCATTGGTGGAAATATCCGTTGCTTTTTAAAACTAGCAGGAACACCGTATTTTCCAGATGTAAAAGATAAGATTTTATTTTTAGAAAGCAATAGTGGAAATGTGGAATCCTTGACAAGCTATTTGATTCAGATGAAGATGATGGGAATCTTTGATCAAGTTAAAGGAATTTTATTAGGTACTTTTACAGAAATGGAACGAAGAAGATTACAACCACCAGTGGAAGATATTGTAAGAGATGTTGTGGATAATCCAAATTTAACTATCGTAAAAACAAGAGAAATTGGGCATGGAACAGATTCAAAATGTTTGATTATCGGTGGACGATATAAGATTGATTAAGGATAATTTCTTCCTATAAAAATGATAAAAAGCACGCTTTAGACACTTCTTAAGTTGGTATCGATTCTTGACTCGTTGCCTTCGCGTAAAATGGCTGTCTTAGGGAAAAAAGAAATAAGTTTTTTTCCCTAAGACAGCTTAAAATTTATTACGTTAAAATATCATAATTAATTCTCTTATAAAAACGCTCTTTTACTTCTGCAAAGTTCTTTGTTTTTCCTAAAATCCACATGAGTTTTACCGCAGCAGCTTCTACGGTCATATCATAGGCTTGTAATACGTTATATTGATTAATAGCTTTAAAACCAACTTCATATACTTCAGCATCGCTTCCTTCTAACATCACTTGTGTGGCGATAACGATAATTTTACCCTGCTTTGTCATCTCTTCTAACTCTTTAAAGAAATTTCTCATATCATGGAATGGAATTCCGCCAACACCATAGCTTTCAATGATAATCGCATCATAATGTTTGCTAATATATTGTAAGATATCTGGTTCCACTCCAGGAATTAATTTTAATACAAATACTTTTGGAACGAGTCGATTATAAAAAATAGGGGCATGAGGTTCCGATTCTGTCTCTACATACTGTAAAATACGGTTTTCATCAATGAAGGCCGCCACTGGATAATTAATGCTTTCAAAAGCGCTATAACTTTTGGAGCGGATTTTTCTAGCACGAGTGCCCACGATCGCTTTTCCATCAAAAACGAGAAAGACACCATGGACATTTTTTTTGATGGCAAAACGAATACTATCCATTAAATTTTTGGTGGCATCAGTAATAGAGGCGCTAATTGGTCTTTGAGAGCCTGTAATAATAATTGGTTTTTCAGAGTTTTGAATTAAATAAGAAAGAGCCGCAGACGTATATGCCATCGTATCTGTGCCATGAGTGATGACAAAACCATCATAGCGCTCATATTGTTTTTGAATTTCGGTAGCGATTTTAACCCAATGCTCAGGTTGTATATTTGTGCTATCAATATTAAATATTTGTTGTACGCTTAAATCACAAAGGTTCTTTGCTTCTGGAATATAAGATAAAATTTCTTCGGCTGTTGTAGCAGGAGCAAGACCTTGTTCTGTTTGTACAGAGGCGATAGTGCCACCTGTTGCTAAAAGAAGTATTTTTTTCATAATAACTGTCCTTTCTTTTTAAGGTATATAGAACCCAAAGCCTATTATAAGAGAAATAGAATATAGAATCAAATAAAATGTTGTTTGTAAAGATAGGATTCTCTTCTTAATCATTTATTATGACCAAAACAGGAATTCATAATATTTATATTTGATTCTTCTCTCATATTTTCCTATAATGGAAGTAAGAAATCATTGCTATAAAAGCACAAGTCAAGTGCAATACATAAATGGAATTTTCCTCGTTAGAAGAGGATAGTCTGAGAAGAAAAGAAGGGATAGAAAGAAATATTGTGATAAGGGATTACATGAAGAAGAAAAAGAAATGGTAAATTTATGGGAGGCGACTATGATGGAAAAAGAAAAGAGAGAAATCAATTATCGTCAAGAGAAGGACTCTATTGGAAGCAAACAGATACCAAAGGATGTGTATTACGGTGTGCAATCTCTCCGTGCAGCAGAAAATTTTCGAATTACAGGGCTTTATATGCATCCAGAGATCATCAATAGTTTAGCTTATATTAAAAAAGCGGCGGCAATTACAAACTGTGAAGTTGGTCTTTTGGATAAAAAGATTGCCAATGCCATTGTAAAGACTTGTGATGAGATTATAAGCGGAAAACTTCATGAGTTTTTTATTGTAGATCCCATTCAAGGGGGAGCGGGGACATCTCTTAATATGAATGCCAATGAAGTGATTGCAAACCGTGCCATAGAAATTCTTGGAGGGGAAAAAGGGGACTATTCCATTGTCAATCCAAATGATCATGTAAACTGCGGTCAGTCTACCAACGATGTGATTCCAACGGCAGGAAAGATGACGTCTCTTCGACTTTTAGAGCATGCAGGAAGAGAGCTTCGTCGTCTTTATAAAACCCTTTGTGAGAAGGCAGAGGAATTTAATCATGTGATTAAAATGGGACGAACACAGATGCAAGATGCCGTTCCGATTCGATTAGGACAGGAATTTAAGGCTTATTCCGTTGCTATTATGCGAGATATTCATCGTATGGATAAGGCCATGGATGAGATGCGAAATATTAACTTAGGGGGAACGGCCATAGGAACAGGGTTAAATGCGGATGAGAAGTATTTAAGAAGGGTTGTTCCTAATTTATCTGAAATTTCTGGAATGGATTTTGTACAGGCGTTTGATTTAATTGATGGCACGCAAAACTTAGATTCCTTTGTGGCAGTATCTGGAGCGGTAAAGGCTTGTGCCGTAACATTATCAAAAATTGCCAATGACTTGCGCTTAATGTCTTCTGGTCCAAGAGCTGGATTTGGAGAAATTAATTTGCCTGCCAAACAAAATGGTTCTTCTATTATGCCTGGAAAAGTAAACCCTGTGATTCCAGAAGTTGTGAACCAAGTTGCCTTTAATATTATTGGCAATGATATGACAATTACAATGGCTGCGGAGGCAGGTCAGCTTGAGTTAAACGCATTTGAGCCGATTGTTTTTTATTGTTTATTCCAATCCATCGATACGTTAACCTATGCTGTGGAAACTTTCATCGATAATTGTGTATCTGGAATTACCGCCAATGAAAAACGGTGTCGAGAGCTTGTGGAAAATAGTGTTGGAACGATTACAGCTCTTTGTCCTCATATTGGATATCAAGAGGCGGCGGACTTAGCAAAAGAGGCGATTACAAGCAATCGATCTATTCGTGATTTAATATTAGAAAAAGGAATTTTGAATGAAGAACAATTAAATAAAATTTTAGATCCGATGAATATGACGGAGCCAGGAATTTCTGGAAAGGAATTGATTGGAAAAGAATATTTATAGGAAGGAAAAAGAGGGATATAGAAGTAGTATTCAGATACTAATTATAGGAATGTTAAAAATAGTAATAAAATGGATTAAAGGGGAAGAACAGTAGGAGGAAATAGGATGGAAGATTTCTTTTCAAATATCGTTGAAAGTCAGTTAAAAGAGGAGTTAATTGCTCTTAGAAGGGAGTTTCATAAATTCCCAGAGCTTGGTTGGCAAGAATTTTATACAACAGGGAAGATTATGGAGTATTTAGAATCAATAGGAATCCCTTTTTTGTATGGAAAAGACATTATTAACCGAGGATTTTGCTGGGGAAGAAATGAGACCGCCATTAAAGAAGCAGAACAAGTGGCAGTACAGCGAGGAATGGATGCAGAGAGAATAAAAAAGATGGAGCATGTGACAGGGTTAGCGGCTATTATTGAAGGCAAAAAAGAAGGCCCCGTTGTTGTGCTACGGTTTGATATGGATGGATTGCCAGAAGAGGAATCCAGTCGAGAAGAGCGAATTCCAAATAAAGAAAACTTTTGTTCTGAACATATGGGATGTATGCACGCATGCGGACATGATGGGCATATGGCCATAGGGCTTGTTCTTTCAAAAATTTTATGGGAAAATAGAGAAAAATTATGCGGTACTGTACGCATAGTCTTTCAACCAGCAGAAGAAGGAGTACGAGCTGGGAAAGCATTTGCAACAGGAGGCGTCTTAAAAGGCGCCGACTATTTTCTATCTGGTCATTTAGGAATGGGCAATCAAACAGGAGAGTTGGTGCTTGGAACCTATGGTTTTTTAGCAACGACCAAATTAGATGCGGAATTCATTGGAGTATCTGCCCATGCAGGAGCTTCTCCCGAAAGAGGAAAAAATGCTTTACTTGCTGCTTGTAGTGCTGTTTTGGCCTTAGAAACACTTTGTCAAGATAGTCGCGGTGTTAGTCGAATTAATGTAGGAACAATGGAAGCGGGGAGTGGAAGAAATGTAATTGCGGACCATGCATTAATTCGATTAGAAACGAGAGGGGAAACGACAGAAATTGAGGAAGAACTTCATGCAAAAGCGGTTGCATGTGTGAAAGGTGCAGCCGCTATGTATGGCTGTCGCTGTCAATTAAAGACACAGGGAGGAGCGCCCGAAGCAAAAAGCGATAAAGCGTTGATTCAGCGGGCAAAGACTGCTTTAATGGAGGAACAATTAATAGGGAAAGAACAGGGCTTGATCCATACCCTTTATGAGGAGAAACCTTTTCAAGGATCGGAAGATGCTAGTTATTTTATGAAGGAGATTCAAAAACATGGTGGACAAGCTCTGTATTTAGGAATTGGTTCTAATATTACAGCGCCTCATCATAATATTGCATTTGACTTTGATGAGAATTCTTTATTTACAGGAGTAAAAGTATATTTTACAATTGTAAAGGAGCTAATGAAAGGTGGAGAATAATAAAATAGAGAATTTTCGTAAAAATAGATAGAAAGAGAGAGATAAAATATGGGCACACCACATAATACAGCAAAACAAGGAGAAATTGCGAAAACAGTTTTAATGCCGGGCGATCCATTACGAGCAGAATTTATTGCAAAGACCTATCTGGAAAATCCCGTTTGTTTTAATACAGTCCGCAATATGCTTGGATATACAGGGACTTATCAAGGAAAAAAAGTTTCCGTAATGGGAAGTGGAATGGGATGCCCTTCTATGGGAATCTATTCTTATGAATTATTTCATCATTATGATGTGGATAATATTATTCGAGTTGGAACGACAGGGTCTATTTCGGAGCGTGCCAACGTAAGAGATATTGTAATTGGCATGGGAGTTTGTACTGAATCCAATTATGGAGCCCAGTTTGAGTTACCAGGGACATTTGCACCTATAGCAGATTATACTTTGTTAAAGACTGCTATGGAAGAGGCAGGAAAATTAGGGTTAGAACCAATTGTTGGAAATATTTTATCAGCAGATGTGTTCTATGATGATCGCGCGGATATTAATGAAAGATGGGCGAAAATGGGAGTATTAGCAGTAGAAATGGAATCCTTAGCCCTCTATATGAATGCAGCGAGAGCGAAAAAGAGAGCGTTATCCATTTTAACAGTTTCCGATCATTTAATTCATCACATTGAATTATCTACTGAGGAACGTCAAACTGGATTTCGAAATATGATGGAAGTTGCACTGAATACCGCAATTCATTTATAAAAGAGGATAGGTAGGGAGTGAAAGGAATGTCGATGGATCGTGTATAAGTTTAAACGGCACATCCATGACAATAGAAAGAAAAAGAGGTTAAGGAATGGAATTTAAAGAATTATTTCCAATATGGAAACAATTAACAAGGGAGGAGCAGGAACGATTAGAAGTAGGCGTTACAAAGAAAGAGTATAAAAAGGGAGAGATCATCCACAATGGAGAGGATGATTGCCTTGGTTTACTTCTTGTGGAAGAAGGGTGTTTAAGGGCCTATATCATTTCAGAAGAAGGAAAAGAAATTACGCTATATCGTCTGTTTGAAAGAGATGTCTGTTTGTTTACAGCTTCTTGTATGATGAATAATATTGATTTTGATATTACCATTGAGGCACAGACTGACTGTACTGCTTTTGTTATTCCTGTGCGTTTATATAAAAATTTGATGGAAGAATCTCTTCCAATGGCCAATTATACAAATCAGATTATGGCAGCTAATTTTTCTGATGTTATGTGGTTGCTGGATCAGATTTTATATAAAAGCTTTGATGCAAGGTTATCTGCATTTCTTATTGAAACAAGTGAAGTGGAAAATAGTTTAGAAATTCAGATGACGCATGATCAGATTGCAAGAAATCTAGGCACTGCTAGAGAAGTTGTAACAAGAATGTTGAAATATTTTCAACGAGAAAAAGCAGTGGAACTTTCTCGAGGTGTCATAAAGATTGTAAATATGGATAAGTTATATGAATGGGCAAAGGATAGCTTACGATAAAAGAGCAAAAAAGACTGTGGGAGGTTATACCACAGTCTTTTTCATAGAGTATATAGGGAGTACGTTTACTTTGTATATTGGTTTTATGAATATGGGTGAAACGTAAAAAACCCATTGATTCCCTTTTGTAATATAATATTTATAAAAAGTAATTATAAGAGTGCGAGGATTTCTTCTTCTGTTTTCACACCAACAGATGTGTTAACTGGTTGCCCATTTTTGAAAACAATCAATGTAGGAATTGTCATAATGCTAAATTTTGCAGCTAATTCAGGTTGTTGATCAACGTTTACTTTACCTACAACAATTTTATCAGAGTATTTATCTGCAATTCCTTCTACGACTGGTCCTAACATACGGCAAGGTCCACACCAGTCTGCCCAAAAGTCTACTAAAACTGGTTTATCTGCCTCTAAAACATCTTTCTGAAAAGATTCAGCTGTAATTGTTAATTCTTTCATGGTTATATCCTCCTTCAAATCAATGAAACCCGTTGGTTTCTTATTATAAAATGTTGCTAAACGTATTTCTTAGTTGTTTTGCATACGCTAATTTCTGTTTGTAATGTGAGTGAATAAAAATATTTTAATATTGTGTGTGTGTTTGTAATGTGTTTGTTTTGTATGATGTGATTATAACAGACTCAAATACCTATGACTGTGACGAAGTCACATAAGTTGTATTTTTGTAAGTAGTGTTGTTTTTACAACATGAATTTTCATTAGAGAAACTGCTTGTCCGTAACAAGGTGTGGATAACCTATGTCAGGTTTTAAAACTTTTTTCTAAAATTAGTATGGACAAGAAAGAAAAAGATTATACAAGGATAATTCATTTGTGAAACTATAGAGAGTTGGTATATAATAAAAGGCAAAAGCTGTTTTGTCAAAAGATAGAATGTTTTAAACCAGAATGATAAATAGGACAACAAAGGCAGTGAATAGGAGGAAAAAGAATGATTAGAAGAATTATTACGATTGATGAGGAACAGTGTAATGGTTGTGGGATTTGTGCAAATGCCTGCCATGAAGGAGCGATTATTATTGAGGGCGGTAAGGCTAAGTTATTGCGTGAAGATTATTGTGATGGATTAGGAGATTGTCTACCAGCCTGTCCAATGGATGCCATTTCTTTTGAAGAAAGAGAAGCTGTGCCTTACGACGAAGAAGCAGTAAAAGTTCATTTAGAGAAACGCAAAAAAGAAGCGGAGCAAGCAAAGAAACCAGCACCAACAGGCTGTCCAGGAAGTAAAGCCATGACAATTGAACATAAAAAAGAAGAGGAAAAGAAAGAAGAATCTTTTAGGAAACAAAAACAGGCGGTCGATTGTACAGAAATGATAAAAAGTGAATTGCGCCAATGGCCAGTACAGATTAAATTGGCACCAGTGAATGCACCTTACTTTGATGGGGCAAAACTTCTAATCGCAGCAGATTGTACAGCCTATGCCTATGGAGATTTCCATAGAAAGTTTATGAAAGATCATGTAACACTCGTTGGTTGTCCAAAATTAGATAGTGTAGATTATTCTGAGAAGTTAACAGAAATTATTCGACAAAATAATATTAAGAGTGTTCACATAGTGAGAATGACAGTTCCTTGCTGTGGTGGCATGGAAAATGCCGTAAAACAAGCGTTAAAAGAGAGTGGAAAAATCATTCCATGGCATTTGACAATTATTTCTCCACAAGGTGAAATTGTAGAAAGTTTATAAAGGAGAACAGGAGAACAAACATGAAAGTATTATTAACGGCTATTAATGCGAAATATATTCATTCGAACTTAGCTATTTATAGTCTAAAAGCCTATGCCAATCGCCCAGACGCGAATATTCAATTATTAGAATATACGATTAATAATTATGAAGAGGATATTTTACAAGATATTTATAAACAAGGTGGCGATCTTTTTTGCTTTTCTTGTTATATTTGGAATGTGGATATGGTCTATACAATTATAAAAGAATTGAAGAAAATAAGACCAGATGTTCCTATTTGGCTTGGGGGACCAGAAGTTTCTTATCATGCAAGAAAAGTGCTAGAAGAACATGAAGAAGTGGATCTCATTATGACGGGAGAAGGGGAGGAAACCTTTAAACAGTTAATAGAAATGAAACTGGATAATAATCGCTCTTTATCAGAGATCCAAGGAATCGTATATCGTGGGGAAGATGGTAAGATTTATAGCAATCCACAAAGAGAGATTCTAGATATGAATACATTGCCTTTTGTCTATTATGATGATGATATGAAGAAGTTTGAAAATAAAATTATTTATTATGAGTCAAGCCGTGGTTGCCCATTTTCTTGCAGTTATTGCCTTTCCTCTGTAGATCGAAATGTTCGTTTTCGCAAAAAGGAATTGGTGGAACAAGAATTACAATTTTTCTTAGATCATAAAGTAAAACAGGTGAAGTTTGTTGACCGTACTTTTAACTGTGATCGAAAACACGCGCATATGATTTGGAAGTATATTACAGAACATGATAATGGGATTACAAATTTTCATTTTGAAGTGTCTGCGGATATTTTAAAAGAAGAAGATTTAGAACTTTTTCAGAAAATGCGTCCGGGGCTAATTCAGTTAGAAATAGGGGTTCAGTCCACTTACGAACCAACGATTGAAGAAATCGATCGAACGATGGATTTAGAGCGTTTAAAAGAGATTGTAGCCAAGATTAATAGTTATGGAAATATTCATCAGCATTTAGACCTTATTGTAGGACTTCCTTATGAAAACTATGATCGCTTTATTACGTCTTATAACGATGTTCATGCTATGAATCCAAATCAGTTACAGCTTGGGTTTTTAAAAGTATTAAAAGGTTCAAAAATGTACCGTAATCGAAACGAATATGGAATTCAGTATTGGAATAAACCACCATATGAAGTGCTTTCTACCAATTGGATTACCTATGATGATGTGTTAAAATTAAAAGGTGTTGAAGAAATGACGGAAGTGTATTATAACAGCAATCAATATGTGAATACGATTCGTTATTTGCTTCATTTTTTTGAAAGTCCTTATGATTTCTATTATGGATTATCCAAGTATTATGAGGAAAAAGAATTACATCTTTTAAAACACAATCGTCTTGCCCGTTATGAGATTTTAATGGACTTCATAAAACAAGAACAGGATGTGTTGGAGAAGAAAGGGCTTCAAATAGAGCTCTTAGAGGAGATTATGCTCTATGATCTCTATTTAAGAGAAAATGTCAAAAAACGTCCATCATGGGCAAAGGATCCAAGTGAATTTAAAAAGCTTTATCAACCATATTATAAAAAGAATAAAACGGCTCATATCGAACAATTCACATTAAGTCCCGTGGAGACAGCAAAAAAAGGAGAAAGAGTAGGAGAAGAGCAACATATTCTTTTTAATTATGAAATGAGAAATCCTTTGACTTATGAGGCAACAGTAAGCAATCTTTTGATAGAAAAATAAAAGAAAGGAAAATGGAGGTTTCAAGTGTCACAAAAGAAGATAGTGAAAAAAGCGACAAAAAAACAAGTGTTAGAAATTATTGATTTATTAAATGAAACATTTGGAAAAGAATATGTTTGTTATTTAAATCATGAAACACCATGGCAGTTATTGTTTGCTACGATTTTAAGTGCCCAATGCACCGATGAGCGGGTAAATCAAGTGACAAAAGATCTGTTTGTTAAGTATCCAACATTAGAATCGTTTGCCAATGCGGACTTAGCAGAAATGGAAAGAGATATTTATTCCACAGGTTTTTATAAAAATAAAGCCAAAAATATTATTAATTGTGCAGGGATTCTTTTAAGAGAATATCATGGAGTCGTTCCAAAGGATATCAAAGAACTGACAGCTCTTCCAGGGGTTGGACGAAAGACTGCCAATGTAATTCGTGGAAATATTTATCATGAGCCAAGCATCGTTGTGGATACTCATGTAAAAAGAATTTCAAGAAAATTTGGGTTCACAACCAATGACGATCCCGATAAAATCGAGCAGGACTTAATGAAAATTCTTCCAAAAGAACAATGGATTCTTTATAATATTCAGATCATTACACTAGGAAGAACGGTTTGTACCGCAAGAAGTCCAAAATGTGAGATTTGTGCATTGCGCCATGTATGCCCATCTTGTGAGGTGTAGCTATGATTCGCACTTATATTTGTTTTGATTTAGAAACGACAGGGCTGAATGTAGAATCCGATGAAATTATAGAAGTCGGTGCAGTGAAAGTCGTAGAAGGAAGATTGACAGAGCAGTTTACTTGCTTTGTCAATATACATAAGCCACTTAGCCCTTTTATTTCTGATTTAACAGGAATTTCAGACGCTATGCTACAAAGAGAAGGCTATGAAAAACAGGCGGTTATTGAGGAGTTTGTAAAGTTTTGTGATGGCTATGCTTTGCTCGGACACAACTTGATGTTTGATTATAAATTTATGAAGACAGCGGCAAGTCTTTATGGACTTCCTTTTGAAAAAAATGGAATTGATACATTAGATCTTGCGAGGAAATTTCTTCCAGAGCTTCCAAATAAAAAGTTAGGTAGTTTATGTGAACATTATCAATATCGAAATGAAAAAGCTCATCGTGCTGCTTATGATGCAAAGGCAACTGCATATTGTTACGAACAAATGATTCGTCAGTTTGGGAAGGAAAATCCAGATGCTTTTCATGGAAATCCACTTTTTTATCGTCCGAAAAAATGGGAACCTGCTACGATTCGTCAAAAGAGATACTTGAATGATCTCTTAAAATATCATAAAATAGAGAACACAACAGATATGGAACAGTTATCAAAGAGTGAGGCATCAAAACTCATTGATTCCATTATATTAAAACATGGTATGATGACTCGATAAAGGAGATAGAAGAAATGAATAAACGGAAAAGAATTATTTCAACAATTATTGTAGTGCTTATCATATTAGCTATGATCGTTCCTACGATAGCATCTATTTTTATGTAAAAGAGTCCCTAAGTAATAAATAAGGGATTAGTTTTTGATTAGAAGCAAAAGGAGCGAGTTTCTCGTTAATGAAAAAAGGAAGGGGCTTTGGCATGAAAAAACAATGGATAGCGGCTTTAGCGCTCACTAGTATCATAACGATGGGGATAATCGGAAATTCTACAGAGGCCGTCTATGCAAAAACAGAAGACAATTATATTTATAATGGAATTTCTATCGATGGAATTGATATTAGCGGTGATACAAAAGAAGAGGCACAAAAGAAAATTGATACCTATATGACTGGGTTAAAGGAGACGCAAATCGAATTTAAAACCGATTTAGATAAAGTTTCCGTATCCATGGAAGAAGTTGGTCTCACTTATGCAAATAAAGAAGTTGTGGAAGAGGCATTTTCTTATGGAAAAGAAGGAAATATTATTAAACGTTATAAAGAGAAAAAAGATATTGAGGAAAATCCTTTACAACTAACATTGGATAAGACGATTAGTACTAAAAAGTTAAAACAAGTGATAACAGATTCTGAGGATACTTTAGTCCAAAAGGCACAAAATGCTTCTATTAAGAGAGAAAATGGCGCTTTTCAAGTGATTCCAGAAAAAGAAGGCCTTGTTATCGATTATGATAAAACCGCAAAGAAGTTTAAGTCGTATGTCAGTGAGACATGGGATGGACAAGAGGATTCTTTTCTTGTGGAGACAAAAAAAGATGAGCCAGAATATAAAAGTGCTGACTTAAAAGAAGTGAAAGATGTCCTTGGGACTTTTACAACGAATTATTCTTCTTCCACATCGGATCGTGCACAAAATGTGGCAACAGGTGCAGGGCATATCAATGGAACGGTGCTTTATCCAGGAGAAGAATTTTCGACTTATGAAAAAGTTGCACCTTATACTTATGAAAATGGATATCGTACAGGGAAAGCCTATTCAAATGGAGAGGTAATCGATAGTATTGGTGGAGGTATTTGCCAAGTGTCCACAACCCTTTATAATGCGGTAATCCGTTCTGAGTTAGAAATAACAGAACGATCTCCTCACTCTATGATTGTAGGATATGTACCATTAGCGGCGGATGCAGCTATGGCAGGCACTTATAAGAATCTAAAATTCAAAAACAATACGGATTCCCCAATCTATATTGAAGGAACTACATATAATCGAAATGTTACTTTTACCATTTATGGAAAAGAAACAAGAGCAAGCAACCGAAAAATAGAATTTCGTAGTGAAACATTAGAAACTTACCAACCAGGAGCGGATATTGAAAAAGAAGATCCAACGATGCCAGTAGGGCAAACTATTGTTACCCAGTCCGCACATATTGGATATCGGGCACAGCTTTGGAAGGACATTTATATCGATGGTGAGAAAACGGATTCCATTCTTGTGAATACGAGTACCTATCAATCTTCTCCAAGAAGAGTGACGGTTGGAACAAAACAGCCAGAACAGCCAAAAGAAGAGGAAACAAAGGAAGAAGAGACAACAAAAGAAGAAACAACAAAAGAGGAAACGACGCAAACAGAATCTTCTGAAGAAAAAGAAGAAACAACAAGCAATTCTTCTGAAAGCACAACCACAAGTGAAAGTACAAATGAGCAGGTGAATTCAGAGGAGTAAGAAAAAAAGAGAAAGGAATCGCCATGAAGAATGGAAAAGCACCAGAAAACGTATTGGTTCGAAGCGTTTTAAAACAATTAAAGAAAAAAAGAACCGAAGTAATTCAAGGGCCAGCCATTGGAGAACAGGCGGGAATCATGGATATTTCCACACAACAAACAGTGGTGCTTTCTACAAATCCTTTCATTGGAACGAAGAAAGAAGTGGGAGAGTATGGTCTTTATGAAGCGGTCAATGACGTGGCAATGACAGGAGCGGAAGTCATCTCTGTTCTTGTAAGTATCCTTCTTCCAGCTAAAATGGAGGAAAAAGGGCTAAAAAGAATCATGGAAGATTTAAGAATCCAGTGCCAGCGATTAAACATTGATGTTATAGGAGGACATACAGAAGTGACACCTTCTGTTTTAGAACCAATTTTAACCGTTACTGCGGTAGGAGTTTTAAATGAGAAGGAATATTTCCATTCTTCTTCTTTAAAAGAAGAGATGGAGATTGTCATGACAAAATGGTGTGGTTTTAGTGAAACTGCTCGATTAGCAGAGCGAATGGAGCAGGAGCTACAAACTCGTTATCCGAATGACTTTTTAGATGGAGCGAAGGCATTAAAACAGTTTTTACCGATTAAAGATGAGATGGAAGTATTAAAGGCTTGTCATGTTGGTGCCATTCACCAAGTTTCAAAAAGTGGGGTGTTTGGTGCGTTATGGGATTTCGCAGCCGCGGGTAAGGTGGGACTAGAAGTAGATCTTATGAAAATTCCAATGAAACAGGAAACGGTTGAGATCTGCGAGTTCTTTGATTTAAATCCATATCGATTAAATTCTGTCGGCAGTCTTTTAATCGCTACAGAGCGAGGAAATGATGTGGTAGAAGCCTTGAATCGCTCAGGGATTCCTGCTGTTATTATTGGGAAGACAGTGGCAGGAAATGATAGAATTATAAGAAATGGAGAAGAAGAACGCTATCTAGAACCACCAAAATCGGACGAAATCAATAAACTATTTATAATGGAGTGAGCTAAAATGAGAGAAGAAATTTTAACAATGATAGAAAAGAATAACAAACTATCCACAAAAGATTTAGCGGATATGTTTGGGGTAGATGAAGTAACGATTATTAATGAGATCGCGAAAATGGAAGAAGAAAAAGTGATCTGTGGCTATCATACTTTAATTAATTGGGATAAAACAGATAAGGAAAGTGTAACTGCCTTAATCGAAGTAAAAGTAACACCACAGCGTGGAAGAGGATTTGATCAGATCGCAGAACGTATCTACAATTTTCCAGAAGTAAAATCTGTTTATTTAATGTCTGGAAGTTTTGATTTAACAGTCGTAATTGAAGGAAAAACAATGAAAGAAGTTGCCATGTTTGTATCAGAAAAACTAGCACCATTAGAACCAGTGTTAAGTACAGCAACACACTTTATTTTAAAGAAATATAAAGATCATGGAACTGTTATGGAAGCCGTGACAAAGCCAGAAAGGATGGCGATCCTTCCATGAGAAATCCTTTATCCGATAGAATTGTAGAAATCCAACCTTCTGGAATCCGTAAATTTTTTGATATCGTAAATGAAATGCCAGACGCTATTTCTTTAGGGGTTGGGGAGCCTGATTTTGACACTCCTTGGCACATAAGAGAAGAAGGAATTTATTCTCTTGAAAAAGGAAGAACCTATTATACTTCTAACGCTGGTCTTATGGATCTTCGTGAGGCAATCGTAGAGTATACAGAGCGCACGTTAGGAATTCGCTATCACGCAAAAGATGAAGTGCTTGTAACAGTAGGCGGAAGCGAAGCCATTGATATTGCTCTTCGCGCCATGTTAAATCCAGGGGATGAGGTTATTATGCCAGAACCTTGCTATGTATCTTATCTCCCTTGCATTAAGTTAGCAAATGGAGTGCCAGTTTCTGTAGAATTAGAAGAAAAATATGAGTTTCGTCTTCAAAAAGAACAGCTTTTAAATGCTATTACCGATAAGACAAAAGTTCTTATTTTATCTTATCCAAATAACCCAACTGGGGCCATTATGACAAAGGAAGATTTAAAAGCCATCGCAGAAGTTGTAGTAGAAAAGGATCTTTTTGTTATTTCTGATGAGATCTATGCAGCTCTCACTTATGGTATGGAGCATACAAGCATTGCATCTTTCCCAGGAATGAAAGAACGAACGATTGTAATCAACGGTTTTTCTAAAGCATTTGCTATGACAGGTTGGAGACTTGGATATGCCATGGGACCAAAAGTTATTTTAGAACAGATGACAAAAATTCATCAATTTTGTATTATGGCAGCTCCAACAACAAGCCAGTATGCGGCAATAAGCGCATTGAGAAATGGGGATAACGATGTAGAAGAAATGAGAAAGTCTTATAATTTAAGAAGAAATTATTTGATGAATGCTATGAAAAGAATGAAGCTACAGTGTTTTGAACCATATGGTGCTTTTTATATTTTCCCTTGTATTAAAGAATTTGGAATGACTTCTGAAGAGTTTGCAACAAAATTATTGGAGCAAGAAAAAGTAGCTGTTGTTCCAGGATCTGCTTTTGGTGCGTGTGGAGAAGGCTTTATCCGTATTTCTTATGCCTACTCGATTGAAGAGTTAAAACGAGCATTAGAGCGAGTAGAGCATTTTATTACAACATTAAGAGAAGAGAATAAAAAGAAGTAAAAAGGAAGAAAAACATGATCCATATTGTATTACATGAACCAGAAATGCCAGCAAACACAGGAAATATCGGAAGAACTTGTGTAGCGCTTGGTGCGGTATTACATTTAATTGAACCACTGGGATTTAAAATTGATGATAAGTCCGTAAAACGAGCAGGACTTGATTATTGGGATAAGTTAGATGTAAGAACTTACGTTAATTTCGAAGAATTTTTAGAAAAGAATCCAAATGCCCATATTTATATGGCAACGACAAAATCAAAACAGACTTATGTTGATGTAAACTATGAAGATGGTTGCTATATTATGTTTGGAAAAGAAAGTGCTGGAATTCCAGAAGAAATTTTATTAGAACATAAAGAAGACTGTGTGAGAATCCCTATGATTCCCCATATTCGTTCCTTAAACTTATCGAATTCCGTTGCTATCGTTGCTTATGAAGCAATGCGCCAACAAGGATTTGATCACCTTCAATTAGAAGGACAACTTCATCATTACGAATGGTAAGAAAAAGGCGTGATCTCACGGAAAAGAGATCATGCTTTTTTTAATCTCTTTTTGTAAAATTTCTGTAAATTAGAACAGGATCTCCTATACAAAAGAAAAAAATGATATAAAATGGATTTGGGAACTTAATGATAAAAAGAAAGAATATGACTTAGGAGGAATAACATGATACGATCAATTATCAATGGATTTTGTATGGCACTAGCCGATAGTGTTCCAGGGGTGTCAGGAGGAACCATTGCTTTTATTATGGGATTTTATGATCAATTTATTGGTTCTATCCATGACTTAGCATTTCGAGGAATGGAGGAGAAAAAACGAGCATTTTTGTATTTAGTGAAATTAGGAATTGGCTGGATTATCGGCATGATTTCAGCAGTTCTCGTTCTTTCTGCTGTCTTTGAATCCAATATTTATGTGATTAGTTCTTTGTTTATTGGCTTTATTGTATGTGCCATTCCTGTTATTATACAGGAGGAAAAAGGATGTATCGTAGGGCATTATAAAAATTTTATTTTCTTATTGATAGGAGCGGCAGTTGTTGCGTTAATCACTTATTTTAATTCCAGCAGTCAAACGGTTGGATCGGATTTAAGTCATCTCACAATTGGAAGTGGAATTTATTTATTTGTCGTTGGAATGATTGCGATTTCTGCTATGTTTTTACCAGGAATTTCAGGTTCTACTCTACTTTTAATTTTTGGACTCTACGTTCCTGTTATTAATGCTATCAAAGAATTATTGCATTTTAACCTTACTTATTTACCAGCTATTATCGTATTTGGCCTTGGTGTTGTTACAGGAGCATTAACTGTTGTAAAGGGAATTAAAGTGTGTTTAGATAAGTTTCGTTCCCAGATGGTGTATGCGATTCTTGGTATGATGCTCGGTTCTCTCTATGCCATTGTTATGGGGCCAACTACGTTAGAAGTTCCACAGCCAGCAATGAATTTTGAAAGTTTTCATTTTAGTGCTTGTTTGATTGGAGTGGGATTAATTATACTGTTACAAGTCGTAAGAGAGAAAAAGGAAGTATAAGGGAAAAGTATAAGCAAAAAAGAGAGAAAAAGATGATATAAAAAAGGAAAGGCATAGTAAGAATAAGATGATTTCTATTCGCACTATGCCTTTTTGTTATCTATGAGAGTGAAAAACTTGTAAACTGTGTTTCGCCTCGTTTAGTGTTTCGCTGTTGGTTTTGAAAGAGTGAATACGAATTCACTTCCAACATTTTCTGTGCTAATTAAATTGATCTGTTCATTATGAGCATGAATGATCTCTTTTGTAATCGCAAGACCGATCCCGTGACTTTTTTTGTCTTTTCCACGGGAGTTATCCACTTTATAAAAGCGTTCCCATATGTGGGTTTGTTCGGAACGAGGAATACCGATTCCTTTGTCCTTGATCGATATGGATACTTTATTATGGGCTAACTCCGTAATCGTAATTTTAATATCGCCACCTGCTTTGCTGAATTTAATGGCATTGTCGGTTAAATTATAAATTACTTGCTCAATCTTTGTTTTATCCGCTCTTATAATACAAGAAGGAGAAGAGGAGGACATGGTAATCGTAATATTTTTAGAATTACATTGTCCTTCAAATGTATTTATAGTGGAATGAACGGTTTGAACAATATCAAAATTAGAGAGATTTAAAAGAGGTCCGTATCCATTTAATGTTTTTAAAGCAATCAGCCCTTCTGTTAGCTTTGTAAGTCTCTTCGTCTCATCCAGAAGTACACCTAAATATTTCTCATAAAGTTCTGGTGGAATCGTTCCATCGAGCATTGCCTCCAAATATCCTTTAATGGAAGTTAAAGGAGAACGAAAGTCGTGGGATACGTTTGATATGAAGTCTTTTCGATATTGTTCTGTTTTGCTAAGCTCGGCTGCCATGAAGTTTAGAGAAGAAACAAGTTCACCGATTTCGTCATTTCGTTCAATCGGAATGAGAGTATCAAAGTTTCCTTTGGCGTACTGGCGTGCCGCTTGGTTGATCTCTCCAATAGGAACTAAAATCTTACGGGAAAAATAGGAAAGTAAAATAATGAGAACAATCACTAAAATTCCAAGAGCTAAGTAAGTTGCCTTTGTAATACCAGCCTGTGTTGTGGAGAGAGTGGAGATAGGAGAGTGTAATACGATATATCCAACTAACTCTCCAGATAAGCTAATAGGCCGTCCTGTGCTAATCATTTCTTCTTCAAAGGAGTGGCCAAATGTTCCTGTGGTCCGAAAAGTTCGTTCAAGATCAATGCTAGGCATAATAGTAGTCAACTTTTTATTTAAAAACTGCTCTTCTTCTTCCGAAGAAGTTGTGACGATCGTGCCGTCTTTATCACAGAGCCATACTTCTGAATTCAGGAGGCTGTCCAGTTCGCTAAAATATTGAGAGAGTCTTTGGGTGGAAACATCTCCAGAGAAATAGTCTCTTGCGTATTGCCTAGAAATTAACTTGGCCTCTTTTTGCATAGAACTTTGTTTTTCGGTAATTAAAACAGAGCGGAAAGATTGGTTCGCAAAGGAGAGGACAAGTAGAATACTCAAACAAATAATACTCATATAGAACAAGAAAAATTTAGGGAGAATTTTTCGTTTCATACTATTTTACCTCGAATTTATAACCAATTCCCCAAACGGTGGCGATGGACCAAGCAGGATGAGTACCAAGTTTTTCGCGAAGACGTTTTACATGGACATCGACGGTTCTTGTATCTCCAATATATTCATAGCCCCATAAGCGATCGAGAAGCTGTTCTCTTGTAAATACTTGGTTTGGCTGGGAGGCTAAGAAATAGAAGAGTTCCAATTCTTTTGGAGGCATTTCTATGTTATTTCCTTTATAAGTAACAGAGTAATTAGTAATGTTAATAACGAGATCTTCATACTCCACATAAGAGCCTGTCTGTGATGGAGTTAACGGTTTTGTAGGAACTTGTACTGGGGTTGGATGATAGCGACGCAATACCGCCTTGACACGAGCAACCAATTCTTTGGAATCAAATGGTTTAATCATATAGTCATCTGCCCCAATTTTTAATCCCAACACTTTATCAAACACTTCTGTTTTGGCAGAAAGCATAATAATAGGAACTTGATTGGTTTTACGAATTTCAGTGCATACTTCATATCCATCGATACCAGGGAGCATAATATCTAATAAAATTAAATCTGGTTCATAGACGGTAAGCTTTGAGAGTGCCTCCTCCCCATCGGAGACGATTAATGTATCAAAACATTCTTTGATTAAATAAAGGGAGATGAGTTCTGCAATATTGCTATCATCATCGACGATCATAATTTTTTGTTTTGTAACCATAGTAAATCCTTTCTATATAAATAATACGATATAAATAATATGATGTTTATAATGCTATATTTTTGAAGGTGATACGAATATTTCAAAGTTTTTATAGGTTCATTTTATCATTATCGTTTAAGAAGTACAAGAGAGAGCGAAGGAGACAAAAATAGTCGCATTATAACAGGACAGTCATAATGCGACTAGGATATTAAAATTCTACGATAGTAACACCAGCTTCACCTTCTCCATAGACTCCGCTTCGGAATGATTTAATATGCTTTTGTTTTCTTAAATAAGATTGTACAGCACTTCGTAAAGCACCCGTTCCTTTTCCATGGATAATCGTTACTTGTGTTAATTTTGATAAATAAGCGTCATCTAAATATTTATCCAACTCGTTGATGGCTTCATCCACTGTTTTTCCAAGTAAGTTGATTTCTGGAGAAATCGTTGCAGATTTCATAAAGTTGGCTTTATAACCAGAGGACTGCTGTTGTTTTTGTTTTGGTTTTTCCTCTTCTAAAATCTCTAAGTTTTTAATGTTGACAACGGATTTTAAAATTCCCATTTGAACGTAGAGATCACCTTTGGCATTTGGAAGAGAAGTAACAGTTCCTTTTAAATTTAATGTTGTAACAAAGACGCTATCGCCGATTTTGAAATCTTCTGCCTTATGGCGTTTCTTTGTCTTTGTTTGAGATTTATAGGCTAGTTGTTTGTCTAACTCGCCCATTTTACCACGGAGCTTACTTCGTTCGGCTTCCATTTTCTTTGTATTATTTTGAGAAGTATGTTTGCTCCAACCGTTATATTTTCGGATCGCTTCATCGGCAGTTTCTTTCGCATCCGTTAAAATATCCCGCGCTTGTTGACGAGCATTTGTTAAAATCTCTTGTCGTTTTTGCTTAATTTCTGCATCTTTTTGCTGTAAAGAGCGACGAAGTTCTTCCACTTCTGCAGTCTTTTTATAAATTTCTTCTTGTTCTTTTTCAACTGCAATTTTTCTTGTTTCCAATTCAGCGATCATCGTTTCAAAATCGCGGGCAGACGCGTCAATTTGTGATTTTGCATCTTCAATCACGAATGGATCAAGCCCTAATTTCTGACTAATGGCAAAAGCGTTACTCTTTCCTGGTACACCGATTAATAAGCGATATGTTGGACTTAATGTAGCAAGATCAAATTCACAACAAGCATTTTCAATACCAGCTGTGGAAAGGGCAAAGGATTTTAATTCGCTGTAGTGAGTTGTTGCCATTGTTGTCACTTGTTTTCCGTGCAATTGGCTTAAAATAGCGATGGCAAGAGCAGCACCTTCCATTGGATCCGTACCACCACAAAGCTCATCTAATAATACGAGAGAATTTTCGGTCGTATCATTTAAGATAGAAATAATATTTGTCATGTGAGAAGAGAAGGTACTTAAATTTTGTTCAATACTTTGCTCGTCTCCAATATCCGCATACACCTGATCAAAAACAGCTAATTCTGAATTGCTAAGAGCAGGAATATGAAGTCCTGCTTGCCCCATTAAAGTAAAAAGCCCTACTGTTTTTAAAGATACGGTTTTACCACCTGTATTTGGCCCCGTTACGATAAGCATGGAGAAATCTTTTCCAAGATAGAGATTGATTGGTACGACTTTATGGCTATCAAGGAGAGGATGGCGACCTTGTTTAATGTTGATTCTCTTTTCATCATTAAAGACTGGTTCTGTTCCGTTATAAGATTTCGCCAGTTTTGCTCTTGCAAAAATAAAATCAAGTTGTGTTAAAAGGCGAAGGTTATTTTCGATTTCTTCTCGTTCAAAAGCTACTTGTTCGCTAAGACCAGCTAAAATGCGTTCGATTTCTGTCTGCTCTTTTCCTGCCAATTCTTTTAATTCGTTATTTAAGTTCACAACAGCCATTGGCTCTACGAATAAGGTAGAACCTGTTTGGGATTGATCGTGAATCATTCCTGGGAAACTTCCGCGATATTCTTGTTTTACAGGAATACAGTAACGACCATTTCTCATTGTAATAATGTTATCCTGTAACATATTTTTATTGTTATTGGAGCTTACAATGGATGTTAATTGATTGTGAAGCCTGATGTTTGTCTGTTTTATCTGACGGCGAATGTCACGAAGTGTTGGGGAAGCATCGTCACTGATTTCATCTTCAGCGAGGATACAGCGTTTGATTTCTAACATCAATGGAGTAAGTGGAGCTAAGTCTTCGAATAGAAAAGTCAAGCTATCGTTGTCATTCATATCATCAGAAGTATGAGAATATTGTTTTGCTGTTTGTGCAATAGAAAGTAGTTTGGCGATTTCAAGAAGTTCTCCTGCACCTAAAGATGCGCCTACGATGAGTCGTTTTAAAGATGGAGTAATATCAACAAGGCCAGAAAAAGAAAGGCTACCATGCTTATAAAGGCGACTTAAAGCATCTGCCGTTTCTTGTTGTTTTGTTGTAATTTCCATCAGATCGGTGGAAGGCATTAAAGTCTTACAAAGTTGTTTTCCCATAGAAGAACCAGCACATTCCACAAGACGATCGATAATTTTATTATATTCTAAAATTCGTAATGCTTTTTCGTTCATTTTATACACCCTTGTCTGTTTTATTTGCGTGAAAGTAATGAGTCAAGTATCGAATAGAAAAAGGAAGTTTTTCTACATTTGATATTTGAGGATTGTTCACGTTCTCTATCATTATTATTTGATATTTTGTATCGTTCCATGTAATTATAAGTGGCAAATTCACTTTATGCAAGAGGATAGAGGAAAATAACCTAACAAGCGAATGGCAGCAGAAGAGAGGAAAAAAGGAAAAATAGCCATATATCAGATGTGGGATGACTCCCGCCTCTATAGGTGGCGAACAGCAAATCAGTATCAGAGGCGGGTGTCAATCCCCAATCTGATATACGCTCCGCGAGGATGAGCAGGGATTCGGAGCTGTATTATGTCAGCTAAAGCTGACCGGAATCCCGCGCCAAGACTCGCGAGCGAGTCTTGAATGTATAAGGTTGAATCCTTATTTGATCTGTGATAATATGAAGTTTAGTAAAGAACAGGAGGAAAAAGGATGAAGATCGGAATTATAACGAACCATGCGGACAGAACTTTAGAATCAGATCTGCAAACATGGGCAATTCATAAAACTCTAGACGCGTATGGTACGGCACCATATATGATCCATTATCATCCATGGAACGGAAGTAATGCTGATGAAACAGTGGAAAAGAAAGGAATTTTTCGAAAAAAATCAGAAGTAACACATAAAATTCAGCAACCATCTTCTTTCATTAACACTCATGTGAATCTATTGGGAAATGATGAAACGATAAAGGAACTGATGGACGAGCACTTTGGAATGGATGCATACATTTCTGTTCTCGATCGTGAATATAATGCATATGGAATGGAAAATGAGGCATATCTTTTAAAATTTGCAGAGAAAAATGCAAAAAAAATCGCCTATGGCTGGAATCTAAATGGAGAGCAAGCAAAAGAAGATTTTAGTGGATTTGAGGTGCTAACGGTACAAAGAGAAGGAGCCAATACATTTGGAAAAGAAGTTCCGATTGTAAACGATCCTCTTTTATGGATTAAGCAAAGTGATATCGAAGAGATTAAAGATAAAATACCAAAAGAACAACCTTACTTATTTGTGGATGTACAAAGAAGTGATAACGATGTGGAGAGTTTTGCTAATAAGAGTGCGAAAAAACACGATTTGCAATTAAAAGTGATTGGAAAAGAAAGAAATGATGTCACTTATTATTTAGCCGTTGCCTCACAGGCAGATCGAATCATAACGGATTCTATGATAGGGGTTCTCGTGGCAACTCTTTATGAAAAGCCATTTGTGTATTTAGAGACGGATAAAGAGAAAAAGAGAGTCAGAAATTTTATAAAAGATATGAAGTTCTCTTACCATATCCAAGAGGATTGGACAGGAGAGCCTGTGGAAAAGAAATTTTCGGTTCATGAGAAAAAAGGGGTATTAAATCGCAGAATGGTGGCACTTCGTGTGCAGTCATTAAAAGATTTAGAAGAAACACTTGGAATTACGAAAAATGAAGTGATGGTTGAGTGCCCAGTGCCAATTAAACGAGGAGAGTGCTATGGGTGTTATGCCTGCCAAGAAATTTGTCCTGAGCATTGTATTGAGATGGTAGTGGATAAAGAAGGCTTCCGTTATCCTCGTGTTGACAGCAGAAAATGTACCAATTGTGGAAAATGTGAAGCGGTTTGTATTCGCTTAAAAGATAACAATCAAATCAAAGAAGAATCCTATCCAGTTATTTATGCAGGAAAAAATAAAAATATGGATGTCAGAATGAAGAGTACTTCTGGCGGAATTTTTCCAGAACTTTGTAAAGAGATGATCAAGAAAGAAAATGGAGCCGTTGTTGGAGTGCGATACGATAAAAAAATGCGTGTAATTTCTGATATTGCTGATACAATGGAAGAAGCAGAAAAGTTCTATGGAGCCAAGTATGCAAAAAGCGATATGGAGGGAATTTTCCCACAAGTGAAGCGCCTTGTAACAAGTGGAAAGAAAGTATTATATAGTGGACTTCCATGTGAATGTGCAGGACTTCGCTCCTACCTAGGAGAAGATTATGAAAATTTAATTATTCAAGAAGTAGTTTGTCATTCAGCAGCCTCTCCAAAAGTGTTTGATAAATATATGAAGCATTTAAGTACGGCTTTAAAATCTCCGGTTGTAAACTTTGTTTGCAAAGATAAACGAGATGGTTGGGGATTCATGGATTATAAAGTGTGTGTTCAGACCGATGACGGACAAGAACGTGTTTTCATTGGAAGAAGGAATAACTATATACGCGCTTATAATAATTCTTATTTGGCACGTCCAAGTTGTACTAACTGTCAGTTCGTAAAAGACTACCGAGCAGGGGATATTACGGTTGGAGATTTTTTAAGTGTGAAAGAATGGCTAGGGGAAAAAGATGACAATAAGGGAATGAGTTTTATTATGCTCAATAATGAAAAAGGGAAACGTTTCTTTGAGCAAATAAAAGATCGACTGGATCTATATGAAGTGGATATGGATACGGCATTTAAGAGAAATCGTATTAAGCCAATTCAATATCGAAATGAACGAACAGAACTTTTAAATCGTATGGATCAAGAAGAGATCAATCCATTATTACAAAGTTATAATGATTTAAGAAAGTAAGAGGAAAAAAATGAGATATATTAATGAGTTACGCGAAGGGGAAATGGTGTCAGAGATTTACCTTTGTAAAACGAAACAGACCGCCAAAACAAAAGCAGGGAAAAGCTATTACTCCCTTATTTTGCAAGACAAAACTGGTGTGCTTGATGGAAAGGTATGGGATTTAAATTCAAGAGGAATTGAAAACTTTGAATCCATGGATTATATTTTTGTAACTGGACGTGTAACAAGCTTTCAAGGTTCCAATCAATTGAATATCGAACGGATTAGAAAAGCACAAGAGGGAGAATATTTTCCAAGTGACTATGTAAAGACATCATCAAAAGATATTGATAAGATGTATGATGATGTATTGGAAATGATTAAACGAACAAAAGATATTTATTTGAAAGCGTTGTTAGAAAGCTTTTTCGTAAAAGATGTAGAATTTAAAAATGCTTTTAAAAAACATTCGGCTGCAAAGACAGTTCATCATGGATACGTTGGAGGACTTTTAGAGCATACAAGAGGTGTTGCAAATCTTTGTGAGTTTTATGCAACCCAATATCCGATCTTAAATCGTGATTTATTAGTGACAGCGGCGTTATTCCATGATATTGGTAAATTAGTAGAATTGTCTCCATTACCAGAAAACGACTATACCGATGAAGGACAACTCATTGGGCATATCGTTATTGGAACAATGAAGTTAGAAGAGAAAATCCGAACAATTCCAAATTTCCCAGTGCAGTTAGAACGAGAATTGCTTCATTGTATTTTAGCGCATCATGGGGAACTTGAATATGGTTCTCCAAAAAAACCAGCGTTAATTGAAGCATTGGCTCTTACTTATGCCGATAATACCGATGCCAAAATTGAGACATTTTTAGAAGAATTAGAACGTGAGAAGGAAAAAGCGGATCGAGGAGAATGGTTAGGATATAATCGTTTCTTTGAGTCCAACGTAAGAGCAACTTCAAAACCGAATATAAAGTAAGAAAACTAGAATAAAGTAGTGAAAAATCAAGTGAAAATCAAGAATTTTCACTTGATTTTTTTATGTTATAGGAAATACCTTGTCGCATTAATTTGTGAAAGTAGTGTTTTCCTATGAAATAAAAAAGCACTACGCCCAGACGATGTGTTGAACTTAAGAGGTATTTATCAGAAAATACACTATATTAATACAATTAGATGTAAAAATAGGACATAAAATAACTATTGTAATTTAATAATGAATTTGATATAATAATTTTACAAAATTTATAAAAATTTTATATTTAGAGGAGGAGGTGTTTCGATATGGAAACGATTCAAATGAAGTTTGAACTATTACCTATTATTATTCTGCTTGTATATTTAGTAGGTATGCTTTTGATCGGTTTTCTATCAAATAAGTTTCTCATCAAAGATAGTAATGACTATCTAATTGGTGGAAGGCGTATGGGACTTCTTTTTGTAGCGGCTTCTCTTTCTGCCAATAATGTGGGGGGCGGAAGTACAACAGGAGTTGCAGCAAAAGCTTTTAATGGTTGGGGGCTATCCGCAGGATGGTATGTGTTAGCCGCTTCGGTTGCCATGATACCGTTGGCCTATTTTGCACCAAAGATTCGAAAGGCAATGGCTTATACAATACCAGAAGTCATTAGCCGCCGATTTGGCAATGAGGTTGGAACAATATCCGCTGTGTTAAATATTTTATCTTTGTTTTGCTTAACAGCATCTCAGATATTAGCCGCTGGTTCTGTTGTCAGTGCGTTAACAGGGTTAAATCTCAAGTTTTGTATTGTATTAGCAACTGCACTCGTATTATTCTACACGAGTATGGGAGGGCTAATTGCCGATTCTATTGCGGATTTATTCCAGTGGATTATTATTTTTGGAGGACTTTTAATTTCTCTTCCTTTTATTGTAAAAGGAGCTGGAGGTTGGGAAGCGGTTACAAGTGCTCTTCCAGCAGGCGAATTAGATGCTACAAAAGTAGGCTGGTTTACTATTATTAGTTTAATTTTAAATTATTTTTGTACGTTTTTATCTGGACCAGAAATTGTAAGCCGTTTTGCTTCTTCTGAAGATGAAGCAACTGCCCGTAAGGCAGCATGGCTTTCTGCATTGATGATGGCACTTATGGCGTTTATTCCAGCTGTGATTGGTCTGGTAGCTTTAGCAGAAAATCCGAATTTAGATGGAGGTGCAGGAACCAGTGCGCTGATGTTTGCTACAAAAAGTTATGCGCCACCAGTGATTACAGGGTTAATTGCTGCCGCCATTGTAGCAGCCACCATGTCCAGTAGTGATTCGAATCTGCTTTGTTCTTCCACAATTTTTGTGAAAGATATTTATCAAAAGTATAAGAATCCAAATCTTACGGATCGACAAACATTAATTATGACTCGTACCTGCAATATTATGATTGGAATCTGTGCGATGCTCATCGCTATGATGAATATTAGTATTGTAACCTTAAATCTATTTGCGTTTGCTATGCGTTCCGCTGGGCCGTTTGCGGCATATGGGCTTGGGCTTGCCATGCCAAATGCCACAAAAAATTCAGGAATTGTAAGTGTCGTAGTAGGATCGGTAGCAGCTGTTGTGTGGCAGGTGCTTGGAGAGCCCTTTGGTATATTAGCTATCGTATTTGGAGCGTTTTTAGGTTGTATTTCTTTCGTATTAACTACGGTAATTGAAAGAAAGATGGGAAAACCACCAGCACCACCTGCTTTTGTAGAAGAAGTATAAGAACGAAAAAAGTTTCCAAAGTGGATTTCTCACCGTTTCTATCGTTTTTAAAATGTCCGTATTCCCTTATTTGCTAAGGGATACGGGCATTTTTTGTATTTATGCGAAAACAACGAGCCATGTGGGAGCATTTATACTCTCATAGGGAGATTGGAAATAAGCTAGTGTCAAAGAGGATTGTGTATGTTATTATAGGGATATACGCTCCGCGAGGATGCGCAGGGATTCGGAGATGTATTATGTCAGCTAAAGCTGACCCGAATCCCGAGCCAAGACTCGCGAGCGAGTCTTGAATAGGATTGCCGAAGAATGGCTAAGAATGGAACGAGTGAGAAAATAGGATCAAAAGCGGAGATAGGAAACATGGATTTTACTATAAATAGACGATTCATTGATTATTATAAAGAGAATAAAAAAGAGACACATTTTGAATTATTGGATGAAGATCCTTATGAAGAAATTTTTGAAAAAGGGAGGAGAAAATTCCGCTATCGGGAAGAATATGTTAAGAAAAGTGTGGATAAATGTAAAAAAATATGGGAAAGCTGTGGATTTTCAAACGACCTAAGTTTAGTCTATGAGAAAGGTTATGAGGATCATAAAGGAAAGGAACACGCCTTTTTGGAAAGCTGTATTAAAAAGTTAGGATATTCTATGTACTCTTTTGTGGCAGAAGATTTAGAAGAGGAAAATCTGGTAGGACGGCGGTATGTTTGGAAAACAGATGAAATTGATATGGAAAAGTTAGCAAGGGAAATTATTTTATCGGATATTGGAGGAAAATTGTCTCTTGCGGAAAGTGTATTTGTTGTGGATAATAAAAATGATAAGGTGTTTTTTCTCTATGATGATCGAGGTATCCTATTCTATACGGAAAGAGAGAAGTAAGAGAAAGACTCGATCTAGGAAAATAGATGAAATAAAATAAGATAGATAAATCGATATAAAAAGAACCTCCCATCTTAAGAGTGGCTCTTTAAGTGGAACGTTCAATGAGATAAGAAGAAAATAGGAGATTTAAAATGGGATTAAAGAAGAATGATATTGTGACAGTTACCATCGAAGATATTGGAAGTGAGGGAGAGGGGATTGGAAAAGTAGATGGATTTCCCCTTTTTATAAAAGATGCTACCATTGGAGATGTAATTGAAGCAAAGTTGATAAAAGTAAAGAAAAACTATGGGTATGCAAGAGTTGAGAAAGTTCTAACTCCTTCAAGCGATCGCGTAGCTCCAAAATGTCCAGTGGCTCGTCAGTGTGGTGGCTGTAGTATTCAGCATTTATCTTATGAAAAACAGTTGGATTATAAACAAAAGAAAGTGAAAAATTGTTTAGAACGAATTGGACATTTAGAAAAGGTAGAAGAAAAGATGGCTCCAAGTCTTGGAATGGAAGAGCCTTGGTATTACCGAAATAAAGCGCAGTTTCCAGTTGGATTAGGAAAAGATGGTTCTGTTATTACAGGATTTTATGCAGGAAGAACCCATGCGATTATTGACAATACCCATTGTTATATTCAGGCACAAGTGAATGAAAAGATTTTAGAAATTGTAAAACAGTTTTTAGAAGAAAATCAGATTCCTCCTTATCAAGAAGAAAGTCATACAGGGCTTGTACGCCATGTGCTTACAAGAGTTGGATTTGTAACAGGAGAGATTATGGTCTGTCTTATTTTAAATGGCAAAAAGCTAAAAAATGCGGACAAGCTCGTTGAGAAATTAATTGAGATTGAAGGAATGACAAGTATTAGCATTAATGTCAACACCGAGAAAACCAATAAGATTTTAGGAAAAGAAGTCATTACTCTCTGGGGAAAAGATACGATTACGGATTATATTGGAGATGTAAAATATCAAATCTATCCATTGTCTTTTTATCAAGTCAATCCAGTTCAGACAAAAGTGCTCTATGGAAAAGCGTTAGAATATGCGGATTTAAAAGGAGAAGAAACGGTTTGGGATCTGTATTGTGGCATTGGAACCATCTCTCTTTTCTTAGCACAGAAGGCAAAAAAAGTGTATGGAGTGGAAATCATTCCAGAAGCCATTGAAGATGCAAGAAAAAATGCAAAATTAAATGGTATGGAAAATGTAGAATTTTTTGTTGGAAAAGCAGAAGATGTGTTGCCAGAACAATATGAGAAAAATAAAGTTTATGCGGACGTCATCGTTGTGGATCCACCGAGAAAAGGATGTGATGAAACTTTATTAAATACAATGATTACAATGGCACCAAAGAGAATTGTTTATGTAAGTTGTGATCCTGCCACATTAGCAAGGGACTTAAAGATCTTATGTGAGAATGGATATGAATTAAAGAAAGTGCAGGTAGTGGATCAGTTTCCGCATACGGCACATGTGGAGACAGTAGTATTGATGTCAAAAGTTAAAGAATAGAATAGTGAAAAAGTGTAGAAAACAAGGGATTTCCGGGAGTCGGAGCTTGGCAGAGAACAGGTTCCGGTTCCCGGATTTTTTCATTTTATAGGTAAGGGGGAACTGGTCTACTGTAAAAAACGGCGGAGAGTTGAGTGGTTGATTTTGATATTGGGGGTGTTGAGTTGACAGGTTGGATAAATGGTATGTTGAGTTGATAAGATTGACATTTGAAGAAAAATAAGGGAAACGGCATCTTGTATGGATATGAGGCACTGTTTGTGCGAAGATGATTTTAAGAAATGTATAGGTAGTCATTGCATACTCTCTTACTGGCTTGTGTACCACAAATTGATACAATGCACCCAAATTGCGTGAATGGGTGCATTTTAAATTTACATATAAAATCCATGGTCTTGCTCCTGATGTTGGCAGGGGCTTTTTTTATTGAGAGCGAGGTGGATGTGGGTGGAACTGAGTAGGAATATCACCGTGATCCCAGCCAGAAAGCGCGTGGGTAATACAGCCGCAGTGGGGCAGCGGCCAAAGCTGAAAGTTGCCGCTTACTGCCGGGTTTCTACGGACAGTGAGGAGCAGGCATCCAGCTACGAGGTACAGGTGGCGCATTATACGCAATTTATCCAGAAGAATCCGGAATGGGAACTGGCCGGGATTTATACCGATGACGGAATCACCGGGATGAATACGAAAAAGAGGGAGGAATTTAACCGCATGATCCAGGACTGCATGGACGGGAACATTGACATGATCATTACCAAGTCCATCAGCCGGTTTGCCAGAAACACTCTGGATTGTCTGAAATATATCCGGGAATTTCTGGAACAGCAGTCCACAGAGGTCACGGAGTATGATGAGTTGCTGGTGCAGCAGCTGATTGAGAAGGTTACAGTTTATGATACGAGGTTTGAGGTGAAGTTCAAATCTGGGGCGAAGGTGGATGTGGAGAGGTAAATAACAGAATGAATGCGGTGCCTTGTGGCTTTTGAAATGGCTGCAAGGTGCTTTTTTAATAGGCTGTTAATTTTGAAGAAGGCAGCTTGTGTTTATCAACCAGAAGGTTTATAATTGTACTATGCTGATGGAGGTGGAAAATGACAATATCGGATATGATCAGAGAATTGTGTGACAGAATGGATATCAGTCTTGCGGAACTTTGTAGACGGATTGGACAGACTCCGCAGAATTTTAATAAGAAGTTGCAGCGTGGTACCGTTTCTTCTGAAGAAATAGTGCAAATTGCAAAGGTGTTAAATATTGGATATGAGCAGGTATTTGTGTTACCGGATGGAGAAAAAATAGGAATTAGAAGATAAAGGAAATTACTATGATTGATAATAATATAGAAAAGCAGGTCAATGATGTCGGAAGAATGTTTGATAAGGGAATTATTAAAAACAGACTTTCAAAAATAGTGATACACAGTTTTAGAAAATTTGCGGAAGAATCGGAAATAAACTTTGTGTATCCCCTTACTGTGATTGTTGGAAAAAATGGCAGCGGAAAAACAACTGTAATGAAAGCTATAAAACTGCTGTCGAAAAGGCAGATACCACAAAACGAATTTTTTGAGACAGTAATTGATGATGGAGGATTTCAGAATGCGGATATATCATATACCTTGGATGATCAGATGCTTCATTATAAAAGAATACGCCAAAATGAATGGGGTAAAGAAGGTGAAGTGCCTGAAAAGTTAAGTATCACATATATTCAGACAAAGACAATGGTAGGGGCAATTGATAAAAGCTTTCTATATGATAATATAGGGAAAAATACTGCTCGAACTCAAAAGGTTGAGTATGTCATAAAACAATCCAAAAAGCTTAAACAGAATCCAAGGAGTAACAGCGAGAGAAAACAACGACATTTTTTAAGTGCCAATGCAATTGAAATTGTGAATTATATTCTGCAAGGAAATATTAAATTGATTGAGATGGTTAGACATAAATACTATAGCGGAACCTGGGGAACGAGTGTTATTTTTAATGATGGTAATCAGTATTCGGAATACAATGCTGGAAGTGGCGAATTTGTTATAGCTAGCATGGTTGATCAGATAGAAAGAGTACCATCTGAAAGTATTCTTTTATTAGATGAACCAGAAGTATCTTTGCACCCGGGCGCTCAAAAAAGGTTAATTTGTTATATCCTTGAAATTATCAAAAAAAAGAAGATACAGGTTATCATTACCACACATTCTACTACTATGGTAGAAAAATTGCCTAAAGAAGCTATTAAGTGTTTTAGAAAAATTGAAAATGATCTTATTGTAATTGAAGAACAAGTTTTGTTTCAAAATGCTTTTTTAGAGTTAGAGTCTGACATAATCGATAAAAGACATGTAATTGTGGAAGATAATTTAGCAAAGAAAATCATTGAGCAAATCTTAAAAACAGAGGGATTAAGTGGATTATTGCAAGTTGAGTTTTATCCTGGAGGGGCATCAAATATAAAAAAATACACCATCCTAACATATTCTAAAACGAACGTGACTAATAGATATATTATTTTAGATGGTGATCAAAAGAAAGAGGAGATTCCTGATTTCTTGAGAATACCAGAAGTTGATAAAACGGACAAATATTTAAAAGATATATTTAAAAAAGCTGTAGGCATCAGTGCTGACAAAATTGACTGGGGAGTTGATGCCAATAGAAAAGCTGGAAGAGTTAATGAGGAGCAGGAAAAGAAATTGCTTTTATCATATCTTGAATACTTTAAAAATCATGTATCCTTTTTACCACAATCTATTCCTGAGGATATCATTTACAATGAGATGCGATTAAAACAGTTTTTAGGAGAGGAGGATTTTCCCGATGTTAGTCAAGAGAAAGATTCAAAAAAGAAATTAAAAAAAATTTCAGACATAATGGGACAAGAAATAGGTGCGCTGGAGTACCAGCTAATTTATTGGTTTATAAAGCAAAAGAATACTGATTACCAATATATTTTGGCAATGTTGAAAAGCATAATTGAAAGATAGGGATATTATGGAAATAATAAAATTGCCGTCTGCAATTGAAAAAGAGCGTAAACATATGCGTTCAGCTAATTTAAAAAAGAATAAAAATGCCTATAATAGGCTAAAAGCGATAATGGTTCCAGAAAAAATGAAATTAGCACAGTTTAGAAAATATTATCATTCAGTTCTTTCAGTGCGGGAAAAGGAAGTACTCATTAACATGGGATTAGATCCATGGTCGGTAGAAGGCCTGAAGTATGTTGGGGATTGTAGAAGATTCAAAATCAAATTGGGCGATCCAATTCCTGATAATAAGGAACAGAAATAATAGATTTAGAGGATATATGACTATGAAATATTTAGATGAACAGCAGTTAAAGGCAATGTGTGACGTCTTGACCGAAACTTCTTTAGGATATACAAAGACAGAATTGACTCGTTTACTTCAGCAGAGTAAAATAACAGTTCTTTCAGATGGGAAAGTAAGTAATGGATACACTTATCAACTGGGATTAAATAAAAGAGATTGGCTATATAACTGCCTGGCAGCGGAAATAAACAATAGTCATTCTTTTGTCCGTATATATACTTTTTTGGAAAAAGCGTTAAACCCAGTCGCTTTTACCGATGAAAAAAGTAGAGATAAATATAGTTATTTGCTCGAGGGAGTAAATAAGGTTCTTTTATTAGCAGGGCTAGAGGTAACAAAGGAAGGAAAGCTGATTGAAGTTGTTCAAGCAAAAACACTCGATGAGGTTGACAGGAGGGTAAATAGTTTACAACGTCAATTATACAACAGAGCAATACATAGCGAAGTTCAGAAATACTGTATTAAGGATTATTTGCAAAAAGATTATTATGATGCTGTGTTTGAGGCGGCAAAGGGCCTGGCGGAAAGAGTAAGACAAATTACTGGGCTGACCTCCGATGGAGGCACATTATTTCAAACTGCTTTTGCGAAAAATGATCCTTATTTATTTTTTAATAGTATGCAGACGGACAGTGAGAAAAGTGAATTTACAGGCTTAAAAGAACTTATGGAAGCAATTTTTCATTTAGTAAGAAATCCAGCAGCCCATACTCCTAAGATAAATTGGAAAGTTGATGAGGCAAAAGCGTTAGATGTTTTAACTCTCATTTCTTTTGCGCACAAATATTTAGATGAGTGTCATAAGATGCCAGGTAAGCTTTGAATAAATAATAATTGGTATTACAATTCTTATGTTTATCAATGAAATGATTTTATAAAATAAAGAAATTGCTGTTAGTGGAGGTTTTGAGGTGGAATATACAGATGCGGAAAAACAAATTCTTCCGCTTATGGAGAGAGTAAACTTTAAAAACTTATCGAAAAATGATGTACTTATTTACACATCGAAATTGAATGAGTTACGACCGGAAGTAGTACGACAGGCCATAGCGCAATTCCCAGAATTGGCAGATATGATTAAATCCGCAATGGTGGAATATAAGGGGATTTTGGATAATGTCATTGCTAGTGATGATAACAGTATAAGTCAGATCTACGAAATTTTTAATAAAGAACTTGATGAAGCAAGTAATAGTAGAAAGGAAATTATTGAGTTTGCCAATATGGTCCATTCGGATTTAAGCAAATGCTTGAATCAACCTGATATGACAGCAGAGGAACAGAGAGAAATTCGAGAACAAGAAATGGAAGTTTTTCGTATCATGGCTGCAAAGGATTCTGAGATACGGGAGCATGAAAAGGAAATTGCTCACATGGTTGATAAAAAGGATTCTGAAAAGCGTGCATTTAATTGGAAATTAATCAGTGGTGCAGGTGCTGTAGTACTCATAGCTGTTGGAGTTGGTGTGGCAGCACTTGGAGGAAGCGTTAATTTGAAATTGCCGAAGAAAAGTTAGGATAGTTTTTTAGTCGATATGTTTCCACATACGACCAAGAGGACAAAAACAGTGGTGGATCAAGTTGGACGAACCGCCCGGCAAATGACGTACTTTCTGTCCTCTCGTGCCATGTGGAGACGGTTGTTCTTTTATCCAAACTTTGATCAGATAATTGATGAAAGGAAACTTATAAGAGAGAAAAGATAGGAAAAACCATCTGTTTTCGTTTTGAAATACAGATGGTTTTTTTATAAATATAGAATTTTATCAGCCGATAAAAGAGTGGTTCGGATTATAAAGTCAGGCGATTGCTCTTTTGTTAGCCTAGTGATACAATAAATACTGAAAAAATGAAATGGAGGTTATGAAACATGAGTGAACATAACGATTTATTAACTTTAATGCAGACAAGAAGAAGTATTCGAAAATTTAAACCAGATATGGTTCCAAAAGAAATCATTGAGCAGATTGTAACTGCGGGAAGCTATGCACCAACTGGTATGAATAGACAATCTCCAATTATCATTGCTGTAACAAACAAAGAGGTTCGGGAACAGCTATCAAAATTAAATGCTGAAATTTCAGGAACAAAAAATGATCCATTTTATGGCGCACCTGTTATTCTCATTGTTTTAGCAAATAAAAACAGTGGAACTTATATTTATGATGGAAGCCTCGTTATGGAAAATTTAATGCTTGCTGCCCATTCTCTTGGAATTGGAAGCTGTTGGATTCATAGAGCAAAAGAAGAGTTTGAACGACCAGAAGGATTAGAGATTTTAAAATCACTAGGAATAGAAGGAGACTATGAAGGAATTGGTCATTGTATTCTTGGTTATGTAGATGGTGAATATCCAAAGCCTTTAGCAAGAAAAGAAGATTGGGTATATTATGTTGATTAATCTTTTCAATTTAGAGAAATGATGAAATGGTGAAGTGATAAAAAGTATCAGAGGATGTAACCATTTTAGCTTAAATTAAAGTTGATACAAAAAATGGAGAGATAACAATGGTATATTTTGTTGAAGAGGAAAGGGAAAAAGAACGAATAGCAAAAAATATATTAGCTCAGCTGCCAGATTGGTTTGGATTGCCTGAAAGTACAAAAGAATATATAACGTGCAGTAAGAAGATGCCATTTTGGATTTATAAAGAGGGAGAAGAAGAAAAAGGATTTATCTCCTTAAAAGAAACAAGCCCTTATACGGCTGAGCTTTATGTAATGGGGGTATTACAAGATGAGCATCGAAAAGGAATTGGAACGCAATTGTTTGAAGCATTGTGCTCTTATGCAAAACAAAAAGGATATGAATTTCTTCAAGTGAAGACCGTACAAAAAGGACATTATAAAGAGTATGATCAGACAAATGCCTTTTATGAGAAGATGGGATTTCGAGAATTAGAATGTCTTCCTACTTTATGGGATGAATGGAATCCATGTCAAATATACATAAAAACAATAAAAGGGTAAAAGGATAGAAGAGGATAAGGGAAATGGATATGAGTAAAAATAAGATTTTAGTAGCAGATGATGAAAAAGAGATTTTGGAGATTTTAAGGCTGTTATTAACAGGAGAAGGGTATGAGGTCATAACGGCTCAAAATGGACAAGAAGTTTTAGATCAAGCAGATGATACGATTGATTTGTATATTTTAGATGTGAATATGCCAGTTATGACAGGATTTGTAGCAGGAGCGGAACTTAGAAAGAAATACGATGCCCCGATTATCTTTTTAACTGCCTATTCAGGAGAATCTGATAAAGTGATGGGATTTTCCATTGGAGCCGACGACTACATCGTGAAACCGTTTTCCAATTTGGAATTATTACTTCGAGTAAGAGCTCTTTTTCGACGGATGGAAGGGCGCAGTAGAAAAAAAGTAGAAGAAGATCAAGTAGAGGAGAAGAATCCTTCCGAAATTCAATTTAAAGACTTAATTTTAGATTTAGATAATCAATCGATTCGAAAAAATGGAGAAGTGATTGTTCTTACTTATACAGAATTTAAAATACTAGAATTATTTATCACTCATCCAAAAAAAATATATTCTTTAGAAAATATTTATCAAAGTATATGGGAAGAAGAAGCTGTTGGAGATAGTACCATTATGGTTCATATTAAAAACATACGAAAAAAGATTGGGGACAATTCGAGAAATCCAATTTACATAAAAACAGCATGGGGAAAGGGCTATTATGTGGACTAAGAAAAAGAAAAAAATAGAAGATCAAAGAAAAATTGCATTGGAAATGTTAGAATTTTTATTCATTTCTTTTATTGTTGCTTTGTTTGCTTTTGGCTTTTTATATTTTACATCTTGTTCCATTGCTATGACCTATTTAGATGGGAAAGGAGTCATTTTGGATGAGGAGAAAAAAATGGTATTGGTGCTTTGGATAAGAAGTAGTTGTCTTTTAGCTTCTGTTGTTGTTTTTGTGTTATTGTTTCTATTTTTATTTGGACAAAAAGTATCTTACCTAATTTCTATTATTCATGGAGTCAAAGCATTAGAAGAAAGACAAATGGATTTTGAAATTCCTTTAGAAGGAAATGACGAATTTACCCAGTTAGCAGAGAGTATCAATTATTTAGCACTCTCTCAAAAGTTATTGAAAGAGAAAGAAGAGAATCTAAAGAAGGAAAGAGAAGAGATGATTCGCTCGATTTCTCATGATATTCGAACTCCTCTAACGTCAATTTTATCCTATTCCGAATATATGCAAAAGAAAGAGGATTGGAGTAAAGAAGAGATTAAAAGTTATATGGAGTTAATGCAAGGAAAAGCAGAGCAAATAAAAAGTTTGACAAATCAGCTGATCGGGAAAAAAGAACGAAAGTTAGAATTCATTGACAACGGGAAAATTTTGATAGAGCAATTAGTGATGGAGTGGGAAGAACTGTTAGAAGATCGGTTTCCATGTGAAGTGATTTGGAACGAATGTAATAATTTTTCAGGGATTTTTGATATTTCAGAACTTAGAAGAATTTTTGATAATCTGAGTTCGAATGTAGAAAAATATGGAGATCCAAAACAAAGTGTGAAGTTAGAAGTGATAACAGGGAAAGATAAGTTAGTATTAATCCAAGAAAATGGAGTGAGAACAGAAGGAGAGTTAGAAGTAGAAAGCAATAAAATAGGGTTAAATAACATTCGACAGATAGTAGGAATGTATGATGGAGAAGTAGAAGTTACAAAGAGTGAAAAAGAGTTTCGAATACAAATGATCATTCCAGTAAAGAAGGTTCTTTAGAATTCTTTAGAATTGTTATAGAAATTTCTTTATAAAGTTATGGTATCATTATGTCATAACAAAGAAAGAGAGGAAAAAAATATGGCATTAGGATTATTATTACTATTATTTATTGGAATGAGTGTAGTGAGTGGGTTAGGAATTTTATTTCTTTTTTTAATAAAGGATCATAAAAAAAGAAAACCTGTTTTTTATTTTCTTGTAGTATGGGGAATGTTCATTGCTTTTTTAAGCGCAACAAGTTTACCAACAAATTTTATTATGCAACAAGTGATAGCATGGGCTATCGGATTCGTGAGTATTATCGCGTTACTTGTTTATTTGAGAGCTAAGACAGAGAGACAATATTATATCTCCTATATTCTTGTTTCTTGTTCTGTAGTGATAGGAATTTTAAGATTGTTTTATTTAATTTAAATCCAATTGATTTCTTATAAACTAGCATAAGAAATAATTATGAAAAAAGAGCTTCAAAGCGAATACAGTAACTTTAATAAAAAACAGACATTGCCACTTTGTATGTTAAGCAATGTCTGTTTTTTCTATTGTTTTGGAAGGTCAACTAGATTTATAAATCAATTAACTGTATAATATAGGGGTCAAGTAAAGATTTTTTAGATTCATTTGTCGGATGTCAATAAGCTTAAGAGATTCCATTCCATTGCCTGTCTTAAAGACTCTGTATCCTCCGTGTTTGCCATGGAGGTTTATTTTTAGTTGCTGAAGATGAAATAGACGAATACGAGTAATTTCTGGCAGTAATTTCAAAAAAGGAGAAAATATTTATGCTTCAGATTAAGCACATATGTAAACAGTATAAAACTGGAGGCTTAGTGCAGAAAGCACTGGATGGTGTTAGCCTAAACCTCCGTGAGAATGAATTTGTGGCAATTCTCGGTCCCAGTGGTTCTGGAAAAACAACGCTGCTTAATATTATCGGCGGACTTGATCGATATGATAGTGGTGATTTGATTATTAACGGAATATCCACAAAAAAATATAAAGATCGCGATTGGGATTCTTATCGAAATCACACGATCGGTTTTGTCTTTCAAAGTTATAACCTAATTCCACATCAGACGGTGCTATCCAATGTAGAACTGGCTTTAACGATATCTGGTGTTTCAAAGGCAGAAAGAAGAAAGCGGGCTAAGAAGGCATTAGAGCAGGTTGGTCTTGGACAACAGCTTCACAAAAAACCGAATCAAATGTCTGGTGGCCAAATGCAACGTGTGGCAATTGCAAGGGCATTAGTTAATGATCCAGATATTCTTTTAGCAGATGAGCCTACTGGTGCATTGGATAGTGAAACAAGCGTTCAGGTTATGGAATTATTAAAAGAGGTAGCAAAAGATCGTCTCGTAGTAATGGTCACTCATAACCCAGAGTTGGCGGAGCAATATGCCACTAGAATCGTTAAACTAAAGGATGGAAATATTTACTCGGATTCCGATGTTTATGAAGTTGATGAAGTGGAAAAAACTTCACCAATTCATAAAAACATGGGGAAAGCGTCGATTTCTTTCCTGACAGCACTTTCTCTTAGCTTTAATAACTTGCGAACAAAGAAAGCTAGAACATTTTTAACTTCTTTTGCAGGTTCTATTGGTATTATAGGAATTGCTTTGATTTTAGCTATTTCTAACGGTGTTAATTCCTACATTAAAACGTTGGAAGAAGAGACTCTTTCTGAATATCCTCTTCAAATACAAAATACGACGATGGATCTTAGTTCTATGATGTCCAGTGGGGGTGGAAGTAAAGAGAGCCGTGACTCTGGAGAAGTTAACGTTTCACAGATGCTAGGCAATATGTTTTCTAAGGTAAATCCAAATGATTTAGAATCGTTAAAATCCTACTTAGATAGTAAAAAAAGTGGGATTGAGGAGTATGCCAATGCCATTGAATATTCTTATGATGTAGTTCCGCAGATTTATCGGTTAGAAAAGAATAATATTCGACAAGTGAATCCCGATCGTTCTTTTTCCGCACTGGGGATTGGATCGGATTCGAATAGTTTTTTATCATCTTTTATGAATACTAATGTCTTTTATCAAATGCCAAAAAATACAGGATTGTTTCAAGAACAGTATGATGTAAAAGCAGGGCGCTGGCCAGAGAAGTATAACGAGTGTGTCGTAGTCCTTACTTCAAATGGAAGTATTAGTGATTTTATGTTGTATACATTAGGACTGAGAGATTCTCTTGAACTGGATGAAATGATTCAGGAATTTCTTGCAGAGGAAGAAGTAGAGATGCCTGAAAATATTGGTTCTTATCAATATGATGACTTTCTTGGAATTACTTTTCAGTTGATAAATGGGGCGGATTATTATGAATATGACGACTCCTATGATGTGTGGAAAGATAAGTCTGATGATAAAGATTATATGCGAAAGCTCGTTAAAAATGGTGAGGATATTACAGTCGTTGGAGTAGTACAGCCTTCAGAAGATGCCTCAGCCTTTATGCTCAGTTCGGGGATTGCATATCCAGCATCTTTGACAGAATATGTAATAAAGCAGGCAGTCAACAGTCCTATCGTCAAAGAGCAGAAAAAAAATAAGGAAATCAACGTGTTAACAGGAAAATCCTTTGGAGAAGATAAGAGCAAAAGTCAATTTAATATGGAGTCTTTGTTTACGATCAATAAGGATGCGTTACAAGAGGTATTTCATTTTGACCAAAACGCACTCAATATTGATATGTCAGACTATTTCAGTATGGACAGCAGTTCTTTAGATTTATCGGATATCATTGACGTTAATACTATTTCATTGGATCTTCCAGAACTTCCAGATTTTAATTTAGGTGACGTTTTGGGAGACTTGAAGCTGTCTATTTCTAGCGAAAGCTTCCAGCAGCTTGCCAAAGAACTATTGGAAGGATATAGTGCTTATGTAGTAGAACATCCAGAGGCGGATTATTCAAAATTAAATGAATATTTCATGGGATATTTACAAACAGCGGAGGTTAGAAAGTATTTGGAGGATGGAATCCAACAGATTATCCAGTCGAATTTGGAAGTAACGACCTCTCCTGAGCAATTACAGACGTTAATAAAGGATATTATGTCTGGATTCCAAGAGTACATAGTAGAAAACGGGCTGACAGAATCAGAAAAATTCGACGAGTATCTTATGATGTATTTGCAGACATCGGAAGTTCAGCAAAAAATTGCAGATGAAATGAAAGATGTTTTAAAAATAAGTGGTGGAATTACGATTTCTTCTGAACAGATGGAATCAATGGTGAGTAATATTGTAACAGGCTATCAGAAATATGCTGTCTCAAATAATCTTCCAGATCCAAGTAAAATGGGTGAGTATTTTGCCGATTATTTACAAACTCCAAAAGTGCAAAAACAACTAACAGACGGTATGGCTGATATTTTAAATATAGAGTCATTGCAGTCGCAGGTTTTGGATGCATTGAGTAGCTATATGAAAACAAATATATCTTCTTATACTGGGGAAATTACTCAGGCCATGAAGAGCCAGATTGCTGCCGTAATGCAACAGGTAGTAAGCCAGATGGGAACTCGTATGGAAACTGCTATGCAGCAGACTATGGGGCAAATCGGAACGAATATGGAGAAGGCATTTCGTATTGATACAGATGCTTTTGCCAATGTCATAGAAATGAATATGAACGAAGATGAGTTGACGGAACTACTTCGTTCCCTTATGTTAGGTGAGGATGCATCCTATGATAACAATCTAAAAAAATTTGGATATGCAGATTTGAATAATCCAAGTAAAATATCGATTTATCCTCATGATTTTGATAGTAAAGCAGCCATTATTGAAATATTGGATGAATATAATAACCGCATGGAAGCCGAAGGGAATGACAGCAAGGTAATCAGCTATACGGATATGGTTGGAACACTGATGTCTTCTGTAACCGAAATTGTGGATACCATCAGCTATGTATTAGTAGCGTTTGTTGCCATCTCTCTTGTTGTATCGTCTATTATGATTGGAGTTATTACCTATATCAGCGTATTAGAACGAAAAAAAGAGATCGGTATTCTTCGTGCTATTGGTGCATCGAAACACAATATTTCTCAGGTATTCAACGCAGAGACTTTTATTATCGGTCTGTGTGCTGGATTCATTGGGATTGGACTGACATTGATTCTTTTGATTCCAGGCAATGCTCTGATTCATTCTTTGGCTGGAACAACAGATGTTCATGCGTCTCTACCTGTTGTTTATGGTGTAATATTGATTGCACTTAGTGTAGTTCTAACATTGATTGGTGGTTTAATTCCATCCAAAAAAGCAGCAAAAAGCGATCCAGTAACAGCACTGAGGTCCGAATAATAAATGATTTTGCAAACTTAATATATTTTTTTACGCACCTGTTATGGAACGGGTGCGTTTTTTATAGTATAGAAAACTTTACTTCTTATACTGTAAAAAATTACGTGCATGGGATGTTCAACTTCCAGAAAACAAATTGAAATAGTGTATAATGCATAAAAATGAATAGAAAAATTGTATTTTTATGTCAATTGACGTGAGGGAAAATTGGTACTAGTATATAAATTAGTTTTATAAAATACATTTATATAATTGGTATAAGAAAGGTGGAAATATGAAATATTTACTAGGGACAGATATTGGTACATCTGGAACAAAGACAATTCTTATGGATACAACAGGAAAATTAATTGCACAGGATTTGCAAGAGTATGATGTTATGACACCAAAGCCATTATGGGCAGAGCAGTGGCCTGATGTTTGGTATCGTGCCGTAAAACGATCCATCAAAAATGTAATGGAACAAGCGAAAAAGGAAAGAAATATAGCGGCAGAAGATGTGAAAGGAATTGCTATTAGTGGACTATATGGGGGTTCTGGTATTCCATTAGATGAAAAGATGGAGGCTGTAAGACCTTGTATGATTTGGATGGATAGGAGAGCAGAAGAAGAGACAAAGTGGGTTTTAAAAACAATAGGGGAAGATAAATTGTTAGAGATTACCCATAATGGAGCAGATCCTTATTACGGGTATACAAAAATACTTTGGTTAAAAAATCATGAGCCAGAAAACTGGAAAAAAACAAAACTATTTTTACCTCCTAATGATTATGTAATTTATAAAATGACAGGAGAAATAGCCATTGATTACTCTTCTGCTGGAAATATTGGTGGAATTTTTGATATGAATCGAAGAGAGTGGTCGAAAGAGTTAATGGATAAAATAGGAATTCCAGTTTCTATGATGCCAGAGAGAATTGTAGAATCTACTGATGTTGTTGGTGGGATAAAAAAAGACGTGGCAGAAGAATTAGGAGTATGGGAAGGAATGCCAGTCATTGCCAGTGGAATTGATTGTGGTGCTGCTAATATTGGACTTGGAGTATTCGAATCTGGTAGATATGCAGCAGCAATTGGAACTTCTATGTGTGCAGCTTTGATTTCAGATAAACCAGTTCGAGGAAAAGGCTTAATTGTATGGCCATATCTCTATAAAGCAAAGAGTATGTCTTATTATTTTGCAGGAGGAAACACAGCTGGTGCCATTGTGAAATGGTTTCGTTCTATCTTTTGTCAATGGGAACTAGAGATGGAGAAACAGGGAGGACAAAATACCTATGATATTTTAAATAAACAAGCAGAAGCGATACCAGTGGGAAGTGATGGAATTGTTGTTTTACCATACTTTATGGGCGAAAGAAGTCCTATATGGGATTCCGATGCAAAGGGAACAATTGTTGGTTTATCTTTAACTCATACAAAAGGGCATATTTATAGGGCATTCTTAGAAGCGGTGGCTTATTCGCTTAGAGATGCAATGGAAGCTACAGGAGAAAATTTAGGAGAATATATATTACTTGCAGGAGGAGTGACGAAGTCAAAAGTTTGGAAACAAATTTTTGCAGATGTCACAGGATATCCAGTTGTATGTCCAATTTATGATGTAGAAGCGAATATGGGAGATGTTATGTTAGCTGGAATTGGTACAGGAGTTTTCACTTATGAAGAGGTGAAGAAGTGGCAAGTATTAGATGAAAAAATTATGCCAAATGAAAAAAATCATCAGTTGTACAATGAGTATTTTAAAGTTTATAAAAGCATTTATCAAAATTTAAAAAATGACATGAAAAAAATAACAGAACTACAGAAAAGATAATAAGAAAGAGTGAATAAAAGAAATGATAACATTTTGTATTAGGAAGTGAGGAGGAAAGAATATGGAGAAGATGATGAAAGTAGCAGTTATGAGTGGAATTGGAAAAATTGAATACATAGAGAGACCAATACCACATATAAAAGAGGATGAAGTATTAGTAAAATTGGAGTATGTAGGCATCTGTGGAAGTGATATGCATTACTATGAAAATGGAAAAATTGGAGATTATATTGTAAAGCCTCCATTTGTCTTAGGCCATGAACCTAGTGGAGAAGTGATTCAAGTGGGAGAAAAGGTAAAAAATTTAAAAGTTGGGGATAAGGTTGCATTAGAACCTGGAAAGACTTGTGGTAAATGTAAGTTTTGTAAAGAAGGAAAATATAATCTATGCTCCGATGTTGTATTTTTTGCGACACCGCCTGTAGATGGTGTTTTTCAGGAATATGTATCTCATCCCGCAGATTTATGTTTTCGATTACCAGATAATGTGAGTACATTAGAAGGAGCCTTAATAGAGCCATTGGCAGTAGGATTTCATGCAGCTAATCAAGGGGAGGCTCATATTGGACAAAGTGCTATTGTATTTGGAGCTGGGTGCATTGGACTTGTATCTATGATGGCATTAAAAGCGTGTGGAGTTTCGAAAGTTTTTGTTGTAGATATTGTGCAAAAAAGATTGGATAAGGCTTTAGAACTAGGGGCAACAGGGGTCATTCATGGAAAAAAAGAGGATGTGCTGAAAAAAGCCAATGAGCTAACAAAAGGAAATGGATTTGATCTTGCTATCGAAACTGCAGGCACAGAGTTAACAGTCAATCAAGCGATTCAAGTGGTATGTAAAGGAGCGAATATTGTTCTTGTTGGTTATGGAAAAACAGGAATGATGAATTTGATGATGAGTCTTGCACTTGATAAAGAAATAACATTTAAAACTGTGTTCCGATATCGAAATATTTATCCCCTTGCTATTGACGCAGTGGAACAAGGAAAGGTTAATTTAAAAGGATTAGTAACACATATATTTGATTTTGATGCAATTCAAATTGGGATGGATCGAAGTATTGCTGAAAAAGATGAAATAGTAAAAAGTGTTATAAAAATAACGAAATAAATAGAAAAATATATGAAAATTAACTAAAAATAACGAAAAAAGTTTGTGTAATATTGGGAATTGTATAATTTGAGAAAAAGCTATAAGATATAGAAATAAGTTTTATAAATATATTTTATAAAATGATTTTAATGAGATAAAGCAGTCAGATACGTTGAGAGTTTAGAAAAAGAAAAAAGTTTTAAATTTCTCTAGAAAAGATATTTGACTGCTGACTACAAGTGTAAGAAATAGCTTATTAGGGAAGGAGTAGCAAAATGGGAATTATTGAAAAGATGAGATTGGATGGGAAAAAGATTTTTGTAACTGGTGGTGCACGAGGGATTGGAAAAAGCGTAGCGATTGCTTTTGCTGAAGCTGGTGCAGATGTAGCAATTGTAGATATCGATATAGAAGAAGCGAAAAAAACAGCAAAAGAAATTGAACAGTCCAATCATGTGAAGGCTATTGCTGTGAAAGTAGATGTAACAAAGCCAGAAGAAGTAGAAAAGATGGTAGAAACAGTTGTTTCAGAGTTAGGAGGACTCGATGTTGCATTTTGTAATGCGGGAATTTGTATTAATGAACCAGCAGAGACTATGACATTTGAACAGTGGAAAAAAGTGATTGATATTAATCTTACAGGAGTATATTTAACAGCGGTGACAGCAGGAAGATATATGTTAGCTCATGGAGGAGGTTCTATTATTAATACAGCATCTATGTCAGGACATATTGTGAATGTACCTCAACCACAATGTGCTTATAATGCTTCAAAAGCTGGAGTTATTATGTTAACAAAATCTTTGGCAGTGGAATGGGCAAAACGAAATGTACGGGTTAATTGTATTAGTCCAGGATACATAGGAACAGAATTGATTAAGAATTCAGAGGACTTAGTACCATTAATTGAGCAATGGAATGGGATGGCTCCTCTTGGTCGATTAGGCGATCCAGAAGAGTTACAGTCTATTTGTGTTTATCTTGCAGGGGATACAAGTAGTTTTACAACAGGCTCTGATTTTGTTGTAGATGGAGCATTTACCTGTTTTTAGTTTCGAAGAAAGTAAAATAAAAGTTGTTAGAGTTTCTAGTATTGGATAGAGAAAGTAAAAATGGTATAGGAGGTATTTGTTATGAAAAAGAGAGCATGTTTGTTAATAGTGACTTTATTATTAACATTTGGATTAATGGGATGTGGTGGAAGTAATGTTAATGCAAGTGAGAAAAAAGATGGGACTTATAAAGTGGGGATTACAATTCAATCTTTAGAAAATAACTATTGGGCTGGCGTTTTTGGAGAAGTAGAAAAATTGTTAAAGGAAAAGGGATGGGACTATACGATTGTTGATTGCAAAGATAATTCTGCAACACAAATTAGTCAGATAGAGAATTTTATTACTTCTGGTTGTGATATGATCATGGTTCATCCATCCGATCCAAATGCGTTAGAAGATGTATGCCAACAAGCAAGAGATGCAGGAATTAAAGTAATGTGTTGGGATGATGAGATGAAAAATACAGATGTCAATTGGGTGCTGGATAATACAGAGCTTGGAAAGGAAATTGGAAAAGAAGCAGGTAATTTTATCAATCAATATTATTCCAAAGATAATAAGGCAAAGGTAGCAATTATGGATTATCCACAAACTCCTACATTGTTGGAAAGAGAACAGGGGATTTTAGAAGGGTTAGAGGAGACAGCGAAAGAAAATTATGAAATTGTTGCTGTACAGCCAGCGTTAATTGCGAATGATGCACAATCTAATATGGAAACGATTTTACAAGCAAATCCAGATTGTAAAGTTGTTTGTGTCGTTAGTTCAGGAGGAGATATTGGAACAAATCAGGCGTTTATGGTTGCAACGAATAAAAAGATTCCAGAGGATATGGGAATTTTTTCACCAGATGCCACAAAACAACAATTAGAAGCGATTTTAAATAATGAAGCAAGTAATACTTCTATCGGATTTGAAGGTTCTGATAAAAAGACAGCAGAGGCTTGTGTAGAAATGTATGAAAAATTGTTAAAAGGTGAAACGTTTGAAACACAGAATGTTTTAAGACCATTGACAACAATTAATAAAGACAATGTAGAAACATATCTTGCAGATTATAAGTAAGTATTTGTAAGAAGAGCGAGGAAATAAGCAAGTATAAGTAAAGTTTGTGAGGATACAATATGAAGGATGAATATGTGTTACAGTTACAGCATATTCGGAAAGAATATCCGGGTGTTGTTGCATTAAAAGATGTTTCTCTAGAGCTGAAAAAGGGAGAAGTCTTAGCGTTAATTGGTGAAAATGGTGCGGGAAAATCAACTTTGATAAAAACGTGTTCGGGTGCGGTAATTCCAACATCAGGAAAAATTATTATAAATGGGAAAGAATTTACATCTATGACTCCGCAGCTTGCAGCAGAAAATGGAATTGCTATTATTTATCAAGAGTTTAATAATATTGGTGAGTTATCTGCAGCAGAAAATTTATTTTTAGGACGTCCAATTCGAAATGGAATTTTAATTGATAAAAAGGCTATGGAAGAAGAAGCGAAAAAGGCATTTGAGGAGTTAAACATCCGAATTGATCCAAAGACATTAGTAAAAGATCTAACAGTGGGATATCAACAGATGGTTGAGATCGCAAAAGCAATTCAACAAAATGCTCAAATCTTGATTATGGATGAACCTTCTGCTCCTCTTACATCAGCAGAAGTGGAAAGTATGTTTGCTGTAGTAGAATTGTTAAGAAAAAAAGGGGTTTCTATTATCTATATCTCCCATAGATTGGACGAAATTTATCGTTTATCAGATAGAATTGTTGTTCTTAGAGATGGAGAATATATAAAAACATTAATTACAAAAGACAGCGTTGTTGATGAATTAATCCATCTAATGGTAGGACGAGATTTAAAAGAAACTTATCCATCTAGAGCATCTTGTATTGATGACAAAGAAGTTGTGTTAGAACTTGAAGGACTCTGTGGAAATGGAGATTATGATATTGATTTAAAAATACATAAAGGCGAAATTCTAGGACTTGGAGGTCTTGTAGGTGCAGGTAGAACGGAACTAGCAGAAATGATATTTGGAGCAGTACGGAAAAAATCAGGAAAAATGCTGTTTCATGGAAAAGAAATTGAACCGAAAAGTCCTAAAGAAGCTATTGGTCTAGGAATTGCATTAGTTCCAGAAGATAGAAAACGGCATGGAGCACTGCTCGGAAACTCGATACAAAATAATATCAATATGCCTATTTATAAGAGAATATCAAAATTAAGTGTGATTAATGCTAAAAAAGAAAAGGAAATCGCACAAAAATATAAAAAGGAATTGGGAATTAAGACACCAAACTTAAATCAATTAGTTAAAAATTTAAGTGGTGGAAATCAACAAAAGGTTATTCTTGCAAAGTGGATGGCTGCGGATTCAGAACTTATTATTTTAGATGAACCGACAAGGGGAATTGACATTGGTGCTAAATATGAAATTTATAAGTTAATGAATAGGCTCGTAGAAAATGGAAAGACAATCTTGTTGATTTCCTCGGAAATGGAAGAATTAATGGGAATGTCAGATAGAATTATTGTTTTGTCAGAAGGTCGAATATCGGGAGAACTCAAAAAAGAAGAGTTTAATCCGGATCAAATTATGACATTTGCATCTACAGTTATAGAGGTGGAAGGAAAATAAGATATGAAAGAAAAAATAATTTACCAGATGAAAGATAAGGCAATTTGGTTAGTTCTTGTTGTTCTATTTATTGCTTTTACAATTGCAAATACTAGATTTATAGCACCCAATAATTTGATTATGATTGCTCGTCAAGTCTCTATGTATGGAATTGCTTCTATTGGAATGACATTTGTAATTTTAATCGCTGGTATTGATTTAGCGACTGGTTCTATTATTACGTTTGTCAATATTATTTGTGCAATGCTTATGGTGCGTTGTGGAATGAATATGTGGCTTGCTATTCTATGTTCTTTAATTTTGGCAACATTAATTGGAACATTAAATGGATTTATGGTCTCCACAGTAAAAATGCCAGCTTTAATTGCAACGTTTGCTTCTCAGATTGTTTTTGAAGGAATTTCTTATTTGCTCTGTGGTGGTACACCAGTTTATGGATTTGATGAAAATTTCAAAGTGATTGGGCAAGGGTATTTAGGTCCAATACCAATTCCGGTTATTATTATGATTTTGTGCTTTGCTGTAGGAAGTTTTATTTTAAATAAAACATACTTTGGTCGATATTTTTATGCAGTAGGTGGAAATGAAGAAGCCGCTAGATTATCAGGAATCAATGTAGGTAAAATAAAATATTTAATTTATTCATTATCAGGGTTTTTCGCTGGACTAGCAGGAATTGTTATGCTGTCTCGAACAAATTCGGGACAGCCAACGGCTGGAAAAGGATATGAATTTGATGTTATCACTTGTGTCGTATTAGGAGGAGTTTCCGTAAGCGGTGGTTACGGTAAATTTTCTAATGTAATTGCGGGTGTGTTAATTATTGGTGTATTGACAAATGGAATGGTGCTTATGAATGTCAGTTCTTATGTACAAATGCTTGTAAAAGGTGTGATTTTAGGATTGGCAGTAGGCTTTGATTGTCTTCAAAATAAAAAGCGTGCAAATTAAAGAATGAAAGGGAAAAAGATAAGATCCAGTGGAGAAACTTGCTGGATCTTTTTCCTATGTAACAAAAGTTTATGATGACTGACCGCAAGTCAGAGAAATTCGTAGAACGTGTTTTTCATGTTCACCATGGCACATGACATCGGATTGTTTACATGATATAATGAAAAAAAGCAGTGAAGCACAAATACTAGTGCAATGAAACAGGAGCATGAGGGAAGCCTTAATAGAATGCACTTGTAAATGGGATTGAAATGAGAAAGCTAGTTAATAAGAGGTTATGAAAAGATAGAAGGTAGTTATAGAAACATGAAAAGTAGATCATAAAGTAGGTAAGGGAAGAGAAATGAATCAAAATAAGTTAAGTCCAAATGAAATTAAAATACAAAATAGAAAAAAGATTTATCAATATATTCGTAAAAATAAGGCAGTATCAAAGCAAGATATTGTTGTAGGATTACAGTTGAGTTTGCCAACTGTAACTCAAAATTTAGATTATTTAAAAGAAAAAGGATTGATTGATTCCTCAAAGAAGATTACAAATACAGGAGGAAGAAATGCTACAGCATATACTTGCATAAACGATGTGAGAATGGCAATCGGAATTTACATTACAGAACATCATATTAATGGAGTAGCGGTAGATCTATCAGGTAACGTTGTTGCTTTAATCAAAGAAACGGTATTATTTAATTTAGAAAGTGAAGATTATTTAAAGAAAATTGCGGACGTTGTGGAGACTATCAAAGAAAAAGCCAATATTGGGGAAGAGGAGCTTTTAGGAGTAGGAATTGCGGTTCCAGGGCTAGTGTCAGAAGATGGAGAACAAGTGATATATGGAAAAACTCTTGGATTCACAGGAAAAACAAGAGAAGAAATTGCAAAATATATTCCATATAAAAGTAGATTATTTCATGATTCTAATGTAGCTGGATATGCGGAAGTATGGATCGATGATACGATTAATAATGCTTTTTATATTAGCTTAAGCAATAGTGTTGGAGGAGCCGTTATTATTAAAAGAAAAGGATATGAAGGTAACACCCATAAAGGTGGGGAAATCGGGCATATGATGATTGCTCCAGAGAGTAAAGAAAGATGTTATTGTGGAAAATTAGGTTGTTTTGATACGGTATGTAAGGCAACCAAGTTAGATCAATATACAGATGGTAATTTAGAAGAATTTTTTGAGTTATTAAAAAAGAAAGATGAAAATGCTATTGTTTTATGGGAGAGGTATTTATACTATCTAAGAATTGCAATTCATAATATTCGTATGTTATTTGATGGGGTTATCATTTTAGGTGGACATGTAGGAGCTTATCTTGGAGAATATATGGAAGATTTATATAAAGAGATAGATGAAATGGATCCGTTTGGAGATGAAGCAAAAGATTATTTATTTCAATGTCAATATCGAGTAGAGGCGGCAGCAGCAGGAGCGGCGTTAATCTATATTGATGAGTTCATTGATAATATTTAAAGATAGAAAGTAGATAAATTTTCGAAATAAGATAAAATTTTTCGATAGGTTTCTTCTAAATTTATGTTTGAAATCCTCCAAAATGGAAAGACTAAGTTTGTATCAAAACGAAAAGATTTTTATTCAATGGAGGTATGAAAATGAAAGCAAATGTAAATGACAATTGTATTGGTTGTGGAATGTGCGCAAGTATCGGGCCAGAAGTATTTGAGATGACAGATGATGGAGTGGCAAGAGCAATCGGAAGCGAAGTGCCAAATGGTTCAGAGAGCCAAGCCATAGAAGCAAGAGATGAATGTCCAGTTTCTGCGATTGATATTGAGGAAGATTAATATTATAAAATAGTTAAAAAGTCTTTGGAATTAGGAAAACCTTAGTTCCGAAGACTTTTTTATGTTATAGCATACTTTGTTTATTGTAGAAAATTTTGCAAAAAAATTGGCAATACGATATGTGATTTTATCATGGAAAGTCAATATTTATTCCCATAAATAAGAAAATTAACTTATGCATTAAAAAATAAACTTGAATTTTTTGAATAATTTCTGTACAATGACCTTGACAATTGTATAATGAGAGAACTGAGAAGAAAAGGAGATATTATGAAAAGAGTAAAAAACATATGTTTACTTCTCTTTGCACTTACCCTGATACTTGTACTCGGCGGTTGCCGTGGCGAGAAGGAAGAGGGTAAAGAGTCGACTTTAAATAGTACAAGTTCTCAAGAAACAAATGCGGAACCAACCATGGGAGGTTCCATTGTAGTCGGAATTTCACAAGATTTAGATAGTCTTGACCCACACAAGTCAGTTGCGGCAGGAACGAAAGAAGTTCTGTTTAATGTTTATGAAGGTCTAGTAAAGCCTGATAGTTCAGGAAATTATATAGACGCAGTAGCAAAGTCGCATACGATTTCAAAAGATGGGAAGATTTATACGTTTCAACTGCGAGACGGAGTGAAGTTCCACAATGGGGCGGAAGTTACTGCGGAAGATGTCAAGTATTCGATTGAACGATGCGCCGGTATCACGGAGGGAGGTACTCCATTGATAGCGGCTTTTTCTAATGTCAAAAGCGTAGAAATACCAGATAAAAAGACAATAGAGATCCATCTTAAGCAAGCGGATACGGAGTTCCTAGCGTATTTAATTGTAGGGATTGTTCCTAAAAATGTGGAGGATTATAATAAGAATCCGATTGGAACAGGTCCTTTTATGTATGACTCCCGTTCTCCTCAAGATTATGTCAAATTGAAAAAGTTTGATGAATATTGGGATCAAGATCATCAAGCTTATTTGGATGAAGTTACGTTTAAAGTAGTATCAGACAGCAGTGCTCTTGTGAATGGGTTAAAGAGTGGAGCCATTCACATGGCGGCAAGAATTAGTATTGATGAAACGGCTAGTCTTGATCCGAATGTATTTACAATCTATGAAGGAGGTTCGAATTTAGTTCAAGCACTCTATTTAAATAATGCCAAAGAACCATTTAATGATATTCGGGTTCGACAAGCACTTTGTTATGCTGTGAATCGACAAGAAATTGTGGATATGGTTTCTGATGGAAAGGGAACAGTAATTGGAAGTAGTATGTTCCCTGCTTTTAAAAAGTACTATATGCCAGAACTTGCCGATTATTATGAACAAGATATTCAAAAGGCAAAAGAGTTATTAAAAGAAGCAGGATATCCAAATGGATTTACGTTCACAATGACTGTTCCTTCTAATTATCAAAAACATATCGATGTAGCACAAGTATTAGTGGAGCAGTTAAAGCAAATCGGTGTGAATGCGAAAATCGAATTAGTAGAATGGGATAGTTGGCTTAATGACACTTATGCAAATCGTAACTATCAAGCTACGGTTGTCGGTGTTGATGCGGCATATTTAAGTGCTAGAGCGTTGCTTGAACGCTTTACTTCTGATTATTCTAGAAACTTTATTAATTATTCAAATCCAAAGTATGATGAGTTATATGAACAGGTGCAAAAAAGCACTTCCGATGAAGAGCAAGTAAAGTTATATAAAGAAATGGAAACGCTCTTAACGGAAGATGCTGCCAATGTGTATATTCAGGATATGAATAATCAAGTGGCTTTAAATCGAGAATATAGTGGATATGAATTCTATCCTCTTTATGTTCAAGATATGGCAAAGATTTATAAAGTAGCACAATAAGAAGTATAGAAAAGGAAAAGACAAAATGAAATATTTATGGAAGAAAATAGGAACTCTCATTATTACATTGTTTATTGTCTCTTTTTTGTCTTTCCTCGCGTTTTCTGTAATTCCAGGAGATGCAGCACAATCAAAATTAGGTACAGAAGCAACCGAAGAACAAGTAAAAGCATTACAAGAAGAGATGGGACTTAACGATCCATTACTCGTACGATACGGAAGATGGATCGTAGGATTTCTTCAAGGAGATTTTGGGGAATCTTATAGCTATTCCGTTCCTGTGAAGGAAATCGTATTGAATAAAATACCGATTATGGTAGCGTTAGTTCTCTTATCTTTTCTCTGGATTTTGCTCATTTCCATACCAGTTGGAATTTTCTTAGCGCAACATTCCAATCGATGGTTTGATTATGTCATTCGAGTTGGAAATCAAGTGTTAATGTCAATTCCAAGTTTTTTTATTGGAATGATAATTACATTAATCTTTGGACTTTTGTTGAAATGGTTTACACCGGGAAGCTATATTCCAATCGAAGAGAATTTTATCGGTTTCCTTGGATATTTGATTGCACCAAGTATTGCTATGGCACTTCCGAAAAGTGCCATGGCAATTAAAATTCTCCGTTCTGCCATTTTATCTCAGGCAGGTATGGATTATGTGAGAACCGCTTATAGTAGAGGAAATACAAAGAAGCAGGTTTTATATAGACATATTTTTCGAAATGCTATGATACCAACGGTGACATTTTGGGCAATGACATTAGTTGATTTAGTAGCAAGTAGCATTATTATTGAACAAGTTTTTTCAATTCCAGGGATGGGAAGTATTTTAATTACTTCTATTTCCAATCGGGATTATCCGGTTGTACAATTTATTATTGTTTTTATTGCAACGATCGTTATCCTCGTTAATTTTCTAGTGGATTTATTGTATGGAAAAATTGATCCAAGAGTTCACATAAGGAAATAGAAAGGAAACGAATATGAAGAAGAAAAATTATAATTTAATTTTTGGGATTGGAATTGTTAGTATTTTATTTTTATTATTTTTAATAGGGATTTTTTATACCCCTTATGATCCAGATGCTATGAGTGGAAGTGAAAAACTTTTAGCACCTTCTATTAAGCATTTTTTTGGCACCGATCAGTTCGGAAGAGATGTGTTTAGCCGTGTTATGAAAGGAATAGGAACTACTTTTTTCATTGCTATTTCTACCGTATTCTTGGGCGGTGCGATCGGCATATTTCTAGGTGCTTTAACAGGATATTTTGGTAGTTGGTTGGATGAAATATTGATGAGAGTAAATGATGCTATTGTGGCATTTCCTAGTGTTTTATTAGCGCTTATTTTTATCAGTATATTAGGTACTGGACAAAATAATATTATCTTTGCGTTAGCAGTTGCTTTTATTCCAAGTTTCTCACGCATGACAAGAAGTGAGTTTTTAGCCAATCGGGATATGGATTATGTAAAAAGTGCTCGGCTTATGGGAGTTTCTCATCTTCGAATTATATTGGTTCATATTTTACCAAATGCTGTACCGACTCTTTTTTCTATGATGGCGATCGGTTTTAATAATGCAATTTTAGCTGAGGCAGGAATGAGTTATTTAGGAATCGGGGTACAACCTCCACAGGCGAGTCTTGGACGAATGCTTTCAGAATCCCAGATTTACTTAGTAAGAGCTCCATGGGTTGCTATTTTTCCAGGACTAGCCATCGTGTTATTAGCACTTAGTTTTTCCTTAATTAGTGAGGGAATTAACGAACAAAGGGAGGCATAAGATGTCATTATTAGAAATAAAAGATCTTCAAATTGCTTTTTTTCAAGGAGAAGTTACGAAACATGTAGTGAAAGAACTTTCGTTTTCGATTTCCGAAGGAGAGATTGTTGGCATTGTAGGAGAGTCTGGTTCTGGAAAGACACAAACTGCCTTATCCATCTTACAGTTATTAAGAGAAAATGCCAAAATTGTAGGAGGAAGCATTTTCTTTTGTGGAAATGAGATTTCAAAATATACAGAAAAAGAAATGCAGAACCTTCGTGGAAAAGAGATAGGAATTATTTTTCAAGAGCCAATGACTGCATTAAATCCTGTTCATCCAATTGGAAAACAGATAGAAGAGAGTATGAAATTACATTTAAAAATAACAAAAGAGGAGAGAAGAAAAAGAGCCTTAGAAGTGATGCGATTGGTAGAACTTCCAAATCCAGAAGAGTTATATGGAAAATATCCACATCAATTGTCTGGAGGGATGAGACAACGAGTTATGATCGCATCGGCTCTTTGTATGGAGCCTAAGTTATTAATTGCAGATGAACCAACAACTGCTTTAGATGTAACGGTTCAAGCGCAGATCATTGAATTATTAAAAAAAATCAATCGGGTAAAGAAAACTTCTATTTTATTTATTTCCCATGACTTAGGGGTGATTCATAGGCTGTGCGATCGAGTCATCGTAATGAATGATGGGAAAAAGGTGGAAGAAGGGGTGGTAGAAGAAATTTTTAAATCTCCAAAACAAGAATATACAAAAAAATTATTAGAAGCGATTCCTAATAGACAAGTATCGTTACGAAGAAGAAGGAGATGAGAAAATTGAAGAAACCAGTCTTAGAAGTGAATCATGTGAGTGCTTCCTATAAAGAAAAAAGCGATGTATTAAAAGATATTAGTCTTCAAATAGAAGAAGGGGAAATTGTAGGGCTTGTTGGAGAGAGTGGTTGTGGAAAATCCACGTTATCCAAAACAATACTTGGTTTTCTCCCAGTAAAATCGGGAGAGATTATTCATAATACAACAAATCCTCAGATGATTTTTCAAGATCCGTTTTCTTCTTTAAATCCTTCCAAAAAAATTGGATGGATTTTAGAAGAGCCTTTGCGCGTAAGAAAAGTGCCAAAGGAGGAACGAAAGAAAAGAGTGGCTAAAATGTTAGAGAAGGTTGGATTAAAGAAAGAATATGCCAATCATTATCCAAGAGAATTAAGTGGAGGGCAAAGACAAAGAGTCAGCATTGCCATTAGTTTAATTCAAGAAGCAAAATTTATTATTGCGGATGAACCAGTTTCCGCCTTAGATGTGACGATTCAAAAGCAGATTATGGAGCTGATGATTCGGTTACAAGAAGAAAAAAAGCTCTCTTACCTCTTTATTTCTCATGATTTGAATGTTATCTATCAAATGTGTGATCGAGTGCTTGTAATGAAAAATGGAGAGATTGTAGAAGAAGGACAAGTAGAGGATGTATTTTCGTGTCCAAAACATGAATATACGAAATTACTTTTAGCTTCTATTATGGAATAAAAAATTGGGATAAGAAATAAAAAACTTGACACTTTCTTAACTTGTTTTTATAGGAGCTTTCTGCTATACTTCAAGCTAATTAAAAAAATAAGCTCACAAAATGTGTTTCTTATTATTTTGCAGGGTTTTAAGTTAGTAGACGAGTCAATAAAATAGTTGCTATTTTATTGGCTCAATGTCTACATATAAAAAAGTTCAGTAGTGGTATGCTTGGTGCTGTGTTAGGCAGTAAAAGAATACCGCCTTTTTTTATTCTATAGGAAATTCCTCGCAAGCGAGTCATCCTATAGAATAAAAAAGCACTACGTGCAAACGATGCGCAGCGAGCAAAGAAGATAATTTTGCTTCGCAAACTGCTCGCGCGCGGCAAAGTGTACGTTGCTAGGAGTAACCGAAAGTCGCGAAGAGTGTGCAACGCACACTTTGTTATTTCCTATTGCAAAAGAGGAAGTATTATCATACTATCTTACATAGAACAGAGAAACCCTTAATTAAAAACAGTAACAATATCAAAGGTTTCAACTAGAGTTTTTTATCGTTGGAGCCGTCGATAAGAAAGGATTCAAGAGGTAAAAGAGGTAAGGAAATGGAAGAAGATGCAATAAAGAAAGAAAAGATACCAACACAAAAAGGAAAAATGTCTTCTGATAAGAAGACAAAAGGAATTCCTGTAAGTGCAGGTGCAGCATTGATTGCTCTAGGTGTTGTATATGGAGATATTGGAACATCTCCTATGTATGTTATGAAATCCATTATTGCAGGAAATGGTGGTCTTAATCAAATGAATGAAGAATTCATTTTAGGAGCACTATCTTTAATTATATGGACAGTCACACTATTAACGACAGTAAAATATGTGCTTGTTGCTATGCAAGCAGATAACCATGGCGAGGGCGGAATTTTCGCTCTTTATAGCTTAGTAAAAAAATGTGGAAAATGGTTGATCATTCCGGCTATGATAGGAGGAGCGGCATTGTTAGCCGATGGCGTGTTGACTCCTGCCGTTACCGTAACTACGGCGATTGAGGGACTTAGGAGTATTCCCGTTATTTATGAAGTGCTTGGTGATGATCAAATGAGAATTGTTGTCATTACATTAATTATTATTTCGATATTATTTCTTGTTCAGAAAGCAGGAACTAGTTTAATCGGAAGAGCATTTGGTCCTTTAATGACAATCTGGTTCTTATTTTTGGCAGGTGCGGGTATTTATAATATGGCAGGAGATTTAAGTATTCTTCGTGCACTAAATCCTCTAAGAGGAATTGCTATTTTATTTAGCCCATTAAACCATGTAGGAATTATGATTCTCGGAAGTGTTTTTTTGGCGACGACAGGTGCAGAAGCCCTTTATTCCGATATGGGTCATGTTGGAAAAGGAAATATTTATGCAAGTTGGCCTTTTGTAAAAGTATGTTTAATTTTAAACTACTTTGGACAAGGGGCTTGGTTGATTCAAAATCAGGGAAACCAAGCATTAGCAAAAATAGAAGATATGAATCCATTTTTTGAGATGTTACCACATTCCGTTCGTGGGATTGGTGTTATTTTAAGTACGATAGCTGCGATTATCGCATCACAGGCATTGATTACGGGATCGTTCACTCTTGTATCCGAAGCAACAAGACTTGATTTAATGCCACGAATGAAAATTACTTATCCATCACAAACAAAAGGACAAAGCTATATTCCACTTGTGAATATGATTATTTGGATTTCTTGTAGTATTGTAGTGCTATATTTTAAATCCAGTGCTAGATTAGAGTCTGCTTATGGTCTTGCAATTACAATGACAATGCTGATGACAACGCTCCTTTTATTTGTGTACTTATGGAAGATAAAGAATAGAAGATTCATTCCGATTGTGTTTCTTATTTTCTTTGGTGGATTAGAAGGGACATTTTTCCTTTCTAGCTTGAGCAAGTTTTGGAAAGGTGGCTATGTAGCATTATTATTAGCCGTTCTTTTATTATTAATTATGGTGATATGGCAAGAGGGAACAGCCATTGAACGTTTACAAGAAGTACACCTTCATATTAAAGATTATATACCGATGTTTGATGAATTAAGAAAAGATGAAAGTATTTTTTATTTAGCGGATAATCTTGTTTATATTACACATGAACGAGAAGGGGATATGATGGATCGAGATGTCCTTTATTCCATTTTCAATAAAAATACAAAAAGAGCAAAGGCATATTGGTTTGTAAGCTTAATTGTAAGTGATGAGCCATATGCTAATGAATATACAGTAGAAAACTTTGGAACAGACTATATCTTCCGGGTTCGATTAAAGTTAGGATTTAAAATGCATCAGCGTGTGAATGTTTATTTAAGACAGATTGTAGGAGATATGACCAAGTCTGGAGAACTTCCACCACAAGAACAGAAATATTCTATCTATGGATCGGGAGGCAAAGTTGGAAGTTTTAAATTCTGTATGTTAAAGAAAATGCTCGTTCCAGAAAGTGAATTAGCATCTTTTAAAAGATTGGCGATTTCATTAAAATATAAGATTCGACATCTAGCTGGTTCACAAATGCAATGGTATGGTCTGGAAGGTTCAGCGGTAATTTCCGAATTCGTTCCGTTATTCTTAAAGGCGAAAGCAACAAAACCGCTAGTAAGAAGTGAAGAAGAAAATAATTAGTTTTAAAAGGAGAATGAACAGGTGCAGGTAGCAAGAAAAGGTTTAATAATGGTAGAAGATTTTTCAGAATGGAAGCTTCAAGGGGAAGAAATAGAACAATGTCTGATTCAGGGGCAGACAATTGGGCAAATAGAAGATTCATTAATTGTTAGAGATTGTATTTTTGATAATGTAACATTTGTAGATTGTGATTTTACAAAGTCAGATTTTACAAATGTATTATTTCGAAAATGTGATTTTTCCAACTGTGTTGTAGCGGATAGTAGTTTTTATAAAGTACGTTTTGAGCGTTGCAAATTAGTAGGAACTAATATGAGTGAAGGATTCTTTAGAGAAACTGAATTTTATCAAGTGTTAGGTTCTTATAGTAATTTTTCAGAGTCCAAGTGGAATAAGAGTCAATTAGAAGGCTCTATTTTCAAAAATGCTTATTTCAATCATAATGAATTTAAAAATATGGAATTTAAGTCATGTGAATTAAGAAGTGCTAGTTTTTTACAAAATAAATTAGAAGGAATGGATTTTACTACTTGTCATATTGAAGGATTAGAAGTTGGAATAGCAGAAATTAAAGGAATGAAAGTTACAACAGCACAAGCAATAGGATTTTTAAATTTGCTACAATTGAATATTTTATAGAAATAGAATCTTAGAAAGAAAAATAGTAAAAAGAAAGGCTGATAGGAGATATCATTTCCTATCAGTCTTTCTTTTTTTACACTTCACGTTTGATTCGATTGATAATATCGTTGGCTTTTTCATAGATTTTTTCCACATCTGTTCCAACGAAGAATTCGCCGCGTTCATATAAAATTTTACCATTTACCATTGTTAAAGCAACATTTTGTTTACTACCACTATAGACAATATTTTTTGTAATATTATTGAGTGGCTGCATATTTGGCTGATGGAGATCAAGGAGAATGAGATCCGCATATTTACCTTCTGCTAAAACATCAGACTGTGTAAGTCCCATAGCCTTTGCTCCACCAACAGTGGCCGCATAAAGAACTTGATTTGCATCCACAGCGGAAGCATCGTTTTCCCGTAATTTGGCAAGTCCCGTTGTTAAGAACATTTCACGGAACATATCAAGACAATTGTTGCTTGCAGGTCCATCCGTAGCAATGGCTAGGTTAATTCCCATATCCAGTATCTTTTGGATTGGAGCAATGCCACTTGCTAATTTTGCATTGGAACAAGAGTTTGTAACAACCGTCATATTATGCTCTTTAAAGATAGAGAGATCTTCATCTGTCATATGAACACAGTGGTAACCACCACCACCAAAGTCAAACATTCCAAGGCCATTTAAGAAAACAGTTGGAGTCATTTGATAGCGTTCTAGACATTGCTGAACTTCGGATGCGCTTTCAGAGTTATGAGTGAAGACAGGAGCTTTATATTGATGGGCAACAGCAGAAATATCTTCTAATAATTGTTTGGAACAAGTATATTCTGCATGAAAACCTAAAATAAAGCTGACGAGATCGTTTGGCTCATTATAAGTCTGATACCATTTTTCCATATCCGCAACCGATTGAGAGAAGTTATTTACGCCACTGACCATAACAGTTCGAAATCCACAATCTCTAGAGGCAGCAGCTATCGTATCAGGAGTTAAATACATGTCGAAGTTAGCAGTAGTACCGCTTGTCAAATATTCTAAAATTGCTAACTTGGATAGATGATAAATATCATCTGGAGTCAGTTTTGCTTCCATTGGAAATACTTGTTGATTCAGCCAATCAAGAAGTGGAAGATCATCGGCATAAGAACGTAAAAATGTCATAGCGGAATGGGTGTGGGCATTTTTAAATCCTGGCATTAATAAATTTCCCTTACAATCGATAACGCGATCGAAAACAGGAAGTTGAACTTGACTTAAAGCCGGATCTAAGTCCATAATAGTATCGATAAACTCTCCTACATAAGTAATTCGTTCTCCTTCTACCCAAAGTTCCCCATTTTCTATGATAGAAAAGTCTTGTTCCATTGTTAAAATTCTAGCGTGAATAAAACGAATATTCATAAAAACACTCTCCTTTGATATAAAAAATACTCCCTCTTTTGTAAAGAATAGAATGAGAAAGCTCTATTTCAATGGAAAGAGGGAGCATACATAAATTGTTAATTAACGTTTTCCTTTATCATAAATCTCGCCAAGTGCTTTTGGAGAACGGTTGTATTTGGAGAAGAAAATCAACAATAACAACGTAAGCACATATGGAAGAATCATAACGAGATCGGAATAACTGCTTGGTTTTTCGAGAACCTGAACGAGCTGATATCCAGCAGAGCGAGCAAATCCAAAGATTAAACAAGCGCCAAGTGTTGGAAGAATCTTCCAGTTTCCGAAAATAAGAGCGGCGATGGCTAAGTAACCATATCCCACATAGATACTGCTTGAAAACTTAGCAGAGATGGAGTAGGCAAAGCACATACCACCAATACCAGATAAAGCACCAGATATCATAACCGCTACGGTACGAATTTTCGCCACATTTCTACCAGCTGCATCAACTGCATGAGGGTTATCACCACAAGCACGAAGGTGAAGACCATAACGTGTTTTGTATAATACAAACCAAGCGATAAATGCAATCACGAGAATGATAATCTCGAATGGATATAAATTCTTAAAGAATGCTCCAATGACAGGAATATCAGAAAGAACAGGAATAGAGAATCTTGTAGAAACTCCAAGCTGGAACTTATCAGAAGGGGCATTGAAGACACTTTTATTAATTTGTTTTGTTAAGAAAGAAGTGAGTGCCATTGCAAGAATGTTGATAACGACACCACTAATAACTTGATTTGCTTTGAATTTAATACAAAGTAATGCGTGTAATAAGGCGTAAATCATACCGCCAATCATTGCAAAAAGGAAAGAAAGGTAAAAGACTGGTTGAGAATCTGTACCTGCCGTTCCAGCAACGAGAACAACAAAGAGAGCACCTACAAAGGCACCAAACCCTTGTAAACCTTCGATTGCTAGGTTTGTAATACCACTGCGTTCACTATAAATTCCACCGATTGCCATAATAAACAGTGGTAAGGCAAAGGATAAACCATCAATAATAATTGTCTCCATTATTTACTCTCCTTTCTTGTTTGTTCTTGTTCTTCTATTTCTGTTTTCCAACGTTTTACGAGATGACGTAAGAAAGCACCACAAGCACTAAATAATAAAATGAGTCCTGTGATAACAGAAGCGATCTCTGTTTCAATTCCAGAAGCAGAGTTCATATAGCCACTTCCTTTTGTAACCGCAGTAATCAAGAAGGATGAGAAGATAATACCGATTGGGTTGCTATTTCCTAAAAGAGCTACAGCGATGGCATCAAATCCAGTGGAAGCAAGTACTTTTGGCTGAATGGATTGAACGTATCCAAGGTAATAAGTAACACCAGCAAGCCCTGCTAAAGCGCCAGAAAGAACCATAGAAAGAACCATAGTTTTTCCTACATTGATACCAGCATAACGAGCAGCTTCTCGATTGGAACCAACCGTTTTGATTTCATATCCTAGTCTTGTACGATCAAGAAGAAATTTTATTCCAATTGCAATAATGATTGCAAGAATAATTCCAAGAGGAAGATCCACTTTTAAATTACCGATTGGTGTTTTTAATAAAGTCAGTCTAGAAGCCTCTTTTACAGCGATAGATTGTCTTGAAATATCGTCAATATAGCGAGTATTAATAAAGAAGCTGAATAAATATTGAGCGATATAGTTTAACATAATAGAAGATACAACTTCATTAATATTAAATTTATATTTCAAAAATCCGATTAAGCAACCGACGAGAGCACCTGCTAAAATACCGATGATTAAGACAAGTGGTTTGGCAACTGGTGCTACTAATTGGCTATATCCAACAGTTACAGAGGCGATAAAACCAGCGGTTAACATTTGTCCAGATACACCAATATTAAAGAGACCTGCTTTTAAAGCAACTGCTACTGCTAAAGATGCAAATAGCATTGGCGTCATCATATTAAGGAAGCTTGTGAAATCGGTTAACATACCCTGATAAGCGGAGTATTTTGGTTTTGGGAAAAGACCGCTTCCTTGTAATAAGTTCAAATAAGCAGTAAATGGGTTTTTGCCAAGAGCTGCGATTAAAATCATTCCTACAATTAAACTGATAAGGATAGAAAATAAAGGAATTGTGATAGCTTGCCTTTTCTCATTTCCAAGGATTTTTACAAAGAATTTTTTCATTTATTTTTCACCCCCATCATAAATTCGCCTACCTGATTTGTTGTAAGGGAAGCAGCAGGTGCAATTTTTTGGAGTTCTCCATTATAAATAACACCAATGGTATCTGCACAATTCATAATTTCGTCTAATTCTAAAGAGATTAAAAGAATCGCTTTTCCTTTATCACGTTCTGCAATGATCTGTTTATGAATATTTTCAATAGCACCGATATCAAGACCACGTGTTGGTTGAACGAAAATCATAAGTGGAGATTGAAGTTCAATTTCACGGCCGATAATGGCTTTTTGTTGGTTACCACCACTCATAGAGCGGACTTGTGTCATGGTACCTTGACTGCTTCGAATATCATAGCGTTCGATGAGTTTATTACCATACTCTTCAAACTTAGCTTGATTTAAAATGCCGTGTTTGCTAGAAAATGGTTCTTGATAATATGTCTTTAACGCGATGTTATCTTTTAATGAGAAGTCAAGAACAAGACCATAAACTTGACGGTCTTCTGGAATGTATGAGATACCTTCTAATGTTCTCTTACGGATGGAATAATTTGTAATATCAACACCATTTAAAAAGATATTACCGTTAGACACCTTTGTGAGTCCAGCGATGGCATCCGCAATCTCTACTTGTCCATTGCCAGATACACCAGCGATGGCAAAAATTTCTCCTCTATGAATGGAGAAAGAAGCGTGTTTTACTACCTCAAAGTTATCTTGGTTTTTTACGCAGAGATCTTTGACCTCTAAAATGACATCTTTAAATTGAGCAGGTTTTTTATTTGTAGTGAAAGAAACTTCACGTCCGACCATTAAGTTTGCCATTTCTTTTGTAGAAGTTGTTTTTACGTCTAGTACGTCAATTAATTTTCCACGATTTAAAATAGCACAGCGATCAGCAACTTGTTTGATTTCTTCTAGTTTATGTGTGATGAGAATAATTGTCTTGCCATTATCACGGAGTCCTTTAATGATTTTTAAAAGGAATTCGATTTCCTGTGGTGTCAATACCGCTGTTGGTTCATCAAAAATGAGAATTTCCGCTTCACGATAAAGCATTTTTAAAATTTCTACACGCTGTTGAATGGAAACATTGACATTTTCAATGAGCTGTGTTGGGTCTACTTCAAGTCCATATTGAATGGAAAGATCGCGTATCTCTTGATTTGCTTTTTTTAAGTCCACCATTGGGAAAAGGCCTAAAAATTTTTTTGTAGGTTCCATTCCCATAATAATATTTTCTCCGATTGTATAGTTGGACACTAATTTAAAATGCTGATGTACCATACCGATATTTAATTTTGTTGCATGATTTGGAGAAGAGATATTTACTTTTTGTCCACGAATATAAATTTCTCCTTCATCGGGTTCATACATACCAAAGAGCATACTCATCAATGTGGATTTACCAGCTCCATTTTCACCAAGAAGAGCGTAGATCTCTCCTTTCTTAATTTGAATCGTTACATTATCATTAGCAGTGATACCTGGAAACCTTTTGGTAATATTCCGCATTTCTACGATATATTGTTCTGACATAGGCGTTCTCCTGTTTTATATGATTTATGCGAAGGCAATCCGTCAAGTTTTACGACTGCCTACGAACATGAGAAACTTACAAAGCGCGTTTCTCAGAGTTTCAATAAGAGTTCTAAAATATAATATAGTTTATATCTTTCACGCAAAAGAAAGGACAGCACATCGCAGTCGCAATGAACTGTCCCAGAAGTCATATTTTTTATAAAAATATTAGTTTAAGCCAGGGAAGTCCTCTGGTGTAGTGTCACTTGTAGATGATGGAGGAACGATAGTTCCATCTTTTACTAATGCATATGCTTCATCAAGTTTTGAAATTGTATCTTCAGATAATTGGTTTCTTCCTTCTGCTTTTACATAGCCAGTAGAATCTGTATCTGCTTGTAATAATACATTTCCACCTTTAAATGTTCCTTCTGCAATGGCTGTTAACTGTTTGTCTACGTTTAAGCTCATAACTTTTAATACAGATGTTAAAATGATATTATCTTTTGTACCATTTACACCATCATCGTATTGGTCAACGTCACATCCAATTACTTTTACATTACCAGCCTCTTTGGCAGCTGTGAATACACCATTTCCAGAAGCACCAGCTGCTACGAAGATAATGTCACAGCCTTCTTTGATTAATGCTTCTCCAAGAACTTTACCAGTTGCTTCGTCGTTGAAGTTACCTGTGTAGTTACCACCGATATCTTCACCGCTTACAGAACCAGCATAAGATTTGATTTCAACACATTCCACAGATTTGTTATATTTTTTGTTTACATAGTTGACACCAGCTTCAAAACCATATTGATAGTTGATGTTAGATGGGAAAGTCTGTGCCGTTACAACAGCAACTTTATTACTTGTTGTTTCCAGTGCAGCTGCCATACCAGCAAAGAAACCGCTTTCTTGTTCTGCAAATAACATAGCATATACGTTGTCAAGTTCTATTGTATTGCCATCTGCATCTGTTGGATAGCTATCTACTAAAATAAAATCTACATCTGGGTTGTCCTGAGCAACAGTACCAATGCCCGCAGCTTGGAAACCAAGACATACCATAACATCATAGTTGGCAGCTTCTGTAGAAATTTTTTCAACAACGTTTGCAGGAACTCCTGTTTCTTCACGAATTGGAGTTACTTTAGAATCAGGGAATTTTTCAATGAAACTCAATACACCATTATAGTTATCTTCATTGAAAGAACCATCATCGACACCATTTGGACTGGATACAATAGCGATATTTAATGCTTCATTTTTTTCTGTATCACCAGCAGAAGTTTGTCCTTCATTTGTAGATGCATTTGTTGCAGTTGTTGTACCACTGTTGCTATTTCCACACCCTGCAAGCATAGTTACAGCAAATACCGAAGTCATTAACACGGCTAAAAATTTCTTTCTCATCATATATTCCTCCTTCATATTATGCGAGATTTTAAGTTTGGAGTCATTTCATACTATAACCTCATTCTAACATCATAGTATTTGTTTGACAACGTTATTTCTTGCATTTCAATAAGGTAATCTAAAAATTTTCTTTCGAAGTTACAGTTTTTACCTATTAAAAAGATTCTTTCCTTTTTCTTTCAAAGATTTCTTTTAAACTTTCTGTATATGGTGGACGAGCAATTCCGTACTCTGTGACAATACCAGCGATCAATTCATGATCGGTTACGTCGAAAGCAGGGTTGTAGCATTTGACTTCTTTTAATGCCATTGGTTTTTCATAGAATTTTTCACGAATTTCATCTGGATTGCGAAGTTCGATTTCAATGTCTTCTCCCGTTTTACAGTTCATATCGATGGTAGAAGTTGGCCCTAATACATAGAAAGGAATATCGTAATATTTTGCTAAAATAGCAACCCCGCTTGTTCCAATTTTATTCGCTGCATCTCCATTTGCTGCAATGCGATCACAACCAACAAAACAAGCGTTAACCCAACCATTTTTCATAACGATACTTGCCATGTTATCACAGATTAAAGTAACATCGATTCCACCTTTTTGAAGCTCATAAGAAGTTAAACGAGCTCCTTGAAGAAGTGGTCTTGTTTCATCGGCAAATACTTTGAAATTCATACCACGTTCTTTTCCTAAAAAGAGTGGTCCTAAAGCAGTACCATAACGAGAAGTTGCCAGTGGTCCTGCATTACAGTGTGTTAAAATACCGTCACCATCTTTAATTAAAGAAAGACCATATTCAGAGATGGCTTTACACATTCTCATATCTTCTGCTTGAATTTCTTTGCTTTCGGCTAAGAGAAGTTGTTTAATTTCTGCTACGGATTTTTCTTTGTTATCGGTTACTACTCGTTCCATACGATTTAATGCCCAGCTTAAATTAACAGCGGTTGGACGAGAAGAATTTAAATAGTCTTTGTATTCCACAAATTTTTCATAAAAAGTATCATAATCCTCTGTCTCAATGGTGCGAGCGAGCACGTAAATCCCATAGCCTGCACAAATACCGATGGCAGGTGCTCCACGGACTTTTAATTCAAAAATAGCATCATAAAGATCTTTTGCTGTTCCAAGTGTTAAATATTCGGTTGCATTTGGAAGCTGTGTCTGATCAATGATAACTACCTTTGTTTCGTCGTCATTTAATTTTACGTTGTCAATGTGTGTTACTTGTTGTAAAGAATCCATAAGATTTCTCCTTTATCTATGTAGTTTCTAGTATGGCTTATATTTAAAAATAGTATTTATCTTTTAGAAAATGTTTTCCACACAATATCTATGAAAGATTTCTTTATGTGGAAAGCATCGTACTCTTTAAAATAATAATTCCCTGACAGCGAAAGAGAGCTTATGCTAAAGTTTTTGCAATATTTTTGATGGACTCTGTAATCAGTTGCTTAAATAATGGAGCAACGCGATCGGCTGTCTCTTGTACTTCTGTATGGCTTAAAGGTTCTTCACTCATACCAGCTCCTAAGTTGGAAATACAGCTGATTCCACAGATTTTCATTCCCATATGGTTTGCTGCAATTGCTTCACAAGCTGTGCTCATACCAACAGCGTCCGCACCGAGAATACGGCACATTTTTACTTCATGAGGAGTTTCGAAATTTGGCCCTGTAAGCTGAATATAAACGCCTTCTTGTAAAGGAATTTGTAATTCTTTCGCAGTTTCTTTAATAATAGTACAAAGTTCCGTGCGATAGATATTGCTCATGTCGCAGAAACGTAATCCAAGTTCATCAATATTTGGTCCGATTAAAGGAGATGGAACAAAGTCTGCAATTTGATCGGTAATGAGCATAAAATCTCCAACATTAAAGTCGTAATTAACACCGCCAGCAGCGTTTGTTAAAAATAAGATTTCAGCACCCATCATTTTCATAAGTCGAGTTGGGAGAACTACATCTTCCATGGAATATCCTTCATAATAATGAACGCGGCCTTGCATAATAACAACAGGCACTTCACCAACATGCCCAAATACAAAACGGCCTTTATGACCTGCAACGGTAGAAACAGGGAAATTTTTAATTTCATGATAATCGATTTCCGCTTCTACTTGGATACCGTCTGCATAGTCACCAAGCCCAGATCCAAGAATTAAAGCAACTTTAGGTGTAAAAGGAATTCTATCTTTGATACTTTCATAGCAATCTAATAATCTTTTGTACGCACTTGTCATAACAATAGCCTCCTTAAAAGTTTAAATAATAATTGTGTTTTATAAAGACATTATATATGATTTTGAAACAAATTGTAAGGGGGATTGTGTTTAGTTTTCTTGATGAAAATTATGGAAAAGTTTGTATCGATTATGAGTTGTGAGAAGAAAAAAAGTGGTATCACATAACCAAAAATTTTTCAGTATGTGATACCACTATTAAACTTTTCTACAAAGGAAAAGTGAAATTAAGAACCGCTTTGAACACGTAATGTTAAATCTTGATTTGGTTCAAAAGTAAAGGTTTGGCCAAGATAAGTGAATGAAATTTTAGTCACACGAATACTAGCGGTATAGCCAATATAATTTTTGCTAAAATCTCTTCCGCCAATGGCTAAATCTACGGCACTGTCAAAGTATCTAGAGTCATAAGAGTTAAAGGATACTTTCACATTTGATAACAGTGGAGAAGATCCCGTTACTAAAGTAGAAGCTGGAATCGCAGAAGAATTTCCACTTAAATATACGTTAAAGCAATCAAAGATCTTTGTTGCTACATCATCTTTTGTTTTTACAGTAGCAGATGTTGTGTTTTGAGGAACGAGATTGATAATCGCATCAGAGGCTTTCACTTGGAAGGTTGTAGATTCTGTAATTGGTCCAGAAGTGAAAGTGAGGCGATAAGTTCCATCTGCTAATTTTAATTTTGTTGCGTCGATAACTTCTCCAGAAGAGCCGGTAATCATTTGATTTGGGACAATAACCGTTCCATCGGATGCAACGATGCTATAGTAACCTTCGGATACTGTGCTGATTTTAATGCCATTTGCGTCCACCGCATATACTTTTAAAATAGCAGAATTTTTGCCTTGTACATTTGGATCAAGAACCGTATTGGAAAGTTCTGGCTTATAAGTAGATACGACTCCAGGCTGTTTGACAGTAACATTAATGAGAGAAGTTTTTCCGGCATAGCTAATTTCCACCGTACAGCTTCCGTTACTTTTTCCCGCAAATGTTAAATTAAATACACCACTAGAAGGGCTTGTATAAATCGTGCTCATAGTTTTTGTGATTGTATTTCCATTCACAGTAACAATATTTTCATTTCCAGATATAATTCTTGCCGTTGGATAAGAAGATCCGGTAATTGGAAGTTTATAAATAGCTCCGTATTGATCGCGAAGTTCAAAACGAACGGACTGGCTATTGCTTAAACCAGAGGAATTGGAAACAGTTATGTTGGATTCACTTGCCACAAGAGAGTTTATTTTTTTCGCTTCCCCAACGGTGATTGTTACGTCTGTAGAGAAAATTCCATCGCTAATTGTAATTTTAGCAGTACCTTCTTTATAAGGGAATAAAAGTCCTGTTGTTCTGTCAATTCCACACACAGAAGTGTTATTGGAAGTGAAGGTTAAGTTATTGATCGTTGTCTTTGATGTATCAAGAGTGCCACCAACAGAATTTTCAAATAAGCAATAGAGTTTATAGTTTGACTCTCCTACGGCTACAGAATGGACAGTATCGGAATAGTCTAAGTTCGTATTGGTAGAAATACTGTAGCTTTGTAATGATTTTAAGTTAGAACCAGAAGCGGTAACACGTCCACGATTACTTTCAATTACTTGTTTTTTATTGGAGCTATCTAAGTAAGTATAGCGGATAGTATAGAACGCATAAGAGCTCTTTGTTGGAAGCGTAATACGTCCGTAATCATCTAAAGTTGTGCTACTTGGTTCAAAAATAAAATCAAATCCTGCCATTGTATGTGGATATAATTTTGTAATATCCACTCCGTTTTCATCGTAAATGGTATAGTCAAGAGGCGTTGCTACATTTGGTGCGATAGACTGGTTATCATTGGTAACAATTTTATCGATCGTACCATAATTAGCAACAAAAGAGTCTAAAAGATTTTGGTCTGCTAAAGAAACGGTATAAGTATCCCCTTTTCCAAATGTGTTAGAAGTAGTAAGAGTTGCTTCTTTTCCATCGGAAGAAAGTTCCAGATCTGTCACTTTTAAAACTTGACCAGTACCTTCACTTGTAACGACATAGTCATCTTTTGAATATTTAGAAAGTGAAATATTAGATTTTAACTTAATCGTATTTACAGATGCCATAGAAGTTTCTAGTGTAGTAGGAACGGTAACGGTAAGAGGTTCACTTTTTGCATAATAACTATTTTTCTTAAACATAGCATTCCAAGAAGTAGAAGCATAAGCGATTACTTGGAAGGAACCAGGATTTTTAACACTTACAATACCTTTGGAAGGGTCGATAGTAGCACCTGCAGTGTTGGTATCTTCAGGAATAACAAAGTAATCGTAATCGGTACATTTTCCACCTGTCTCTGTAGTCATAACGGTTTTAAATGTATAAACATCCTCTCCAACTGGAAGTGTTAACGTTTCATCATCGATAGCAAATTCTATTGTTTGGGCGTGTTCTTTTACAATAATAGTGGCACTGCTTGTATAAGTCTTTTTATTGACAGTGGCTTTTAATGTAACTTTACATTTTCCAACAGCAACACCTTTAATTGCTCCTGTTTTGGAATTAATAGAAGCGATTTTCGAATTGCTACTTGTGAATTTATAAGTAGCGCCTTTGGCTTTGTTTTTAATATACATTTTAGAAGAATCGCCTACTTTTAAATATTTCTTACTTACCGTTAACGCAGGTGTTGCGGCAGCTTTTACAGTGGCAACAGAAGCTGGCATAGCTGTGATAATCATTGCAGAAGCTAATGCAAAAGCAATAAATCTTTTTTTTGTTCTCATATTTTACTCCTCGCTTTCAAAAAAGTCTTTGGTATCTATTTTTTATTGTTGTTTATCCATTTTATGGTAGTGTACTTTTATTATAAGACATAGGACAAGTAATGTAAATTACAAGATTTCTTAAAAATTTCTGACGAGAGAGTAAGGAAATATTGGAATGGAGTATTCAAGTTTTCTTTGAATGGACGATAGGAAATAAAAAAGAGGTTGGTTGTCATAAAAACAGATTAATGTTAAGATAAAAAAAGATAGGAAACGTACACTGAATACGATAAAAAAACTATGGGAGGCAATATGCTGAAAACAATTATTTATAATATAAAACAAGGACAAAATGTTCGTGAAAACTTAATAGAGTTAAAGAAATGGTTAAAGGGAAGTATAGAACATCAAGATACTTTTCTTTCTTTTTTGCAATATGACTATACCTTACTAAAGGAATTACTTTGTCATGAAGATCCAAAAGTTCGAAAAAACGTGGCAGGAGTCATAGGTGAGTTAGAATTAGAAGGACTACTTCCAGAACTATTGGATGCTTATGAAGAAGAAGGAACGCTCTTTGTTAAGACTGCCTATTTAAAAGCATTTCAAAAAATTGATTGTGAATGTTATGTGTCAAAGTTTAAGGAACGGTTAGAGTATTTATTATCTGAGAAATTTACAGAAGAGCAAGAGAAGCATATTACAGAGGAAATTCGAGAGCTTACCAGTTTAATTGGACAATATGAACGAACACAAAGCCATTATTTTATTGGATATGATGAGCAAGGAAAGGTTGTGTTAACAACGAATCGTTATTATCCGGAGTTGACACTCCGTCAACTCTATCATTGCAATGGTAAAAAAATAAGCGGTGGAGTTGCAGTGGAATATGAGGATATGAGAGATTTTATGAGTATCCGTACATGGCAAGAAATTTTATTTCCACTTCCATCTGCGAAAAATATGCCACTAGATCCAAAAGTAATGGCACATACCATTCTCATGGGAGGATTAATGGAATTCTTGGAGGCAAGACATTTAGGAGGAGGTTCTTATCGATTCCGTGTGGAATTAAGAGGAAGAATTTCGATAGAAGAAAAGAGAGTTATGGCGAAGAAAATTGCTATGGCTATGGAAAAAGAGTCTTCTCATCGTCTTATCAACTCTGTTTCTGATTATGAAGTGGAAATTCGGTTGTTAGAAGGAAGAAATGGTGGATATCACGCTTATTTAAAACTATATACCATTCCTGATAATCGTTTTACTTATCGAAAAGGAATTCTTTCTAATTCTATAAATCCGATCACAGCTGCTACCATTATGGAATTAGCTCGTCCGTATTTAAAAGAAAATGCTCAAGTATTGGACCCATTTTGTGGAACAGGTACCATGTTAATCGAACGAAATTTTGCTTTACCTGCACATCCACTTTATGGAGTTGATCTCTTTGGAAAGGCCATTGACTGCGGAAGAGAAAATGCGAAGAGAGCAAGAACCCAGATTAATTTTATTCATAGAGATTTTAAAGATTTTTCTCATGAATATTTGTTTGATGAAATGGTTGTCAATATGCCGTCTGCAACAGGGAAACAAGGGGAAAAAGAAATTGAAGAACTATATGAATTATTATTACAAAAAGGACAAAAGCATTTGAAGAAAGATGGGATTGCCATTATTTATAGCCAAGATCCATCCATTGCACTATCGGTATTTAAACGTCATTTAGAATGGAAACGAATGGAGACATTCCAGATTTATCAAAAAGATGCTTCTTATTTGTATATTCTAAAATATATTGGATAAAGAAAAAGGTCATTTTATCGTTTCTTGAATACATATTTGTTTGGTTGAATATATATGTAGAAAAAAGGACGAGAATTGAAATATGCTTGGAAAAAGAGGAAATGAATGGGGCATTAACTTGATATTAAGAGCAGTATTGGGGGTTTTAGTGATCCATTTTATTAATGTATTTTTTACAAAAAATGGATATCCTGTTTTGGTGGGAATTAATCTTTATACAATCCCTGTAGTGGCTTGCCTTGGACTTCCAGGAGTTGGTTTGCTATATGGACTTTCGATTTTTTGGTAAGAAAAAAGCCTAGTGAGGGGAATCACTAGGCTTTTTCTTTACGTGAGAATTATGAAAACATTTCTCATCATTAATCTAACTCTAATTTACCAGTATATAATTGATAGTAAGTTCCCTTTTCTTTAATTAAATCTTCGTGAGAACCACGTTCAATAATACGACCATGATCTAATACCATAATGGCATCGCTGTTTCGAATTGTAGAAAGTCTATGAGCGATAACGAAAACAGTGCGGCCTTTCATTAAGTTATCCATACCCTTTTGTACAATACTTTCTGTACGAGTATCAATACTTGATGTAGCTTCATCGAGGATTAATACTGGAGGGTTAGCAACGGCTGCTCTCGCAATGGATAATAACTGTCTTTGTCCTTGGGATAATTCTTCTCCATCTCCACTTAATAGAGTGTTATAACCATTTGGAAGCATATTGATAAATTGATCTGCATGTGCAAGGCGTGCTGCTTCATATACTTCTTCATCGGTAGCATCTAATTTACCATAACGAATATTTTCCATAATCGTTCCTGTAAATAAATGAGTATCTTGAAGAACGATACCAAGAGAACGTCTTAAATCCGCTTTTTTAATTTTATTAATATTGATTCCATCATAGCGAATCTTACCGTCTTGTACATCGTAGAAACGGTTGATTAAGTTTGTAATTGTTGTTTTACCTGCACCAGTAGAACCAACAAATGCGATCTTTTGACCAGGTTTTGCAAAAAGTGATACATTGTGGAGAACCATTTTTTCATCCGTATAACCAAATGTCATGTCAAAGAAACGAACATCACCAGTTAATTCTGTGTAAGTAACGGTTCCATCAGCTTGATGAGGATGTTTCCATGCCCAAAGACCAGTGCGTTCTTTACATTCTACAATGTTTCCATTTTCATCTTTTTTAGCATTGACTAAAGTAACATAGCCTTCATCGACTTCTGGTGTTTCATCAATCATTTGGAAGATTCTTTCTGCACCAGCTAATGCCATAACGATGGAGTTAAACTGTTGTGCTACTTGCATAAATGGCTGTGTGAAGCTCTTTGTAAACTGTAAATAAGAAGCGATTATACCGAAGGTAATACCACCAATACCAAAGATGGATAAAACTCCACCTAATACAGCAGTTAATACGAATTGAAGGTTTCCTAAGTTACCAATAATTGGTCCCATCATGTTAGCAAAACGGTTGGCATTTGATGCTGCCATAAAAAGTTGTTCATTTAAAGCATCAAATTCTTCCTCGGATACACGTTCATGATTGAAGATTTTAATAACACGCTGTCCGTTCATACGTTCTTCAACAAATCCTGTTACATCAGCAAGAGCTAACTGTTGACGAAGGAAGTATTTTCCACTATTTCCACCGATCTTCTTTGTAACAAAGACTAAGATGAAGATCATAACAATGGCTAAAATCGTAAGGATTGGACTTAAAACAACCATGGAAATAAAAGTTGCAATAATCGTAATGGATGACATTAATACCTGTGGAATGGACTGGTTAATCATCTGGCGAAGTGTATCCGTATCATTGGTATAAAGGCTCATAATAGAACCGTTTGTATTTTGATCAAAGTAACGGATTGGGAGTTTTTGCATATGTTCGAACATATCATCACGAACTTGTTTTAAAACACCTTGTCCGATTTTAACCATAAGTCTACTATAAATAAAAGTAGCAATAACACCAGCGGCAAAAATAGTTGCTAAAATGGCAAGAGCTCGATACAATTCGCCAAAGTTAGGATCTTGCTGTCCGACTAATGGAAGAATAAAGTCGTCAACTAAGAACTTTAGTGAAAGGGATACGGAAATAGAGGCGATAGAACTGATAATAATACAGATAAATACCGCAATAAATTGAAGTTTAAAACGAGAAGTTACATAGCGAAGAAGACGCTTTGCTGTTTTAATCGTTTCTTTTGTAACTTTTGGTTTTCCATGAGGTTTTTGATTACTCATCTTCATTTCCTCCTTTCGTTTGGGATTCATATACTTCACGATAAATTTCATTTGTTTTTAATAATTCTTCAGAAGTTCCGATTCCGTTGATCTTACCGTCATCAAGAACAATAATTTGATCGGCATCTTCAATAGAAGAAACACGCTGTGCAATAATAATCTTTGTTGTATCAGGAATTTCTTCGCGAAATGCTTTACGAATCATAGCATCTGTTTTTGTATCAACAGCACTTGTAGAGTCATCAAGAATAAGAATTTTTGGTTTCTTAAGAAGTGCTCTTGCAATACAAAGACGCTGTTTTTGACCACCAGATACGTTGTTACCACCTTGTACAATCATAGTATCATAGCCTTTTGGAAACTCTTGAACAAAAGGATCGGCTTGCGCTAATTTACATACATGCTGTACTTCCTCATCGGTGGCATTTTCATTACCCCAGCGAATATTTTCATAAATAGTTCCTGAAAATAATACATTTTTTTGTAAAACCATAGATACTTGATCGCGGAGCGCTTCTAAATCATATTCACGCACATCAATTCCGCCAACTTTTACAGAACCTTTTGTTACATCATAAAGGCGAGGAATCAATTGTACTAAAGTGGATTTTGAACTACCAGTTCCACCGATAATACCAATTGTTTGACCAGATTTAATATGAAGGTCTACTTGTTTTAAAGAAAGATTTCCGCCTTCTCCAGCATAGCTAAAGTCTACGTTTTCAAAGTCAATGTCACCATTTGGAACTTCTTTAATGGCATTTGGTTTATTCTGCATTTCTGGAACTTCATCAAGAACTTCAGTAATACGATCGGTAGATGCTTCTGCGATCATAATCATAACAAATACAAAAGTAACCATCATAAGTGACATAAGTATCTGTAATGCATAAACGATAACGCTTGTTAATTGTCCAGATTCCATAGAACCAAAGATAATCGCTTTTCCACTGATTAAAACAATGCAAAGAATAACAACATACATAGTAAACTGCATAACAGGGGAGTTCCAAGCAACGATTTTCTCTGCTTTTGTAAAGAGACGATATACCACTGCTGAAATTTTATGGAATTTTTCAATTTCATGGTCTTCTCGTACGTAAGCCTTTACAACGCGAGATGCATTTACATTTTCTTGAACTGTATTATTTAAAATATCATATTCATCAAATACTTTAATAAAATGAGGGTGTGCTTTCTTAGCGATAAAGATAAGAAGTCCCCCAAGAATTGGAATGGTAATTAAGAATAAAAGAGCGATCTGTTTATTAAGTTGTACCGTCATAATCATAGATAAGATGATCATAAATGGTGCTCTCGCTAAAAGACGAATACTCATCATATAAGCCATTTGAACATTTGTGATGTCTGTTGTCATTCTTGTTACGAGGCTTGATGTTGAGAAATTATCGATATTTTTAAAAGAAAAGTCTTGCACTTTATAAAAAATATCATGACGCAAGTTTTTGGCATATCCTGCTCCAGCAGTAGCGGCATAATTACCAGCTTTTACACCAAAAAACAGAGCGAGCATTGCTAATACAACAAGAGAGAGACCAACTTTAATAATATAGTTTAAGTCTTGATTCATAATACCAATATCGATAATTTTGGACATTTGGAATGGAATTAAAACTTCCATAAAAACTTCTAAAATAACGAAAATTGGTGCGAGAATCGACTCTTTTTTGTACTCTCGAATAGATTTGAAAAGTTTTCGATTCATAATGTTCCTCCTATTTTTCTTCTTGTTCTTCTGTAAGGTTCGCAAGGATTTGTTTTAGAACAGCTCTACATAATGTTAAATCCTCTTCCTTAATCCCATGTGTCATTTTTTTCTCTCTTTGAACGATGTTTTCCAAAATTTGTTCTCGCAGTGCCTCAGCCTTCTTTGTAGGAATAATTCGTTTTAATCGAGCATCTTTTGCCACACTTTCTCGATAGATAAAACCATTTTTCTCCATAAGCTGTAAAATACCAGTTGTTGTGGAACGGCGAATTTTAAATTCTTCTTCCACATCTTTTTGATAAAGATCTCGATGCATTGTTTCAAGAAGAATAAATTTTAAAATATGTTTTTGCATAGGAGTAAGGCCGATATCTTCCCCTGAAATTAAATTATGCTGTTTTAATTTCCGAGAAATGACATGAATAAGCCTTCCAAAAGGGATTTCTTTTTCCTCCTTAGATTCTTCCAACACGATAACACCTCCTTCTGGCTTATGAATGTAGGAAACTGATGGAGTTTGTTTCCACATGTTAACGATGAAAAATTGGAAAATTCCACATTAGTAGATGAGAAGTATTTTTATAAATTTCTCATGTTCGCAGACAGTCCCCATATAGCAGCATACATGCTCTTTCGTGGTTCATTATCGTTGCGTAAATAAAAAATGTTAGGTTACTAACTATTAGATTCTAAAGATAAATTTTTTATTTGTCAATAGAAAATATAAAAAAATACAAAACATAGAAAAATGATGACGAAAAGTCAAGAGAAAGGTGTCCCTAGTTGGGACACCCTTTTCTATACAGAGGGGAAAAGAAGGAATATAATGATGGCAATAAAGAAGAACGAGGAGGGATGTTTGTTGAAAAAATATAAAGTAGCGATTTGTGATGAGGAAGTGGATTTTGCATTTTCTCTTATGAACTATATGAATGGGGAAAAAGAATATCCGTGTTCTGGAGTAGCATTTACGAATGAGGAACATCTTTTTCATTATATCAAAGAACAAAAAGTGGATCTTATTTTACTGGGAGAGCACATGGATGTAGAACTAGAAGACGATACAAAGATTCTTTGGTTGACAGAAGAAGCATTAAAAATTCAAACAGGAAGTGTATATAAGTATCAGTCAGGGGAAACGTTATTAAAAAATATTTTAGATGCCGTAGAAGAAGGAGGAAGGAAGAAGCAGTTTTCCGTAGGGAAACAAAAGAACTGTCTTATTTATGCTGTATATTCTCCCATTGGACGATGTGGAAAAACTAATTTGGCGAGAGGAATTTGTGCTAATTATGTGGGGAGAAGTCTTTATATTGGGTTTGAAGAGTATGGTAGTTTTGAAGATGAGACAGGCATTAGTCAAGAACTCTTATATTATATGAAAAATAAAGATGAAGGATTTCATGTTCGGTTAAAGCAGTTTTCCATTCAAGAAGGACAAAGCTATTTAGTACCTTCTCCTAGGTGTTACTTGGATTTAAGAATGTTAGAACGAGAAGATATTGAATGGTTATTAGAACAGTTAAAGGAAGAAGGAACTTACGAAAGAATCGTATTTGATATCGGTACTGGTAGCTTGTTTGATTTTAGTATTTTTTCGTTATTCGATCGGATTTTTATTCCTATATTAGAAGGGGAGACTGCCAATCGGAAGAAGGAAAACTTTTTAAAATTCATAAGAGAACAAGAGGAGTATGTATGGGAAAAGAAGTTATATTTCTTACAAGTGCCCAATACAAACTATAACAGTTTAAAGATGGAGGAATATGTGTCAGAACTTTTTAGAGAAGAAAAAGCAGTTTTTTGAGATCCAAGAACAGCTGAAAAAAGAAGTAGTAACGATTTTAAACTTAACACGAGAGGTGCAAGACGAACAAGTTTATGCAGTCATTGATGAAGTGATCATAACGACGAGTAAAAAAAGATATTTGTCATTAGAACAAATGCAACGATTGAGAAAGAATTTATTTAATTCAATTAGAAGATTTGATGTTTTACAGGAATTATTAGATCAAGAAGATGTGACAGAAATTATGATCAATGGATATGAACATATTTTTATAGAAAGGGAGGGGAAAATCACAAAATGGACCGAAGGATTTTCTAGTAAGGAAAAGTTCCATGATGTAATTCAACAGATTGTGTCTGGAGCAAATCGAACGGTCAATGAAGCGTCTCCTATTGTGGATGCACGTCTTCCCGATGGTTCTAGAGTTCATGTTGTATTAGAGCCCATTGCCCTTGATGGTTCGGCATTGACGATTCGTAAATTTTCAAAAGAAGCTATGGGAATGGAGCGGCTAATACAATTTGGAGCCTTGGATTCTGTGATAGCAGATGTTTTAAAACTATTTGTAAGAAGTGGAATGAACATATTTATTAGTGGAGGAACGGGATCTGGAAAGACTACGTTTTTAAATGCCTTATCTTCTTATATTGAAGAGGAAAAGAGAGTGATTACGATTGAAGACTCTGCAGAACTTCATTTAATGAATTTGCCGAATTTAGTGCGATTAGAAAGCAGAAATGCCAATTTAGAAGGGGGGAGAGCCATTACCATTCGCAATCTTTTAAAGGCAAGTCTTAGAATGCGACCTGATTTTATTGTAATTGGAGAAATAAGAGGAGAAGAAGCGCTAGATTTGTTACAGGCATTAAATACTGGACACAGCGGTTTTTCCACAGGACATGCCAATAGTTCAAAAGATATGTTAAGTCGTATTGAAACTATGGTTTTAATGGGGATGGAGATGCCATTATTGGCAATTCGTGGGCAAATTGCGTCTGCTATTGACATTATTGTTCATTTAGGGAGGTTGCGAGATCGCTCTCGAAAAGTTTTAGAAGTTTCCGAGGTGCTTTCGGTAGAGGAAGGAGAAATTCAGATGAATCCCCTCTTTCAGTTTGAAGAAATTGAGGAAATAAAAGGCGAGATAAAAGGGCAGTGGAAACAAGTTGGTGTGTTACATAAGAGAGATAAATTAATGTTATCCGGATTTGAAGGAGAATACGAAGCATTTTGTTATCATGAATACGAGGAGGTTTGTAACAGTGAGGGCTGTAAAGAATGAAAAAAAAGAAAGGCTTTTTTAAAAGAAAAAGAGTAATTAAGAGATGGGAAATTATCGCCTGTTTAAAAGGAATGGGAGTGGGAGTGTTATTAGCGTTTTTAGTCTATGATTCTTTGCTAGGGGTTTTTCTTTTATTGCCTTATGCCCCTATTTATTATAAAAGAGAAAAAAAGAAACAGGAAAAAAAGGAGATGGAAGCGTTAAAAGTTGAGTTTTCACAAGTGATCAAACTGATTACAAGAGGTTTAGAACTTGGACATTCTTTGGAACATTGTGTTAAGGAAGCAAAAGACGAGTACAGTGTTATTGTAGAAGAAAGGCAAACACCAATGACAAAGTATCTTCAATCCTTTACAAAGAAGTTGGACATGAATGTATCTATCCAAGAAGTGCTACAACAATTTGCAAAAGAAAGCAAGTTAGAAGAAGCACATCATTTTGCTGATGTCGTGGCGATTGCAAGACAAAGTGGAGGGAATTTGCCTGAAATTTTAAGAAATACATCAAAAGTTATGTTGGAAAAAGAACAAGTACAAGAAGAAATTATTACGATGATGAGTGCAAAACAAATGGAACAAAAGGTTATGACTTGCATGCCTGTTGGAATTTTATTTTATATGAGGGTGACATCAGGAGATTATATGAAACCATTATACGGGAATTGGATGGGGGTTATTGTTGCTACTATTGGAGTGCTATTAATGGGAGTATCTATTTGGTGGGCGGAGAAAATTGTGGAGATTTCTATTTAGTTTTCTGTCACTCAATATTACTTATATTTTTCATCGTTTGGAAAGGAAAAGAGGAGGGAATTTTATGATAGAAATTTTATTTCTTCTCATTATGATAAGTGTTTTTTATCACAGTCGACAAAGAAATAAAGTCAACTGGAAAGAAAATAGTGATGAAAAAAACTTTCTGTTCTTTTTCTATCCAATGGCATTTTTTCTCTATGCAAAGATCCAATTTCTTTTTCGAAAAAAGGATGAAAAATTGAAGGGACAAATTAGACATCTTTCTTTTTTAGAAGGGAAAGAGATAGAGAAAGAAGTAGTCTTATTCCGCTGTAAACAGTTTAGTATTGGAATTTTAGCCGTATTTTTATGTTTGTTATGCTCCTTTGTTCTTTCCATGAAACAGGAGGGAGAAGAACAAAGTTTATGGATTACTAGAAATTCGGTAGGAAAAGGGGAGAAACAAGTCCCCATACAATTGGAAAAGGAAGGAGAGAAAACGGAATATGTATTAATGGTTGGAGAACAACAGTATACAAAGGAGCAATGGGAACAACAGTTAGAAAAGGCAAAGCAATATGTGGAGAAAACGATGTTAGGAAATAATCGTTCCTTTGATTGTGTTCAAAGTCCACTTGTTTTTCAAAAACGAATGCCAGATAGTGCTATCAAAATAACTTATACGCCAAAAGAACATAAGTGGATTGAAGATACAGGAAATGTTCGATTAGAGGAGGTAGGAGAGGAGGGGATTATTACAGAAGTGATAGTGGGATTTCAGTATCAAGAGAAAAAAGTAGAAGTCAGTTATCCCATTCGATTATTGCCAAAGGAAAAGACGGAAGAACAAAGGCAATATGAAGTAGCAATAAAACAATTAAAAGAGGAAGAACAAAAGAATCCTTATGAGGAGAAAGTGAGATTGCCCGATAAAGTTGGAGATTATATATTACATATCTCCCAAAATAGTAAGGAAAATAAGAAAGGAATTCTTGTCGTATTTCTATTCGTAGGTATCTTTTATGTTGTAAGGTTAGAGGAGGCGATGAAAGAGAAGGAAAAGGAAAGAAAGGAACAGTTATTAAAGGATTATCCGGAGTTTATTCATCAATTAGTATTGTTATTAGGGGCTGGAATGACATTAAAAGGAGTGTTTACAAAAATAGCAAAAAACTATGAACAGAGAAAAAATGTAGAAAACATACCTATTCGCTATTTGTATGAAGAGGTCTTATTGGCTGTCTATGAATTTCAAGCGGGAATTTCAGAAGAAGTCGTTTATCGAAATTTTGGAATGCGAGTTGGACTCCCTATTTATAAAAAAGTTGTGGAATTATTAATCCAAAATTTGAAAAAGGGAACAGGAGATCTACTTTTTATGCTTCAGAGGGAAGAAAATACTGCATTAGAAATGCGAAAGGAACAGGCAAAGCGTTTAGGAGAAGAAGCGGGAACAAAGATGTTATTGCCAATGATTGTGTTGATGGGAGTGGTATTGCTTTTTATTTTATATCCTGCCATGGTACAGTTTCAAATATAGAAGAGTTAGGAGGAAAGCACTATGATAGGAAACATGATAAGACATGCTATGAGAAAAACAAGACAAGGAATAGAATCGCTATGGCGAGAAGAAGAAGGCATGGGAGTGGTAGAAGTCATTTTAATTATTATTGTATTAATTGGACTAGTTATTATTTTTCGAGATAGTTTAAGGGAGTTAGTAGAGAGTCTCTTTTCAACATTAACCGATGGAGCAGAAGATGTGTGGGTAGATTAAAAACAATCAGAACAGGAAAAGGAATTGATAGGAAACATCAAGAAGGGCAAGTGACCATATTTTTGACTTTATTACTCGTTGTGTTATTACCTATCCTGTTCCTCACATTAGAGGTTATTCGATATGAGCAGGCTAAGGGAAGGATATCCCATATTATGGTTGGAGCAGTGGAGCAAGTAATGGCAGATTATCAAGTGGAACTGGAGCAATGGTATCATATTTATACCCTTGATGAAAATTATTTAGGGAAAGGGAAAGAGGTTGCCTCCAATCGAGTTTGGGATTACTTAGAGGAAAATTTAGTATCAGTGGATTGGTTAGGAAGAGTGAAGGGATTTTATAATTTTCAGGTAAAAGATGCACAGATGATTCCAAAACAGTATCTCTATCAAAACCAATGTGAACATTTGAAAAGTCAGATTCATGCGTGGGCCATCCATACAATGTTACCGAACCAAAAGAGGATAACGAGGACGAATGAAAATGCAGAGGATCAAAAATCCCGTTCCGTCTCCAATCCAGTAGAGAGAAAGGAGCAAGAGAATCGAAACAATGAAAAGGAGAGTCAAGCCATGATAGCCATGTTAGATCCAAGAAATTTGATGGATGAAATAAAGCGTTTTGGAATATTAACAGTTGCTTCCAATGACAGATTGCCGTTATCAAAAGTAAAAATTCTAGGAGAGGATCTTCCTTCTAGGCGACTTGTGTGGGCAAAAGAGGAGAGCGCTATTCATTCCTCTATCATTCAAGATAAGGCAGAATTAGAGCTTTATATCTGGCAACATTTTCAGTCGGCTCTATCCATTGTTCGAGAGGAGGAGACCGCTTATTCCAATGAGATAGAATATTTAATTTCAGGAAAACAAAGCGATTATGATTGCTTAGAAAAGGTAGCAAAGGAACTAGTGCTTTTACGTCTTCCTATTAATGTCGCTGCCATACATAAAGACAGTGGAAAGAAAAATGAAGCAAGAGCAACCGCTCTTTTGATTGCTACACTTTTGTTACAATCAGAGGCTGTAGAAGCAATTCAAGAAGGGATTTTAGATGCATGGGCATATGGAGAGAGCGTTGCAGATGTCAAATGTCTACTGGAAGGAGAGAAAGTTCCAATAAAGAAAAATTCCAGAAATTGGAAATTATCCTTTTCACAGCTTTTTCACATGAATACAATGGTGCCAAAACAATCGGAGAGTGGAATGGAGTATGAACAATATTTAAAACTATTGCTTCTTAAAGTGCCAGAGAAAAAATTATATTTTCGGATGCTCGATTTAATGCAATTGAATATTCAAATAAAGTATCCAGAATTTCAAATAAAAGACTGCATGACGCAATATCAAATAGATGCTACTGTGCAGTTGGATACAAGGTTTTTTTCATTGCCAATGAAAAAGGGAAGTGGTTATGAGTTTATGATGAGTCGTACTGGAAGTTATCAATAAAAGAAAGGGGTGCTGAACTATGTCCTTTTATTGGGGGATACTGTCAATTAAAACATTTTTTCATATGAAACAGTTTCATATATATCTCAAAATAAGAAAAAAAAATATAGATACTCTCCAAGTACAAGGTCAGACAATAAAAAATCATTCCAATAAAAGGATATATTTCAGCATCTTACGCAAAAACTCTAGAAAAGAGGAAGGAAGTATGACAGTGGAAATGGCAATTGCGTTTCCACTTTTTTTGTTTGGAATTGCTACCATATTGCTGTTTGGTCAGATGCTTTCTGTGGATCAAGAGGTACAACGAGGGATGGTAGAAGCTGCTCGGAAAATTGCTGTAGAAGCCTATCCAGAGAAAACGATTTTAGTAGCAAAAAGTTACTGGAAAAAAGAAGTGGATCTGAAAGAGATCAATCATTCCTGTATTAAGAATGGTGTAAAAGGAGTGCATTTCTTAGGAAGTTATTATGATGGAACAAGTGGAGAAGTGATTTTAAAGAGCCGTTATGTTTTACAAAATAAAATCCCATTTTTTTCTTTTTTATCGTATGAGTCTGGATATGAGATTCATCAAAAAGTATTTCGAGGATATCGCCCTGATCTAGAAGGAGAAGATGATAACTGGGTGTATGTAACGGATACTCAGTCAGTTTATCATCGAACGAGAAATTGTAGTTACTTACAATTAAAAATTCATCAAGTCATAAATGCAGGCGAGTATCTCAGTGGGAAAACTCCATATCAACCATGCGAACTTTGTATGAAAAAAGGTGGAAATACAAAGATACTTTATATTACCGAACAAGGGAAAAAGTATCATTGTAGCTTGCGTTGTTCAGGATTAAAGCGGACAGTGCATAGAAAAAAAGAAAGTGAAGTTGTAGGAATACCTTTATGTAGTCGATGTGGAAAAGAGGGAAGAGAAAATGAAGATAGTGGAAGGTAGTGTTTGGATTCCATTTATTTGTTTTATTTTTATGGCAATTCTTTTATTAACGTTTCAATATATGGAATGGGGAATTTGCCAGCAGGAATTGTTGATAGATTGTTCTGAAAAAGTATACGATGTGGATTTTAATAACAAAAAAGACGCAGCAGAAGAAGAAAGGAAAGGATTTCAGAGTAGAATAAAGAAAAACATCCATTTTTTGAAACATGCAACTGGAAGTATAAGGGAAAGTGGAGATCACATAAAAGGAAGTACATCCGCAGAATTTCACTTTCTAATGGGAAGCAAGAAAAGAGAGAAAATAATAGGGGTGAAGAATGAAAATCCGATAAAAAAGTTAAGGAGGAGGAAGAGGATTGAAGAAGGAATACAAAAGTAGAGGAGGGCATAACTATTTAGTGATTCCATTGGAAAAAGAGCATAAGATGGAGCAAAATATGTTATTACATAATGAGATAAAAGGAATTTTACCATGTGAAATAAAAGAATTTGATGAGCAAAGAGTCATTGAATTTGAGATCGATGGAAGGAGTTCATTAGAGAACTATTTTGAACAAAAGCAGCTGGATAGTGAAGACATCTTTTGGATTATTAATGGGGTACTACTCTGTTTGCAATCGGTATCCAAATTTTTATTGAGGATAGAAGGAGTTGTACTAGATAAAGACACTATTTTTTATCAAGAGAGAAAAAAATGTATTGAGTTTTGTTACATTCCTGCATATGGAGAGGACACCATGAAACGACTAGAGGAATTAACAGAAGAGATGATGAAAGTGTTTAATCATAAAGAAGAGGACGGTGTTCATTTTTTATATGGGTTTTATCAACTGTTACAAGAGCCAAATATTTCACTCTCTATTTTAGAAGATTATCGAAAAAAAGAAGAAAAAAGGCGTCAAGAGTTAAAAGAGAAACCTATCGTAGAAAATAAGCGTGACCTAAGAGAAATCAGGATTCATGAAATTCAAGAAATGGAAGGGGAGAAAAAGAATAAGAAAAATTTTTATGAAGTCGAAGAATTGCATCCAAAAGAAATAGATGTAAAAGTGGTTTATCCAAAGGGAGATGATTACGATTTAAAAGTAAGAGAGAGCTCAAAAAACGATTATGAAAGGAAACAAAATAAAGGACGGAACAAGAAGAGAAAGCAAGAGGGGAGTCAAGAAAAGAAGGGATTTTCAATACAAGATAAGAAAGAAGAGAATAAAACTCAAAGTAAAGAATTCATTCATTGGGTGGTACAAATAGTAAGTGTAGGAGTCGGTATTATTTTTTTATCGTTGAGTCTTTTATTTTTAGTAAGAGGGCAATGGAAAAATGGGGTGATTGGATTGGCATTTTTCCTTGTGGATTATTATATGATTTTTGAAAGACATTGTGGATATAAGAAGAGAAAAGAAAAAAGAGCGAGATTAGAGGAAGGAGAAGTCCCTGCTAAAAAAAGATTTTATTGTGATGTAAGTAAGAAAAAGAGTAGAAAGAGGCGAAAAAAAGTTTTAGAAGAAGAGAAGACGGTTTTACTTTCAAAGCAAGAAGGAATAGGAAAATCATGCAATGAAAGAAAAGTGCCTTATTTAAAGGGAGTTAATGCAAATGCCCATCATATTCCTATTTATCAAACGCCAATGGTACTTGGTAGTTTAGAAGAAGCAGTTGATGGTGTATTATTTGGAAGAGGAATCAGTCGAATTCATGCAATCATAGAAGCGGAAGGATTGCAGTATTATATTCGCGATCTCGATTCGACGAATGGAACCTATTGGAATGGAGAAAAGTTATCGCCACAAATTCCAAAAGAAATACAAGAGGGCGATAAGATTATCATTGGCGATCAAATTTATGAATTTCTTATGATGGAAAGTATTTAGAAAGTTGTTCATCTGTCTTCTTGTTTCATGGTATAATAAAATAGAAAAATAAAATACTAATGGAAAGGAGAAGATATGACAAAGGAAATTGGACAATTTTTATATGACAAAGGATATAAAAAGATAGAGTCACAGATACCATTATTTATGAGGGAAGCAGAAGATGTCGTATATCTTGTTCAAGTAACTGGAATGACTTATGATCAATTTAGTCCACCAGAAGTGTATTTAAGAAGAAATCAGCAATTGATATTTGAATACAATGGAAGAACGAGAAAAGATGTACAGATCCTAAATTTGATTTTCGTTCCTTCGATACAATGTAAAGGCATTACAAAAGTAGCAGAAAAAGTTCCAAATGTGTGGGTCATAGAACAGCAAAACAATCGAATGATTCTATTTGAAAATCAAAGTAAGAGATTCGATAATCTCTATGATGACTTAGAATCTTGGCTGATTATTCCAAGGCAAGAGAATGAAGTGGGGAAAATAAAGTCCTGCCCAATAACGCTCATACTGATCGCTATAAATGTAATCGTATATTTGATTTTATCTAATATGGGAGATGTGTATAATCCGATCTTTATGTTTCAACATGGTGCACAGGAATGGAGAAGTGTTTTTTATGAACACGAATATTATCGTCTCTTTACAAGTATGTTTTTACATTTCGGATGGGAGCATTTATTCAATAATATGTTAGTATTATTGATTGCAGGAATAGAAATAGAAATGCAAATAGGAAAGATTCGATATTTCCTTCTTTATTTCATAAGCGGTTTATTTGGCAATCTAGTATCAGCCATTGCAGGAGCTATGACTGGCTCCATTGCAATATCAGCAGGAGCATCAGGGGCCATTTATGGAGTAGTTGGTGCAACGATTATTTCTGTTATTTTAGACAGAGAAAAAAGGGAAAGATTTTCATTGCTTTATGGAGCAATTCTTCTTGTTGGAAGCTTTTATATGGCAACTCAAGATGGGACGATTGATTATTTTGCGCATGGTGGCGGTGTTATTATGGGAATGGTACTTGGTATCCTTTTCCATATCATATCGAAGAAAAAACTTGCACACGCATAGCTTTTCCATTAAACTATATTAACAATGGAGGTTGTGATTTATGTCATACATGGCGTTATATAGAAAATGGAGACCATCCGAATTTGAAGATGTAAAGGGACAAGAACATATTGTAACCGCTTTAACCAATCAGATAAAAGCAGATCGAATTGGACATGCCTACTTGTTTTGTGGAACGAGAGGAACTGGAAAGACGACCATCGCAAAGTTATTTGCAAAAGCGGTGAACTGTGAACATCCAATCGATGGAAGTCCCTGTAATCAATGTGATTCTTGTCGAAGAATTAATGAACAGACGGCAATGAATGTGATTGAAATTGATGCTGCGTCCAACAACGGTGTGGACAATATTCGCGATATTCGTGATGAGGTGCAGTATTCCCCAACAGAAGGAAAATACAAGGTGTATATTATTGATGAGGTGCATATGCTTTCTATAGGAGCATTTAATGCCTTATTGAAGACCTTGGAAGAACCGCCTTCTTATGTTATATTTATTTTAGCTACAACAGAAGCACATAAAATTCCAATTACAATTTTATCTCGGTGCCAGCGATATGATTTTCGCAGGATTTCCATTGATACAATTGCAAACCGTTTAGAAGAGTTGATGATAAAAGAAGGAATTGAAGCAGAAGCAAAAGCTTTACGTTATGTGGCAAAAGTGGCAGATGGTTCTATGCGTGATGCATTAAGCCTGCTTGATCAATGTATTGCATTTTATTTAGGGCAGCCAATTACGTATGAAAATGTGTTGAATGTTCTAGGTGCTGTGGATAGTGAAGTGTTTAGTAAAGTGCTAAGGGCTATTTTAGCACAAGATGTCCCAGAAACAATGCAAACAATTGAGGATATGGTCACTCGAGGAAGAGAACTTTCTCAGTTTGTAACAGACTTTGTTTGGTATCTTAGAAATCTCTTGCTTTTAAAAAGTTCAAAAGAGGAAGAAATTGCTTTTGATATGTCAGAAGAAAATCTTTTAGCATTAAAAGAAGAGAGCACGAAAGTGGATCATGAGACTTTGATGCGTTATATTCGAATTTTATCGGATTTATCAGGACAGCTTCGTTATGCTACTCAAAAGAGAGTGTTGACAGAAGTAACCTTTATTCGTCTTTGTAAGCCCCAAATGGAGCAAAATTATGATAGTATTTTGGATCGACTTCGGGTATTAGAGCAAAAGATGGAACAAGGAGTTCCTGTTGTCATGGGCACACAGCCTATGATGCAACAAGAAAAAGCAAAAGAGCAAATAGAAGAAAATAGTTTTCAAGTGGAGGAAGAACTTGCAAAACGTTTTGAGCCAGCGGATATTGAGACGTTAAAATCTTTGATGCATAAGCTTCCAGAGATAAAAAGGGAATTTGTAGGGCCTATGAAATCCTATTTTGCAAAGGCAAAAGTGACAGTAGGTGCTGATAGTAATTCTTTAAATTTAATGTTCCAAAAGAGTCCCGACGGAGTTATGGCAAAAGAATATTTTGAACGAGAGATACACAAACGAGAACTAGAAGAACTATTATCAGAGAAGGCAGGAAAAAAGATTCAATATCAGTGTATTTTTGAATCAGAAGAACAAAGAGGAACCTTTGAAAGTTATGATTTAAGTATCCTTGGAAAACTCAATATACCGATTGAATTTGAGGATTAAGAAAAAAGAAATAGGAGGAATAAGACAATGGCAAAAAGAGGTGGATTTCCAGGAATGGGTATGCCTGGTAATATGAATAACCTTATGAAACAAGCACAAAAAATGCAAAAACAGATGGAGGAAACAACAAAAGAGTTAGAAGCGAAAGAATATACTGCTACGGTTGGTGGTGGTGTTGTTACCGTTACCGTTTCTGGTAAAAAGGAAGTAACAGCTGTAAAATTAGAAGAAGAAGTTGTAGATCCAGATGATATTGAAATGTTAGAAGATCTGATTATTTCTGCTGTTAATGAAGCTTTTAGAAAAATGGAAGAAGATCAATCAAGCTCTATGGCTAAGATCACAGGAGGTCTTGGCATGGGTGGAGGCTTCCCATTCTAATGGATATTTACAGCAATCAGATAACAAAACTCATAGAGGAATTAGGAAGACTTCCAGGAATTGGTGCCAAATCGGCACAAAGATTGGCCTTTCATATTATTAATATGCCAAAGGAACAAGTGGAAAGTCTTGCAAACACGATTGTACAGGCAAAGAGTAAAGTACAATATTGTAAAGTATGTTGTACCTTAACGGATCAAGAAATTTGTCCGATTTGCGCAAGTGAGAAACGAGACCATACTACCATTATGGTTGTTGAAAATACAAGAGATTTAGCTGCTTATGAAAAAACTGGAAAATACGATGGCGTGTACCATGTTCTGCATGGTGCAATTTCTCCTTATCAAGGAATTGGCCCAAATGATATTCGATTAAAAGAGTTAATGAGCCGATTGCAAGGAGAAGTAAAGGAAGTTATTATTGCCACAAATTCTAGCTTAGAAGGTGAAACAACTGCAATGTATATCAGTAAACTTGTAAAGCCAACAGGAATTAAAATCACCAAAATTGCCAGTGGTGTGCCAGTTGGTGGAGATTTAGAATATATTGATGAAGTAACTCTTTTAAGAGCGTTAGATGGTAGAACAGAAATGTAATCGACCATAAGATACGAAAGGCAGGGAAAAGCAATGGGTAAAAACAAAAGAATTGGTATGTTAACAAGTGGTGGAGATTGTCAGGCATTAAATGCTGCGATGCGAGGCGTTGTAAAAGGCCTCGTGACCCTTTGTGGTGAAGATGTAGAGATTATTGGATTTGAAGAAGGATATAAAGGATTAATTTATGGGAATTATCATAAGTTAAAACCATCCGACTTTTCTGGAATTCTTACAAAAGGTGGAACGATTCTTGGAAGCAGTCGACAGCCATTTAAGCTAATGAGGGTGCCAGATGCTAATGGTCTTGATAAAGTTGAAGCGATGAAGACAACATATCGTCAATTGAAGTTAGACTGTCTTGTTGTGTTAGGTGGAAATGGAACTCATAAGACAGCCCATATGCTTTCCGAAGAGGGCTTAAATGTCATCACGCTTCCAAAGACAATTGATAATGATCTATGGGCAACTGAGATGACATTTGGTTTTCAAAGTGCTGTCAATATTGCAACAAATGCCATTGATTGTATTCATACAACAGCCACTTCTCATGGTCGTGTATTTATTGTAGAACTTATGGGACATAAAGTTGGATGGGTGACACTTCATGCAGGAATTGCAGGAGGTGCCGATATTATTCTCATTCCAGAGATTCCATATGATATTGATAAAGTAATAGAAGCATTAGATAGACGTGAGAAACAAGGTAAGAGATTTTCAATCTTAGCAGTAGCAGAAGGAGCAATCTCAAAAGAAGACGCTCTTCTTTCAAAAAAAGAAAGAAAAGCAAAAATAAAAAAGAGAAAACAGCCAACGATTTCTTATGAATTAGCAGAGCAAATTCAAGAGGCAACAGGAAAAGAAGTACGAGTTACTGTTCCTGGGCATATGCAAAGAGGTGGAAGTCCAAGTGCATATGATCGTGTTCTTTCTAGCCGTTTAGGTGCAGAGGCAGCTAGCCTTATTTATAAGGAGCAATATGGGCGTATGGTATCCGTAAAGGGAAATGAGATTATTTCTGTACCATTATCTGAAGTCGCAGGTAAATTAAAATATGTATCACCAGAGGATACTATTGTGAAACAAGCCAAAACATTAGGAATTTCTTTTGGGGATTAAAATGAAATAGAAACAATAAAAAATACGAAAACCTTATCTTATGAATAGAAAAGATAAGGTTTTCGTATTTTCAAACAACTTATTTTTTATCGTCTATCAGTTATTGTAATTTGTGGATTCATGTCTAACACGCATGAGATCGAAGTTAAATTCATGTGCTTCCTTTACACGACGAGCTCGTAATTCATTGCATTCTTTTTGAATGGTAACAAGCGATTTTCCACGGTTTAATTGTCTGTATAGTTTGTAACGATAACGAATATCTTCTTTTTCAGGGCGTAGATGCATTGTTTTTTGATTATATAGATTTGAAGATTCTATCACATAGGTTGCAATATCATGGTCAATTTTGGCCATTTCCATGCAAAGACGACGATATTTAATAAGGCGAAATTGAGAATAAATGCCCATTGCCACCGCACTGATAGAAACAACAAGAGCGCTATATAAAATTTTGTTTTTATGTTTTTTTATAAATTCTAGCCCGTGTTTTTTTGTCTGATTTACTTGCTCTTTGAAGCAGGACTCTAATTCTAATATGGATGGATTTTCTTTTACTCCATTGAATGTTAAAGAATCCCATTTTTTAGAGATATCTTCAAGAGCTGTTTTTCTTTCTTTTATTAATTCATAAAATTGTTTCACCACCATAAGTCCCCTCCTTTTAACCAATTAAGAAGTCTAAAATATTCCAGCCATCAGAGGTTTCGGATTTATAAAGTTCTGTATAACCACATTCAGAACAGCTAATCGTGATGAATTTTTTATTTTGGATATCAAAAATTTTAGCAAAGTTTCCACCAGTTGCTTGAAACTGATCGTGATCATAATGGTTACATCCACATTTTGGGCAAACATAAGGTTTCTTTTCCATAAAATAAATCCTCCTAACAATTTTATTCTTCTATCTGTTAGTAGTGTAACATAGGAAAAAGAAGATAACAATTAGAAAATACTTTCAAAAATATTTTTATTTGCTATACTAAATAAAGGAAGATATAAAAAATGTGAGAAAGTCACAGAAAAAGAAAAGGTAAGATGGTAAAATAGATCAATAAATTTAAGAAAGTCTGGATAGAGAAGGAGGGATAGCCGTTGATATGGTATGGAATTATTGCTAGTATTGTTGCATTTGAATGGAACATGAAAAAGAAGATGGATAAGAAACTAGACTTTGAACATTCTATTAAAAGATGGAATGGAAAGTTGATTTTGAAAAAATATTATAATAAAGGTGCAGCGCTTGACCTGTTTTCTCAACACCAAGAAAAATTAATATTTGGGACGTGTGGACTAATTTTGGGATTGCTTTTTTGGCTTCATCAGTTAGTGAAGGTATCTGGACAAGGAATGAGAAAATTAGCATTATCTTTTTTATTAGGTGGTGCCATTAGCAATGCATGGGATCGCGTTACAAAACATTATGTGGTAGATTATTTTAGTTTTTCATGGAAAAAAATCCGCCATATTGTATTTAATATAGCGGACTTTTTTATCTTCATAGGAAGTTTTTTGTTGGTTATTAGTTTTCTAAAAGAAAAAAATAATTGACTTATTGTTCTTTTACAGAAAGAATCTGAGGATTTACTTGACCTTTTGCAGGTCCATAAGTAAAGGAGATTTTTGCACCAATATCCATATTATTAAATGCTTCGGCTACTTTTTCTTTGTAAATAAAGAATGTCTCAGGTTCTCCATTTTCCATTTCAATTTCTACAGAGTTACTGTCGATTTGGCCATTAAAAATACCAGTGCCTGTTTTCTTTGAAGTAACTTTAGGAGGAAGTGTTTCTTCTGTTGTAGCTTCCGTAGCTTTTGTAGTTTCTGTAGAAGCAGCAGCTTCCGTAGTAGTTTCCTGTTCTGTAGTTGAATTAGTTGTAGTAGCTTCTGTCGCAGCCTCAGTAGTTTCAGTAGTTTCAGTAGAAGTAGAAGCTTCCATAGTAGACTCTGTCGTAGCCTCAGTAGTAGAAGCTACAGTCGATTCTGTATTGTTATTAGATAGAGTGTTAGAATCTTTCTTGCCACAGCCAAAGAGTGTGGTAGTTCCAACAACTAATAAACCAACTGTTAATAACCATTTGCGAATCATAGTATTCGCCTCCTTTTTTTAACAATGAAAGATGAACTTTCTTAGATAGTATTATAAAGCAGAAAAGGAAACAATACAAGCATTGTTGTTAAGAATGAAGAAAATGAAAATGGATTGAAATAGGAATGATAGAAAAATGAAAGGTTTCAGGAATAAAGAAGAAACACGAATTTATATGGATGATTTCTCGGTGTTTATCTGTACCTTTCTTTATAATAATAAAAGTAAACAAATAGGAGGAATTTATAATGAATATTCAATATGACTTAGCAATTATCGGTTCTGGACCAGCAGGATTAACTTCTGCAATTTATGCCCAAAGAGCGTTATTAAAAACCATTGTAATAGAAAAAAATCCAATGAGTGGAGGTCAAATTTTAAACACATATGAAGTAGATAACTATCCAGGACTTCCAATGATCAATGGATTTGATTTAGGAATTAAAATGAGAGAACATGCTGATAAATTAGGAACAGAGTTTTTAACAGCATCTGTAAAGAAAGTGGAGAAGACAGAAAACGGATTTACAGTATTATTTGATGGAAAAGAACCAGTAGAAGCAAAAACAGTGATTATTGCAACAGGAGCAGAACATGTTACACTGGGTGTATCTGGTGAAGAAGAATTAAAAGGAATGGGAGTTTCTTATTGCGCAACTTGTGATGGAGCGTTCTTTAGAGGAAAAACAGTCGCAGTTGTCGGTGGTGGAGATGTAGCGTTAGAAGATGCTATTTTCTTAGCAAGAGGTTGTGAAAAAGTATATGTGATCCACAGAAGAGATGAATTCCGTGGAGCTAAAATATTACAACAACAATTACTTTCTCTTCCAAATATAGAAGTTGTTTGGGATAGTGTCGTAGAAAAGATAGAAGGAGAAGGTATTGTTAATAATATTAAAGTACGCAATGTAAAAACAGAAGAGCAAAGTGAACTTCCAGTGCAAGGTGTATTCGTTGCAGTAGGAAACCGTCCTGATACAGAAATGGTAAAAGATATTGTAGACAGAGATGAAAAAGGATATATCATTGGCGATGAGACAGGTACAACAAGTACAGCAGGTCTTTTTGTTGCAGGAGATGTGCGTACAAAAGCACTTCGCCAAGTAGTAACAGCAGCATCTGATGGTGCTAATGCAGTCTATTCTATTGAAAAATACTTAGCAGAACAAGTAAAATAATATTTATTACAAAAGTGTTACAAAAGATTAAAAAATATAAAGAATGAGATAAAAAAAGCAAAACAGGTTTGTATAAAAAAAAGATCTGTTTTGTTTTTTTTTATAAACAATTTAGGAAGAAATCATGAATTTAAGCCTTATTATGTTGACATACGTAGGGGAAACTGCTATAATGAGCAAAGTGATTTGAGATTTAACAATTTTGTAATATAATAATAAAAATAAAAAAAGTAATAAAGAGTATCGTGTAGGAGGTTATAAGAAACATGAGATTTTTAAAAACAAAGGCATCGTTTGCCTTAATGGCAGTGACTGCATGTTTAGGTGCGGGAACTGTACAAGCTCATGCTGAGAGCATTTTTTCAACAACAGCAGTGGCAGGATTTTCCCTTTCCATGGATAATATTGTAAATGCTGGAGAAGATCAAATCCCAGTGGATCCAGAAAAGACAACAGAACAACAACAAGATCCATTAGCAGCAGGAGCGACAGAAGTAAAGACCGTGGACGAAAAAGATATTCCAAGTACGGAAGATCAAGAGAAGGCAAAAAAAGAGGAAGCAGAAGAGGAGAAAGAAGCATCCAAATACGATGGAATCGTATTAGCAAAAGTTAATAATTATTTAAATGTGCGTAAACATCCAACAGAAGAAGCAAAAGTAGTTGGAAAGTTATATAAAGGTGCAGCAGGAACGATTTTAAAACAAAAAAATGGATGGACAAAAATCGAATCTGGAGAAGTAACAGGTTGGGTAAAAGATGAGTTTCTTGTAACAGGAGAAGGGGTAGAAACCTACGCAAATAAAGTTTGTAAAAAAGTAGCAACCGTTACAGTACAAACATTAAGAGTACGTGAAAAGGCGACACAAAAAGCAAAAATATTAACATTAGTACCAGAAGGTGAGGACTATAAAGTTCTTAAAGAAGGGAAAAATTGGGTTGCAATTAAGGTAGATCAAGACGTAAAAGGCTATGTATCAAAAGAATATGTAGATATTGACTTCCAATTTGATGATGCTGTTTCTAGAGAAGAAGAGAAAAAGGCGGAAGAAGCAGCAGCTCGTGAGTTAGAAAGACAAGCAGAAGAACAAAGACAGCAACAGGAAGCAGCAGCTGAAAGTGCATCTAGTTCATCTAGTACATCAAATACATCGAATACTTCTAGTACATCCAATTCATCTAGTACATCAAGTAGCTCAAGTTCTTCTAGTAGTAACAGCAGTTCTGGAAGTTCAAGTTCATCTGACAAGAGCTATAGCAGTGCAGGTTCAACAACAAGACAAAATATTGTTAATTTTGCAGTGCAGTTTGTAGGAAATCCATATGTATATGGAGGAACAAGTTTAACAAATGGAACAGATTGTTCTGGATTTACACAATCTGTATATAGAAACTTCGGTATTTCTATTAGCCGTACTTCTAGAGAACAAGCTACAAACGGAAGATCTGTTTCTTTAAGCGATGTACAGCCTGGAGATTTAATTTTCTATAAGAATGGAAGTAGCATTGGTCACGTTGCACTTTATATTGGAAATGGACAAGTTGTTCATGCAAGTTCTCCAGAATCAGGAATTAAAATTTCCAATATGTATTATAGAACTCCATATTGTGCAAGAAGTATTGTAGGATAAGAATAAAATAAATTATAAACTCGTATCGTATATTGTATGGTTAATATAAAAAGTATATAGGGCAAAAAAATAGCTATCTTATAAAATGGATGTGGAAGAAAAAATTCGTTTTATAAGGTAGCTTTTTTTGATAGAAGAAAATAGAAGCAATATTTTCATTTTGGAATTTTTTGATAAAAATATGAATAAAATAGAAATTGAATGTTAATAATATAAGTAGTGCATGTACAAAATGCACAAATAAATGGCGAAAAATGGAAAAGTTAAAAGTGTAATGTGGATTATGTGGATAAAACTCATAAATTATACACAGGAAAAGAATGAGTAAATAAGGTCATTTTGAGTTATACACAAAGTTATCCACATTATCCACAAAATGATACATGTAGAAAGAAGAAAAAATAATGTCGAAAATGGAACAAATGTTTTGGTGAATTATTATAAAATCAAGTGAAAACATTTAATAAATTACAGAAACTCTGTTATCAATTATTAATTTATAAAAATAAAAGAAAACTGAGAATTTTTTCAATATAAAATATAATAAAATAATTAATAAAAAATTATAAAAAATGTAGATAAGTAATTGAAAAAAATAATAATTATGGTATAATATGACTATGAACAACAGAGAATTTAGTTCTTTTGTTGGACGTCTATCCGTGATAGTTCATCGGATAATATGACATAGAAGGAGTTGGACCATATGCGTTACATTATTATTGGGAAGAACATTGAAGTGACAGAGGCTTTAAAGAATACAGTCGAAAAGAAAATCGATAGACTTTCTAAATATTTTACTGACAATACAGAGATTCATGTTACATTTGGTGTTGAAAAGGACAGACAGAAAATTGAAGTTACAATTCCTATGAAAGGAAGTATCATCCGTGCAGAGCAATCTAGTGATGATATGTATGTATCTATCGATTTAGTTGTGGATATTATCGAGCGTCAAGTTCGTAAATATAAAAATAAATTAGTTCAACAAAAACAATCAGGTGGATTTTTTCAACCATCATTCGTTGAAGAAGAAACCGATGACGAAGAAATTAAGATTTTTAGAAGCAAACAGTTTGCTATGAAACCTATGGATCCAGAGGAAGCATGCCTACAGATGGAAATGTTAGGACATGATTTCTACGTATTCCGTAATGTGGAAACAAATGAAGTAAATGTTGTATATAAGAGAAAAGGTCATACATATGGTCTGATTGAACCTGAGTATTAAAATTTTGAGTTTTATGTTGGACAAGCAGTCCATAATTCATAAAGCAAGGTGGGGTTACATCAAAGAAGGGTTTTGGATGTAGCAAATAATATGGGGAAAAGAAGTATCACAAAGGACGCTTATCGTTTCGTGATACTTCTTTTTTATGTGAATAGATTGTGACTCTTTTCCAAGATTTACAGAAATTCCCGCATATTCTTCTTGAAAAGCAGTCTAGAATATTGTATATTTTTTTATTAGATGGTTTTTTCAAGTATGGACAAAAGAAAGGGGAGGGAGTATCGGGTTATGTTGCTCGATTTCTTTAAAGGTTGAAAAAACTTTGAAAATAGATCAGTTTCTAACAAAAAGTTCATATATGGACATTTTGTTAAGAATTTAGAATTTCGTTGATTATAAAGAAATTCAATGGTACAATGTAATTTGACAATATTCCGAACGAATCACAGGAGTGAAAGATAAATGAATATTTTAGAGAAAATTTTTGGTTCCCATAGCGAAAAAGAAATTAAACGTATTATGCCTTTAGTGGAAAAGATTGAATCATTAGATGAAACAATGCAGGCACTTACAGATGAGGAACTTAAAGGGAAAACAGAAGAATTTAAAAAGCGTCTTGCCGATGGTGAAACATTAGATGATATTTTACCAGAAGCGTTTGCGGTTGTAAGAGAAGCAGCTGTTCGTACGGTTGGTATGAAACACTACCGAGTACAATTAATTGGTGGTATTATTCTTCACCAGGGACGTATTGCAGAAATGAAAACAGGTGAAGGTAAGACATTAGTTTCTACACTTCCAGCATATTTAAATGCCCTAGAAGGAAAAGGTGTCCACATTGTAACAGTAAATGATTACTTAGCAAAACGTGACGCTGAAATCATGGGACAAATTCATAATTTCTTAGGATTAAAAGTTGGTGTTATTTTAAATAGCTCTGAACCAGATGAGAGAAGAAAAGCTTATAATTGTGATATTACTTATATTACAAACAACGAATTAGGTTTTGACTATTTAAGAGATAACATGGTTATTTATAAAGAGCAACTCGTTCAAAGAGACTTACATTATGCAATCGTGGATGAGGTTGACTCTGTATTAATCGATGAAGCGAGAACCCCTCTTATTATTTCTGGACAGAGCGGAAAATCCACAGAGCTTTATAAGATGTGTGATTTTGTGGCTAGAAAATTAGAAAGAGGTACTTCAACAGGAGAATTATCCAAAATTGATGCCATTATGGGTGAAGATGTCAAAGAAGATGGAGATTTCCTTGTAAATGAAAAAGACAAACAAGTTATGTTGACAGCACAAGGTATTCAAAAAGTAGAAGAGTTTTTCAAAATTGAAAACCTTGCGGATCCAGAAAATTTAGAAATTCAGCATAACATGATTCTTGCATTAAGAGCGCATAACTTAATGTTCCGTGATAAAGATTATGTTGTAAAAGACGATGAAGTATTGATCGTTGATGAGTTTACTGGACGTATTATGCCAGGAAGAAGATATTCTGATGGTCTTCATCAGGCCATTGAAGCCAAAGAACATGTAAAAGTAAATAGAGAAAGTAAAACTCTTGCAACAATTACATTCCAGAACTTCTTCAATAAATATGCAAAAAAATCTGGTATGACAGGTACTGCTCAGACAGAAGAACAAGAATTCCGTGAAATTTATGGAATGGACGTTATTGTGATTCCTACAAACAAACCTATGATTCGTAAAGATCATGATGATGCTGTTTATTGTACAAAGGAAGAGAAATTAGATGCAGTTATCAATGATATCGCAGAAAGCCATGAAAAAGGACAACCAGTCTTAGTTGGTACTGTGACAATTGAGTCATCAGAAGAAGTAAGTTCTCGTTTGAAAAAACGTCATATTCCACATAAAGTGTTGAATGCGAAATTCCATGAATTAGAAGCCGAAATTATCGCAGAAGCTGGTGTTCGTGGCGCTGTTACAATTGCTACAAATATGGCAGGTCGTGGTACGGATATCAAGCTCGGAAAAGGAGTAGAAGATCTTGGCGGTCTTAAAATTATTGGTACAGAACGCCATGAATCAAGACGTATTGACAACCAGCTCCGTGGTCGTGCTGGACGTCAAGGAGATCCAGGGGAATCTAAATTCTATTTATCATTAGAAGATGATTTAATGCGTCTTTTTGGTTCTGAAAGAGTTATGGGAATGTACAAAGCATTAAATCTTCCAAAGGGAGAAGAGATCCAACATAAGACTCTTACAAACTTTATCGAAAAAGCGCAAAAGAAAATCGAAGGAAATAACTTTGGTATTCGTAAAAACTTACTTGAATATGATCGTGTAAATAATGAACAAAGAGAAATCATTTATGGAGAACGTCGTCGTGTATTAGATGGTGAAAATATGAGAGACGTTATTTACAAAATGATTTTAGATACAGTGGAAGACTATGTAAATCGCGTGATTGGTGATGATCAACCAGCAAAAGATTGGGATTTAGAAAGTCTTAACAATGAACTTCTTTCAGTGATTCCAGTTAAGAGAATTGAATTAACAGAGGAAGAAGAAAAGAATGGTAAGAAAGCAGAACTGATCCAGAGATTAAAAGAAGAAGCTGCAAAATTATATGAAGCAAAAGAAGCTGAGTTCCCAGAACCAGAACATCTTCGTGAAATTGAACGTGTAATTCTTCTCCGTGTCATTGACCGTAAATGGATGGATCATATTGATGATATGGATCAGCTTCGTCAAGGTATTGGTTTACAGGCATATGGACAAAGAGATCCAGTTGTAGAATATAAATTTACAGGTTATGCAATGTTCGATGAAATGGCAGAAGCCATTCGTGAAGAAACTGCACAAGCTCTTTTACATGTTCGTATCGAACAAAAAGTGGAAAGAGAAGAAGTTGCAAAAGTAACTGGTACAAATAAAGACACAACAGGTGGAAAGAGACCAATTGTTAGAATGTCTGAAAAAATTGGAAGAAATGATCCATGTCCATGTGGTTCAGGAAAAAAATATAAACATTGCTGCGGAAGAAATGAAGCATAATGTAGAATAAAAGAAAAGGGTTTGTTGTGAAGAGAAATTCATAACAGCCCTTTTTTCTGTGATAGGAAATTTATCGGAAATCACACTTTTTCTTGTTTATCGTTTTAGGTAGTTGCATAGCACTATAAGAACATGGTATGCTAATTATACAAGCATTAAAGGAGGCAGAAGAATGGTTGAATTAGATCAATTTAAATATACAATCAATCAATATAGAGACCCATTAGTAGAAGTGGGCCATTCTTTGGATTTAGAAAGAAAAAAGGATAGAATCGAAGAGTTAGAAGCAGATATGGAATCACCGGGATTTTGGGATAATATCGAGCGTTCTCAGCAGATCATGAAAGAGTTAAAAAACTTAAAGGATACTGTAGAGGAATATAAAGGCCTTGTTGACCAGTTAGAAGATATTGATACAATGCTTGAGATGGGATATGAAGAAGAAGATCCCTCTTTAATTCCAGAAATTGATGAGATGGTAAAGGCTTTTGTAGAAGGTTTAGAACAACTTCGTGTTAAGACACTTTTATCAGGGGAATACGATAAATGCAATGCAATCTTGACACTTCATGCAGGAGCAGGTGGAACAGAGTCTTGTGATTGGGCGAGTATGTTATTCCGTATGTATACAAGATGGGCAAATGCAAAAGGATATCAGACAGAGATTCTTGATTATTTGGATGGAGATGAAGCTGGAATTAAGACGGTTACCGTTCAGATCAATGGAGAAAATGCCTATGGTTATTTAAAATCTGAAAAGGGGGTTCATCGTCTTGTACGTATTTCACCATTTAATGCGGCGGGAAAAAGACAGACCTCTTTTGTATCTTGTGACGTTATGCCAGAAATCAATCAAGAGATTGAGATTGAGATCAATGATGATGATTTAAGAATTGACACCTATCGTTCTAGTGGAGCAGGTGGACAGCACGTTAATAAAACCTCTTCTGCTATTCGTATTACTCATTTGCCAACAGGAATCGTTGTACAATGTCAAAATGAGCGTTCTCAATTCCAAAATAAAGATAAAGCGATGCAAATGTTAAAGGCAAAGCTGTATATGATGAAACAGCAAGAAAATATGGAGAAGTTATCAGGGATTCGAGGAGAGGTTTCCGATAATGGTTGGGGTAGTCAAATTCGTTCTTATGTTATGCAACCATATACGATGGTAAAAGATTTAAGAACGGGAGAGGAAACAAGCAATGTAGCAAGTGTTATGGATGGAAATTTAGATGCGTTTATGAATGCCTATTTAAAATGGGAGGCTACAAAAAAGCGTGAACAAGAATAAAAAATAAGGGGAAGGGTTATAAAAAGAAAAAATAGAAAGAGATAAGGACATGATAGAAGAGGAAATAAAAAAAGGAGAAGGGAGACTTAAGAACGGTATGTTAGATGAAAGCAAATATTTTTTGGTGAAGAAAAAAGCGGTGCCAGAAGTATTGTTAAAAGTTGTAGAAGCAAAAAAATTACTGGATAGTAACAAAAATCTCACGATTCAAGAAGTGGCTGAACGGGTTGGGATCAGCCGCAGTTCTTATTATAAATATAAGGATGATATTTTTCAGTTACAAGAGAATGCAAAAGGAAGGGTAATTACCTTTGTTGTAGAATTAGAAGATAAACCAGGGCTTTGTTCTATGGTATTAAACTGTATTGCAAAATATAGGGCAAATATTATGACAATTCATCAAAGTATTCCGATCAATGGGGTTGCTTTATTAACGTTGAGCATTATGATTTTGCCAGATACAGGAGATATTTCTCAGTTGTTTCATGAGATTGAAGCAAGTGAGGGAATCCATTATTTGAATATTTTAGCAAGAGAATAAAAAACGTTAGTGATTATAGAGACTTTGTGGCCATATTTTTCGTCATATTTAGATGAAATTTAAAAAATGTGTAAAAAATGAAAAAAGTTTTTGACATAATGTCATATCAGTATTATACTGTAACCAGTTATTGTCATTTTCTAAGGGGGAAATATAAAAAAATGAAAGATTTATATTTCTATATAGCAAATTGCTCAGAAGATGTTTATGAAAAAAGGAAACGAAAGTTATAAGATGTTTTCGTGAATGGATAGCGAGTCGTAACAATGATATTGTTCAAAAGAAAATGATGAGTCAACTATAGAAGGTGTCCAGCCATTATGGATACCAGTTGTGGAAAAAAGCGCATAGAAACTCTTTTGGAATAAAAAATAAGATGTATAAACGCTAAAATGCCATGTTTCCGACAGGATTTGAGCGTTACAATAGAAGGAAGATCGCATATAATGAAGAGCAAAGGTGTTAAAAAATTAGCTGTTCATTTGTGTGGAAAACTCGCAAAGAATGTTTTTCACGTGTGACAGAATTCATAAAGCGCTTATTTTCTAATAACTGTGAGAACTATGCTTCGTTAGTTTCTCAAGTTCGCGGATGGCTCTAAGTGGAAAGATAGGTATTTTTGTTTGCTTTATGCCTTTCGCACAAATAAAACGTAACATAGGAGGACATTATGCTAATCGTAAAAAAATTTGGTGGTACATCTGTTGGGAACAAGGAAAGAATTTTTAATGTAGCAAAACGTTGTATAGAAGAATATCAGAAAGGAAACGATGTTGTCGTTGTTTTATCTGCTATGGGGAAAATGACGGACGAACTCCTTTCTATGGCAAGAGATATTAATCCAAAAGCATCAAAACGTGAGATGGATATGCTTCTTACAACAGGAGAACAGACTTCCGTAGCATTAGCTGCTATGGCAGTAAATGCTCTTGGCGTTCCAGCGATTTCTTTAAATGCTTTTCAGGTTAAGATGCATACGGATCATCGATATGGAAATGCTCGTTTAAAAGATATCGATACAGAAAGAATTCAACATGAATTAGAGCAAAGAAAAATTGTCTTTGTAACAGGATTCCAAGGGGTTGATCGTTATGATAATTACACCACATTGGGAAGAGGGGGCTCCGATACAACAGCCGTTGCTTTAGCAGCAGTATTAAATGCGGACGCCTGTGAAATTTATACAGATGTAGATGGCGTATATACAGCGGATCCACGCGTTGTACAAGAGGCTTATAAGCTAAAAGAAATTACATACGATGAAATGTTAGAATTAGCTTCTCTTGGAGCAGGCGTGCTTCATAACCGTTCTGTAGAGCTTGCAAAAAAATATGGAGTACAATTGGTTGTGCGTTCTAGTTTAAATACATCAGAAGGAACGATTGTTAAGGAGGAAACAAAGATGGAAAGAATGCTTGTTAGTGGAGTTGCAGCAGATAATGATGTAGCACGAATTGCTTTAATTGGAGTAAAAGATGAACCAGGAGTTGCCTTTAAAGTATTCAATATTTTAGCTAAGAGAAACATTAATGTAGATATTATTTTACAGTCTATTGGTCGTGATGATAGCAAGGATATTGCATTTACAGTAGCAGAAAGTGCTGCAGACGAAGCGGTAGAAATTATTGAAAGTAATTTTAGTGACAATTATGAAAAGATCGATGTATCAAAAGATGTATCAAAAGTGTCCGTCGTTGGTGCTGGTATGATGACAAATCCAGGTGTTGCAGCGAAAATGTTTGAAGCATTATCTGATGTTGGAATTAATATTCGTATGATTTCAAGTTCTGATATTAATATTACAGTTGTAATTGGGGAAAAAGATACAAAGAAAGCTATGAATGCAGTGCATGATGCGTTTTTCCAAGAGAGATAACTATGTTTAATAAATAATAAAAATTGAAAATAAATTATTAAAAGGCATGGAATACCGAGGGTGGTAAATCTATGCCTTTTGTGTTATTATCATTTACACAAAAGTAACGAGGTATGGGGGAACTTATTTTCCTTATTTAGAATAAACAGTAGAAAGGAACTGAAATATGAAACGACAAGATTATTTATCATGGGATGAGTATTTTATGGGAGTTGCCATGTTAGCGGCTATGAGAAGTAAAGATCCAGGAACACAAGTAGGAGCTTGTATTGTAGATGCCAATAATAAAATTCTCTCTATTGGTTACAATGGGATGCCAACAGGATGTTCTGACGATTGTATGCCATGGGAGAGAGAAGGAGAGCCTTTACATACGAAATATCTCTATGTATGTCATGCGGAGCTCAATGCTATTTTGAATTATAATGGAGGTTCTTTAGAAGGTGCAAAACTTTATGGAACATTATTTCCTTGCAATGAGTGTTGTAAAGCTATTATTCAAAGTGGAATTAAAGAGATTATCTACATGAGCGATAAATATGCGGATACAGATTCAGTAAAAGCTTCCAAAGCAATGTTTGACATGGTTGGAGTAAAATATCATGCCTATGAGCCAGTGGGAAGAAAAGTTGAATTTGAATTATAATTTATATTAGGGAGAAAAAATCATATGGATATTATAGCAGTACTACAACAGGAATTAGGGGTAAAATATGAACAAGTAGAAGCGGCGGTAAAATTAATTGATGAAGGAAATACAATACCATTTATTGCTCGTTATCGTAAAGAGGCAACAGGAGCTTTAAATGATGAAGTGCTTCGTAATTTACATGAACGTCTTGTTTATTTAAGAAATTTAGAAGAGAAAAAAGAGCAGGTGTTAAATACAATTGAAGAACAGGAAAAATTGACACCAGAATTAAAGAAAAAGATCTTAGAGGCAAAGACATTAGTGGAAGTAGAAGATCTCTATCGACCATATCGTCCAAAGAGAAGGACAAGAGCGATGATTGCAAAAGAGAAAGGATTAGAGCCATTTGCTAATCTTATTTTATTGCAAAATATGAAAAGAGATGTAAAGGAAGAAGCACAAGAGTTTTTGTCAGAAGAAAAACAGGTGAATACAGTAGAAGAAGCCATTGCAGGAGCTATGGACATTATTGCAGAAGGGATTTCTGATGATGCTGATTACCGAACCTATATCCGCGATCTCACAATGAAAGAGGGCTCTCTCATATCTGAGGCAAAAAATAAAGAAGAAAGTTCTGTTTATGAAATGTATTATGAATATGAGGAATCGATAAAAAAAGTAGCAGGACATCGTATTTTAGCATTAAATCGTGGAGAAAAAGAGAAAGTATTAACCGTAAAAGTACAAGCACCAGAAGAAAAAATTATTGCCTATTTAGAAAAAAGAATTATCCGTAAAGACAATCCATATACGACTCCAGTTTTAAAATCAGCCATTGAAGATAGCTATAAGCGATTAATTAGCGGTGCGATTGAGCGTGAAGTTCGAAATACGTTGACAGAAAAAGCAGAAGATGGTGCAATTAAAGTGTTTGGAAAGAATCTAGAGCAATTGTTGATGCAACCGCCAATTGCTGGGCAGACGGTTCTTGGCTGGGATCCAGCTTTTCGAACAGGATGTAAGTTAGCAGTAATTGACCCAACTGGTAAAGTATTGGATACGGTAGTCGTTTATCCAACCGCTCCTCAAAACAAAGTAAAAGAAGCAAAGGAAACAGTACACGGTCTTATTAAAAAGTATGGCATCACTTTGATATCTGTTGGAAATGGAACTGCTTCAAGAGAATCAGAACAAGTCATTGCAGAAATGCTTAAGGAGATACCAGAGCCAGTCCAGTATGTGATTACAAATGAGGCAGGAGCTTCTGTCTATTCTGCTAGCAAATTGGCAACGGAGGAGTTTCCAAATTTTGATGTAGGCCAAAGAAGTGCCACATCCATTGCTAGGCGTTTGCAAGATCCATTAGCAGAGCTTGTAAAAATTGATCCAAAATCCATTGGAGTCGGTCAGTATCAACATGATATGAACCAAAAGAAGCTAGGTGACACATTGACAGGAGTGGTAGAAGACTGTGTAAATAAAGTTGGAATTGACTTAAATACAGCGTCAGCATCCTTGTTAGAGTATATTTCAGGTGTGAGTAAGGCAGTAGCCAAAAATATAGTCGCTTATCGAGAAGAAAATGGAAAATTTACAGATCGAAGACAATTATTAAAAGTTGCAAAGTTGGGTCCAAAGGCATTTGAACAATGTGCAGGGTTTATGAGAATTACAGATGGAGAGCAAGCGCTTGATGGGACAAGCGTGCATCCAGAATCTTATGAAGTGGCAAGAAATTTACTAAAGCTCCTTGGATATCAAGAAGCCGATATTAGACGAGGAGGATTAAAGGGACTCTCAAAACAGATTACAGATGCTAAGAAATTAGCACGAGAATTAGAAGTTGGAGAACTTACATTACTTGATATTGTAAAAGAGTTAGAAAAACCAGGAAGAGATCCTCGTGATGAAATGCCAAAGCCAGTGTTAAGAACAGATGTCCTTGATATGAAGGATTTAAAAGAAGGTATGATATTAAAAGGAACGGTTCGTAATGTCATTGATTTTGGAGCCTTTGTGGATATTGGAGTTCATCAAGATGGACTCGTTCATATTTCACAGATGACAGATCGATATATTAAGCACCCATTAGAAGTAGTAAGCGTTGGGGATATTGTAGAAGTGAAGGTGTTATCTGTAGATCTACAGAAAAAACGAATTCAACTTACAATGAAAGAATAAGAGGAATAGAGTGAAGAAAGAAAAATAGTTTTCCGAAAACTCAAAACGTGACTTTGAAAAGTATTGACTTTTCAAAACACAAATATTATAATAAAAAAGAATAAAATAAAGGAAGTTCTTCAGGGCAGGGTGCAATTCCCGACCGGCGGTAAAGTCCGCGAGCCATTAGGGCAGAATTGGTGTGATTCCAATACCGACAGTAAAGTCTGGATGAAAGAAGATAAGAACTGTAAGCGTATTTTAGTTACCATACATTTTATATACGATACGTTAAGCGAATAGCCCTGAATCATCGATTCAGGGCTTTTTGTGTGGCAAAAATAGCTTGGGTTCTTTCCTCACTCTCTTGAATTTCCAACATAGTATTTTTTATGTAAAGGAGAAGAGAAAACATGGATAACACACAATTACAAGGAGTTAAAAAAGGGAATGTTTTAAATGCAAAAGCAATTACAACAATTGGTTTCATGTCAGCAATGGCATTTATTCTAATGTTTGTACATTTTCCTGTAAAGTTTATTGGTTTTTTAGAGTTAGAGATTAGTGATGTACCAGCACTCATCTGTGCTTTAACGTATGGACCAGCTGCGGGTGTATTTGTAGAGTTAGTAAAGAATTTACTTCATGCTATGACAAGTAGTACAGCAACAGTCGGAGAAATAGCAAACTTTATTATGTCTTCTAGTTATGTATTAGGGGTTTCTCTTGTATTTTGGTATTCAAAGTCACAAAAAAGACTCCAAAAAGGATTTTTTGTAGGAACTTTATTATTAGTGTTTACAGGAGTTGTTGTAAATTATTTTATTACATTACCTCTTTACATTACTCTTTATTTTGGAGGAAATGAAAGTGCCCTTTATGGAATGGCTAGTGCTATGATTCCTGCAATTAAAGATATGAAGACATTACTGCTTATTGGTTTTGTTCCGTTTAATATTGTAAAAGGAGCGGTATTATCAATTGTTACTTATTATGTATGGAAAAAATTCCGTAAGTTTATGGTGTGATATATTTGAGGAAAAAATTCCTATGTTGTAAATAGAAAAGTTGTCAGTGGAAAACAAAGAAATGAAAACCACTGGCAACTTTTTTCGTTTGTTTCTGCCGTTGATAGTTAGGGATGTGTCTGTTATAATGAATCAGAATATAAGTAAGAAGTTTTCTTGTTTTTGATAGAATGTTTCTGATAGAATAGAAAACGTAAAATAGAGGTAGGAAACAGATAAGAACGAAATAAAGAAGAAACTGTATCAGCTCTAACGAGTAAAAGATAAATAAAAGTGGGAAAAGAAAGGAGTGAATGATATGATATTTGAAAGTCATGAGTCAAAGGATACATTTGAATTTGGAAAGAAGATGGCACAAGAGGCAAATGCAGGTGATGTTATCTGCCTACTTGGAGATTTAGGAGTTGGAAAAACAGTATTTACACAAGGATTTGCCACAGGATTAGGCATTACAGAGCCGGTTAGCAGCCCAACATTTACAATCGTTCAAGAGTACGAAGAAGGAAGAATTCCTTTTTATCATTTTGATGTCTATCGGATTAGCGATGTGGAAGAAATGGATGAGATTGGATTTGAAGATTATATCTATGGAAACGGTGTCTGTTTAATTGAATGGGCCAATTTAATCGAAGAAATTCTTCCAGAGACAATGAAGGTTGTTACCATTGAAAAAGATTTAGAAAAGGGATTTGATTATAGAAGAATTACAGTTTCTGATCATTTATAATTCTTTTATCTATGAAAAAACATTTTCTACAGATAAGGAAATAATAAATGGTAGATTCTGATATAGAATGAAAAAAGGAGATATTATGAGACTTTTAGCACTTGATAGTTCAGGACTTGTAGCGTCTGTTGCTATTGTAGAGGAAGAGCAAATAGTGGCAGAATATACAATTAATTATAAAAAGACACATTCTCAGACATTATTACCAATGCTTGATGAAATAATAAAAATGACACAGATTGATTTAGATACCATAGATGCAATTGCTATAGCAGGTGGACCAGGATCTTTTACAGGACTACGCATTGGTTCAGCTACAGCAAAAGGACTGGGATTTGCATTGGGCAAACCTTTAATTCATATCCCAACAGTGGAGGCACTTGCCTATAATTTATATGGAAATAGCCAAGTGATTTGTCCAATTATGGATGCCAGAAGAAATCAAGTTTATACGGGACTTTATGAGTTTCATGAAATGAAGTTTCGAGTGATGCAAGATCAGATGGCAGTTTCCATTGAAGAGCTAATAAAAGAGTTGAATTTATTAGGACGAGAAGTTATTTTTATTGGAGATGGAATTCCTCCATATAGTGAAATCATAAAAGAGCAGATGAAAGTGCCATATTCCTTTGCACCAGCCCATCTTTGCCGTCAAAGAGCCGGAGCCGTTGGGACATTGGCAATTGAATATTTTAAAGAAGGTAAAATAGAGACCGCTACAGAACACCAACCAGAGTATTTAAGGCTTTCTCAAGCGGAGAGAGAGTTAAAAGAAAAGATGATGGCGAAGGAACAGAGTTAATATGGGACAAGAAGTCAAGATACGTTTGATGAGAAAAGAAGACTGTGAGGCAGTTCGGAAAATAGAATGTGCTTGTTTTTCAATCCCATGGAGTCTCGAAAGTATTGAAGAAGTATTACAATATGAAACACACCAATTTCTTGTAGCAGAAGCAAACGATGAAATAGTCGGTTATATGGGTATGATAAAGACACTTGATGAAGCGGATGTTACCAATGTTGCAGTATTACCTCATATGAGAAAGAAGGGGATAGGAGAATTGCTTGTAAGAGAATCTTTAAAGCGTGTAAAAGAAGAACAAGTGAATACTGTTTTTCTTGAAGTGAGAGAAAGTAATGCAGGCGCGATTCGTCTATACGAAAAATTTCATTTTATTCCAATTTCAATGAGGAAAAATTATTATAAGGATCCTTTAGAAAATGCGGTGATTATGTCGGCAAATCTTTCCACTATAAAATAGCAAAGAAAGCATTTATAATAGAGAAGAATAAAGTTGAACGAAAGATCTGCAGATAATGGAAGTGGAGGAACGGCATGAAGCATAATGGCAAATTATATTGTAATTTATGTGGGAGAGAAATTGGTAGCTTAAATGATCTAGAGAGAAATGATTCAGTATTACTTGAGAAAGAATGGGGATATTTCTCAAAAAAAGATGGAGAACATCATATGATTCATATTTGTGAATCTTGTTATGATCAATGGATTCAGACATTTAAAATACCCGTTCAAATAAAAGATCAAACGGAATTAGTGTAAATGAAATTGTAATTAAAAAAAATTGAGAAAGAGATTTTGAATAAAAGAGTGATAGGATAAAAATAATGCTAGTAAAAAATAGCGTTTAGGAAGTGAGGATATAAATATGTTAGATGTATGCCTATTGGGAAGTGGAGGAATGATGCCACTTCCATATCGGCGTTTAACAGCGTTAATGGCAAGATATAATGGAAATAGTATTTTAATTGACTGCGGAGAAGGAACACAGGTGGCAATCAAAGAAAAAGGCTGGAGTTTTAAGCCTATTGATGTCATCTGTTTTACGCATTATCATGCTGATCATATTAGTGGGCTTCCAGGACTATTATTGACCCTTGGAAATGCAGAGCGTACAGAACCACTTGTTATGATTGGGCCAAAAGGATTAGAGCGTGTTGTAAATGCATTGCGTGTAATTGCTCCAGAATTACCATTTCCAATTGAGTTTATTGAGCTTTCAGGTAGTGAACAGATCATTGAGAGAAATGGATATATAATAGAAGCATTTCGTGTGAACCACAATGTGACTTGTTATGGATATACCATAAAAATTCCAAGAGCGGGAAAATTTGATCCGAAGAAGGCAGAAGAAAATGAAGTACCGAAAATGTATTGGAGTCGCTTACAAAAAGGCGATACAATCGAGGCGGATGGTCGAGTCTATACAAGTGATATGATTTTAGGAGAAGAGAGAAAAGGAATTAAAGTAACTTATTGTACTGATAGTCGTCCTGTACCTGCGATTGCAGAACATGCAAAAAATTCTGATCTTTTTATTTGCGAAGGTATGTACGGAGAAGATGGGAAAGATGCAAAAGCAAGAGAGTATAAGCATATGACTTTTTATGAAGCCGCTAAACTTGGGAAAGAAGCGGATGTAAAAGAAATGTGGTTGACTCATTATAGCCCTTCTTTAACAAGAGCAGAGGAATTTATGCCAAAGGTTTGGGAAATTTTTGAGAGAGTAAAACCGGGAAAAGATGGAAAGAGCATAACGTTAGAATTTGAAGAAGCATAGAGTGAATCGTGCTCAACAAGTAAAAGCCTTAAAGAATATCAATTGACATAGATTGACAAAAGGTATAAGTTGTTTGGGGCGTATCCGTTGTTCTACAAATAGTGTAAGATTGAAATGATAAGTATTAAAAATTATAAGTATTAATAAAAGAAAAATAGAAAATAAAAAGTAAAAAAGGAGGAATGTATTGTGCAAAAAGAAGAAGTAAAAATATTAGCGATTGAGTCATCTTGTGATGAAACAGCCGCAGCAGTTGTTCGAAATGGTAGAGAAGTTTTATCCAATATTATATCTTCACAAATTGAATTGCATAAATTATATGGCGGAGTCGTTCCGGAAATTGCTTCTAGAAAGCATATTGAAAAAATCAATCAAGTGGTAGAGGAAGCGTTAGAAGAAGCAGGTACCACATTAGATGAAATCGACGCCATTGCTGTTACTTATGGACCAGGACTTGTAGGAGCATTATTAGTTGGAGTTGCATTTGCAAAATCCATAGCGTTTGCAAAACAAAAACCATTGGTAGGGGTGCATCATATTGAAGGTCATATTTCGGCTAATTATATTGAAAATTTAGACTTAGAGCCTCCGTTTTTATGTCTTGTGGTATCAGGAGGACACTCTCATCTTGTTCATGTAAAAGATTATGGTGAATATGAAATTATCGGAAGAACAAGGGATGATGCAGCAGGAGAAGCTTTTGATAAAGTAGCAAGAGCCATTGGACTCGGTTATCCAGGAGGTCCAAAAATTGATAAATTATCAAAAGAGGGAGATAAAAATGCGATTAAATTCCCAAGAGCGGTTATTGAAGGCGCTCCAAACGACTTTAGCTTTAGTGGATTAAAGTCAGCGGTTTTAAATTACTTAAATCAATGTGAAATGAAAGGAATTGAAGTAAATAAAGCGGATGTTGCAGCCTCTTTCCAACAGGCGGTCATTGATGTATTAGTAAATCATGCTATTTTTGCTGCAAAAGAATTAGGTGTTAATAAACTAGCTGTTGCAGGTGGAGTTGCATCAAATTCTTCTTTAAGAGAGGCTATGAAAGAAGCTTGTGAAAAAAATGGATTAAAATTTTATCATCCATCTCCAATTTTCTGCACGGATAATGCTGCTATGATTGGAGTGGCTGGATTTTATGAATATCAAAAAGGGACAAGACATGGTTGGGATTTGAATGCAGTTCCTAACCTGAAGATTGGACAAAGATAGAAGGTGGTTCCATGCAGGAAAAAATCATAGCGATTGTATTAGCAGGTGGACAAGGAAAGCGTATGCAATCTCACATACAAAAACAATATATGGAATTAAAAGGCTATCCTGTGCTTTATTATTCTTTGAAGGAATTTGAAGAAAGTGATGTGGATGGGATTGTTTTAGTTGTTGGAAAAGGTGAGATTTCGTATTGTCAAAAAGAGATTATAGAGAAATATGGATTTCAAAAAGTTGTTGCCATCGTAGAAGGTGGCAACGAGCGATATGAATCTGTTTATTGTGGATTAAAGGCCATAGAAGCAGGAGATTATGTACTAATTCATGATGGTGCAAGACCGCTATTAACACAAGCAATTATAAAGGCTTCCATAGAGGGGGTCAAAAAATATAGAGCTTGTGTTGTTGGTATGCCTGTAAAAGATACAATTAAAGTGATCGATAAGGAAGGATTTGCAAAAGAGACACCAGATAGAAGTACCCTATGGTTAATGCAGACACCTCAGTCTTTTACGGTTACTTTGGTTACCAAGGCCTATGAAGAGATGATGAAGGTAAAAGATAATGCCATTACAGATGATGCTATGGTAGTAGAAAAGTATGGGAATCATCCGATTAAATTATTGAAGGGTAGTTATGAAAATATTAAAATTACTACACCAGAAGATTTGGTGATTGCAGAATGTTTGCTTTCTATGAGAATAAGATAGGGAAATCATACATAGGAAGAGTAAAAAATCGATAAATACTAGTTTTCCTATAGAGCGTAGAAATGGGGATGAATGATATCCATTTCGGATGATGAGTATTTTAACAGAACATATAGCGCCGAATAGAATAGAAAGAGATATCTAGACGATATATAAAGATCATATTTAGTCTAGAAATAGGTAACAATAGAAAGGGAAAAATATGGATGTCTATATTTTAGCAATCCATATTATCTAGGAGTAATGAGGAACTCTGAAAATGGGTTTCTCATTGCTATATAAAAATAAGAATTTATTCGGGATAAAATTGAAAAAAATGGGGAAGCTATAGGATAAGTAAAAAGATCGAAATAAAATGAAAAAAATTATTGACACTATAAGACAAAAATGATATCATAATATCTGTCGCTGAGACAGAAAAAGAATATGGAGAGGTATCGAAGTGGTCATAACGAGGCGGTCTTGAAAACCGTTTGTCCGAAAGGGCGCGTGGGTTCGAATCCCACCCTCTCCGTTCGTTATATAGTATCATATAGCAACCGTGGAGAAATACCCAAGTGGTTGAAGGGGCTCCCCTGGAAAGGGAGTAGGTCGTTAATAGCGGCGCGAGGGTTCAA